>JAQULR010000081.1 GCA_028749205.1 Acidobacteriota bacterium | reverse complement strand
GCAGAAATTACAGTCTACATCCGCCCAGAAAAATCAAGCTCTAAAGAAGCTACCCTGACCTTAAAAGCCACCTCTGAAAGTGACCCTACAAAACACTCTACAGCTCAAGTCAAACTTTCCCTTTGAATTAAAGTTAACTTAGCCTGAATTACTCATTAAAGCTGGGAGGTCTCGGAAGGACGAGGAACACGAACCGATTTAAGTGAAACCTCTATAAGCTAAAGCCTATAGCCCCTCTATTTTGTCGAAGGCGTAACCCCGCCCTAAAAAGCCTATCTCATGATTTACCATTCATTCCTATCCTATCCGAATCCTAAAGGCCAGGGCGTTCTATTAGTTATTAAAATCGTCTCATGTCCCCTTTTCGCCTTGAACCTTCCTTGACATCTTCTGGCGCCCTTATTTATACTTCAGGATAAATGATCGAAGAGAAAGCTCTAAGTCAACCAGTGACTCCTTCTCCTGAGGTGGTCAGTTTTTGCTCAGTTTACCTTCTAGAATAAATGACCTTCATGAAGAACTATATCGTTGAAATCCTGGCTATTACGATTATCATGATGTCTATGTCCTGTAAGCCAGAAACCCAATCTGAAGTCAAAAAGCTTGAGGCTTTTTTTTCAGGCCTGGCTTCTGAACGCGACCCAGGAATTGCCGTCCTGGTCATTAAAGACGGCAGGCGGGTTTTTGAGCGGGGCTATGGAGCAGCTTATCTTTTGACTCTCCAACCTATCGACTCCTCGACAAATTTCAGATTAGCCTCACTTACCAAGCAATTCACGGCGGCTGCAGTCATGCTTCTCGTCCGTGATGGAAAGATTAAATACGATGACCGTTTGACAGATTTCTGGCCAGAATTTCCGGCCTACGGAAAGGACATAACCGTTCTCCATCTCCTTCACCATACCTCCGGACTCCCCGATTACGAAGACCTCATGCCACCTGTCGACCCCCGGCGACCAGTAGAAGAGGTTCAGGTCAAGGATTCTGATGTTCTTGACCTTCTGACAGGAACGAAAGGCGGCAAGTTCCCCCCTGGAACCAGATGGGACTACAGCAATTCTGGATATGTCCTTCTCGGGCTGATCGAGGAAAAAGCTTCTGGCCTTCCCTTCCATCGCTTCCTTCATGACCGGATCTTTGCACCACTCGGAATGGACGGGACTGTAGCCTATGTGCCGGGCCTAAACCAGGTCTCAAGGCGAGCCTTCGGCTACACCAGAGAAAAAGGACAATGGCTGCTGAAAGACCAGAGCCCCACTTCAGCCACTCTCGGTGATGGAGGAATATATTCTTCGCTTAACGACCTGGCTAAATGGGATGCTGCTCTTCGCGAGAATACCTTGCTCAAAGCCGATGAGCTAAAACTCGCCTTCACACCGGTCATAGTTCCTGACCCTGGAGCCGGCCCTGTTGAGCCAGACGGAACGCCGGCCGCCTATGGTTTCGGCTGGTTTCTTAATCCCTGGAAAGGCCGCGCCCGAGCCTGGCATTACGGTGAGACTGCCGGCTTCCGGACAGCCATAGAGCGTTTCCTCGACGAAGGTGTCACCTCTATAGTCCTCTGTAACCGCGACGACCTCGAGGCGGCTGCCCTGGCCCTTAAAGCTGCCGAAGCTTTCCTGGATAATAAAGACTGAAA
Organism: Acidobacteriota bacterium; assembly: GCA_028749205.1. Lineage (GTDB taxonomy): Bacteria > Acidobacteriota > Aminicenantia > Aminicenantales > Saccharicenantaceae > Saccharicenans. Next base: position 2,348 of record JAQULR010000081.1, on the reverse strand, counting down.
GCCGTCGTAGTGACATAAGAATTAATCTTACTTCCTATAAAGACTCCCTCACTTTCAAAGGGCATAAATTTTAAATCTAACTGAACCGAAAATCCTTGGGGCCAAACTGCGGGCGGGCGAAGAGGAAGGCAAAGCTTTAAGTAAGGGTATAAAAAAATGGTGGAGCTGACCGGGCTCGAACCGGCGACCCCGTGACTGCCAGTCACGTACTCTCCCAACTGAGCTACAGCCCCACGGACCGCACTTATAATACAAAAAACCCCTTTTTCCGTCAAGACCGCCTCCCTGAGCAACCATCTCGCTTCATACATTTATACCCCATCAGATGACCTGAGGGTATATCAAGCAGAAAAGCCTCTCCAGATATGAAGGGCGTTATTTTTCTGGACTTTAAGGGGGAATTTTGTATATCATTTTTTTGAAGAAAATGGATCTTTTAAGGCCTAAATTCATAAGAGGCCTGGCCTCTTCCAGAGCCTATCCACTGGCTGCTCAGATCTTTACTCTTATAAGTTTCGGTCTTCTTGTGGCCGGAGGTCTGGTTGTTCCCCATGTGTCTGAAAAAATGGCCGGTACACTCCGCAATACCAACCTTGCGGCTCTCATTGTCTGGTCTTTGTGGTGGCCTCTGGTGCTCATCAGCGCTACAGTGCTGGGCCGGGTCTGGTGCAAGGTCTGCCCGATGGAGTTGGTCAACTCTTTTTTCGGTAAAATTGGATTAAGGCGCCGGGCTCCTCGCTTTTTTACCTCCGGATGGGGCATTACAGTATTTTACAGCCTGGCCTTGCTGGGCTTCATCCGGACTTTTTGGGCTCACCGCTACCCCGAGCGGATGTCTGCCTTTTTCCTTTTCTTATTTGCCACTGCAATAGTGACCGGGCTTATCTACGAGAAAAGGGCTTTCTGCGATTATTTATGTCCGGTAGGCCGGCTACTGGGCCTTTACGCCTGCTGTTCAATTTTAGAATGGAGAGTCAAAGATAAGGAAATATGTGAGAATTGCAGGACCAAAGATTGCGTCGACCCTTCCAGAGCCTACACTTTGACTGCCCGAAGCTGTACCAGTCATCTTTATCCTCCCCGGATAAAAGACAATCGCAGATGCCTCGTTTGTACTCACTGCATCAAGGTCTGTCCCTACAAGAACCTGAGACATTCCGTCCGCAAACCCATGGCTGATTTATTCGGCTCCATCAGGCTTAGTACGGCTGAGTTTTTTCTTCTTTTCCTGGCCAGCGGTCTGGCCATATGGGAGATATCCGAAGAGTGGTCGGTATCGGAACAAGCCCTGCTTTATCTTCCGGACCTCATCACCTCCTGGCTGGGGGCTTCCGGAGAGTGGGGACATCTAATCCATGCTCTGGTGCTTTTTGTGGGCCTGCCGGCTGTTCTTTTTCTCCTACCAGGGCTCACGGGGAAATACCTGAACCGGATATCCCTCCTGGATTCTTTAAAGACTTTTGGCCTTATCTTTCTCCCGGTGGTGGCCCTCACCCACATGCTTAAGGGCTTATTTCGCATCACCTCGAGGCTGCCTTATTATCATCTGGCTATAAAGGATCCAGCCGGTCTTGAGACAGCCAAGAACCTCATTGCGGGAAACATCTCTCTCAGCGACCGTCTGCCATCTCTTATTGATCCCTATCTCAGCGTGGCAGCCCTCCTGATATTCGGAGGAGCCCTGGCAACAGTTGTCCTGGTAGGAATGAAAAACCCGACATTCAAATCGTTAAACCGGGCCGGGAGAATTCCCTATGTGGCGGCCGCTGTTCTTTACTGCTCGGTACTAATCATAGCAACTTTTTTTGCCCGGTTCTAAAGCCACCTGAATGCTGATGGCTTTTTATAGTGCACCCCGAAAAGCAAGATATGTTTTCTTTATTTTAGAGATAGAGTTCTTTCCGAACAGAGAGGCCCGGGCAAAAAATACCAAAAATTACCTCTGAATTAATTTTCAGCGGTTTGAATTAAGGATAAGTTTTTCTTAGAATAGAAATACTTTATTTTCTACAGGCAATGTGAAAGCATCATGAATTCTAAAAACTATAAAAAACCGCACTTTAGCTTAAAAGAAGCTAGAAAAATAGCCATCAAGGCTTTCGCCCTGGCGACGGAGGAAATCAGGGATCTTCCCGGTGACCGCTCACAGAATTTTCTGATACAAACCGAGTCCGCCCAGAAATATGTTTTAAAAATTTCTTCTTCATTTGACCATCTGGATGAACTGGATTTTGAAAATCAGGTTATCTTGAAGCTAAGTCAGGAGCTTCCTCGTTACCATTTTCCACTCCCCCAGCCCGATGTTAATGGCCAGTACATCAGCACTTATAAGCGCCCAAATGAGCTTT
>JAQULR010000037.1 GCA_028749205.1 Acidobacteriota bacterium | reverse complement strand
TAATAAGTTTGCCTTCAAGGTCATAAACAAAAAACTTTACTGGATTTGGAGGATACTCAAAGCTAATAATAATTTCGGATTTATCAGCCGAGTAGGCAGTTATTAGTTCTGCGGTCCATTGTTCAACCGCCCATTGAAGCAGGTCTTTTTGAGGCTTTAGCTCTCCAAATTGGGTCTGGCTGAAGAATGATTTAATTAATTTCCCATCTGAAGTTAATAGTTTTATTCTCTCCAAACCATATTGGGCAGAATCCCCGGGCCCTACGCCACAACATAGTATATTCTCATCTCTGGTAATAAATACCTGGCCCCGTATGGGCTCCGGTAGCTTTATAAATTTAATTGGCTCTAGATCAAAGTTCATGACAGTGATTCTAAGGCCCTCCAGATCATAAGCATATATTTTTTTATCCAGATAATTAAGATCAAAGATATAATTAAAATCACCAGGGCCCTGACCAGGCTGACCGATTCTCTTAACGAATTTACCATCCCAGGTATATTTAGCTATAAAATGGCCCCCGCTGTCTCCGACAAATATTTCCTTATCAGGTGAAATGAGAGCCGAAGTTATTTTGAAAAATAGATATTCATTTCTATTATCGCCAATACTCTTAACCAATTTCAGATCATATTTAGTTTCTGCTGATGAGCATACAGGTAACAATAAAAATAAGAAAAACAGAGCCACCATTATCTTTTTCATCTTATGTTCTCCTTAAGATCGCTAACAACGATCTTTTTTGCTCTCAAGATTCAATTATCACCGATAATATCTTTTATTTGAAAATAATTGTCAAAGCTCAATGAGCCCATATGAAAATAAATGACCTCATCACCGTTGCATAAGATTGTATAATCAATAGCTTCATTTGCTTCAAAGTTTTGTTTAAACTTATGGTTCATCTCCCGATTAGTTGATAAAAAAGTGAAGGCGTTATTGAATAAGCCTAAGGTTTCATTGAGGGAATCATTGAGATTAAGAGCAAAAATATCGGCGAAAGGATATAGAGAAATCGTTTTATTCTGTGTAGTTGATTCTAACTCTAATAAAAATAAGAACTTATTTATATCTTCCTCTCCTTCCCTGATGCATTTTCATCAACAAATTTGGAGAAGAGCCATAAATAAAAAACCGAGGCCTGGAATATCGGCCAATCCTCCCGGATTAAAGGGAGCCATCGCGACCCGTAGTCTTTCGTCTTCAGGTCTAAAAGTCTCAATCAGCAGCTCTCCAGATTTGTCATATTTTTTTAATAAGCTGGGAACATTAAAAGATGAAAAAGTAATAAAATTGCCTTCACTATTTATAAAGATCTTATTCACTATTGACTTTAAATGTATTTGTCTTAAAAATTGATAATCAGGATAGCTAAAGATGCTGATTGCTAGAGTCGCAGCATCATAAAGATATAAATTATCTTCCTGGTCAAAAAAGGTTTTGGTAACCATCTGATACTCGCCAGGACCCTGCCCGATGGAGCCAATAAATCTGATGAAATTTCCGGCCCTATCAAATTGCATAATCTTTTCCTCTACTCGGCTGAACAAAAAATAATCGCCTTTAGAATTAATTCCGAGAAGCCCAAATCCTGATAGCGGTTGATTTTTATAGGTGAAATTAATCAGCGTGTGTTCGGTAAATAACTCATCCCATTTTTGAGCGACCTTATCCCTTTCCTTAAAAAAGACAGTTTCTACTTCTTTTGAAGCTAGTTGGCTGAGCGAAGAGAAACAAAAAAAGCCAATGCAAATATTACCTTTAGATACCCAAGAAAATCTTTTTTAGCCATTTTTAATCACTCCTGGCCTGAATTAAATTCAACTAACTTTTTCCAATTAATTATACCGTTCGCGCAAAACTTAGCTATAAATTGCTGGGTGAACTTATTGATGATGATTGAATAGGCCTTCTGGAATTCATCGTTTCTCTTTTTTGCTTCATGCCCGAGAGGTTCAATTATATCAATATACAAAGAACTATCACCAGAGATAAACTCCCAGAAAAGCTGCCCGCATAGCTTCTGGTAATCACCTTTATCTGGTTTATCATCCTTTCCATAGTAGCAGCCATTCCCGCTGCTTCATCCTGACACCTCCTCACTAAGTATAAACTCTATCTCTCAGAGGTGTCCACCTCCTTAGGGGGTCAGTATAGACCTTTCTTTCCTGGGGGAAGGAACGGTTATGAAAAATTTTCAGGGACTCTGATGACAGAAGCGCCGCGTTTAATCAAGCTCCTTATGATGCCCAGCTTTACTCCGCAATCAATCAGAACCAGTTTGACTTTGCCTTCCGGGTTGTAAATGTGGATATCTCTGGTTGAAACTTCAGCTACCAGGTTAGAAGCCTTGGGGTCGGGGAGGGCCCTGGCTTCCTTTATGAGGGGTTTGATTCTTATGGGCTTTTCTGAGCCCACCAGCAAACCGGGAAGCACCCCGTAATGTCTGAGCCTTTTGACCAGGGCTCTGGTACCTATTTCTTCTAAGCAGGGAATTCTGTATTCTTCGAGCCAGCGGTCGGGGGATTTTCTCGATGTATAATGGGGGGGGGAAAAGCGAGTGTATTCGGAAACGACATAGACTTTTATCCAGGGACGCTCGGATTCAAAATCTTCTGGGCTAACGCCGTAGTTGCCGATACGCAGGTAGGTCTGAAATAGAATCTGGCCGTAAAAACAACTTCCCCCCAGGTTTTGGCGTAGGCTCCGAATCCTCTGCCCTCAAAGACTGCGCAGCCTTTGAGGGCCAGAACTCCGTATTTCGTGGTTCTGTCCTCCAGAAAGTTTTCAGACTTTAGCACATTTATTGCTTGGTGGAAAGATGGTACTGAGTTTTTTTCTAATATTTTTAGGCTGGTAGTTTAATTTCTACAGTTTATTCTAATTTCCAATTGAAAGGTCTTCCATTTTTTAAAAGGGTAAAAATCGCTAAAGCTCCGCTGGGCCAAAATTATAAAGCTAAAAGCTAACTGGGATTCATCATATCCCGGGCATTAAAACCTGTTAGCGCAAAATAAGGAAAATTTCACCCTGATAGACTATATCAATCCTGGAGCCTGTATATTTTTAGAGTTTGGAGTGTTTTATCTCCAAGAAAATATATTTTTCCTGAAGAATCCAGAGCTAACGGATACCACTTGATAGGAGCACCCTGGTCATCTTTTATTTTTGCCTTGATGGGCACAAACCTATCTCCCTTTTTTTCTAACACCTTAAATCCATCTTTGTCTCTGATCCATAAATTTCCTGAATAGGCCAGAAACAGGTCACTGCCTGCCCACTCTGTGTCTCCCAGGCGATTGCCGGCATAATCGAAGTAATCAATCAGACCTTTGGAAGGGAATGCTTGAAAAATTATCAGGCTATTCGAATCAATTTTAGGATCGACAGCGAAATAATCCGGATTCCTGTTAACGATTTCTGGAAATGCGGCCTGTTCTTTGAGAGGAGAAAAAGACTTCAGCCTGTTTCCGTTGAAATCTACCAGGTGAAGAGAATGCCTGGGCAGCCCTTCATCTTTGGCGATTCCATTCACCAGGATGATATCTTTTGGCCGGAGAATTTTCAAGTGAGCTACGAGATTAAATTTCTCGCCCAGATTTATCTCCCTTATCTTTTTCCCTGTAATCCCGTCAAACCACACTAATGGTAGAGATGCACGATTCTCTGTGTATCTTCCGGCGAAAACGCAAACCGGATTACCTAAGTTGTCAATATCAAACTTAGTAATTTCTCCTTCTATTGTCTGAGGAGCCGTTAGAATGACCTCTCCTGCCGGATCAAGTTTGAGAAAAGTACCTTTTCCTCGCTGGGTGATGAAAATGTTTCCGCTGGAATCAATGGCGGCAAAAACCAGATGAGGTTGGTGAGGTTTTAGAAAAAAGCTGAGGTCAATCTCTCGTTCCAGCTTTAAGTTTTGAGAATAGTTGAGAGAGAATAGAAAAAGTGTAAGCCATAAGGTAATCAAGAATTTTCTCATCTTTACCTCCTAATTTAACATAACTATATTATTATAGGTATACCCCAGCAAAACTCATTCCTGACTCTTGATAGCCAGTATTCGTTCCCGTCATCGCCAGTACAAGTTATATATACGGCCTCGTAAACGCAGCTCATACGACAATCCCCACAATATTCACAAACCCAATCATACATATGACAGGGCGCAAACCAGTATCCTACAGCATAGGAATGTAAGCAATCTGAGCTAATACTTTTTGGAATAACAGAAATTAGTGAAATGAAAATAAATAGAGAAATTAAAACCTGAAACTTTTTCATTTCAACCCTCCCTAAAAATAACTTAAGGATTTTTTTTATCCGTTAATATAAGGGCCACCCAAGGCATTGCCTGTTACCCCTTTCCCAAAAATATGATAAAAAAAAACATCTTGTCAAGTACTCGAATTGCCTCATCTAAAATCTACACGAAAATGATTCGTTGCTTCACGAGAAAATCTACACGAAAATCTTTTGCCTTCTGGCTATGGTTGAAGCTAAATTCAGGGGTGAGATTAACCAGGAGGCGAAGAGATTGATTTAGAGATGAAAATTAAAAGAGCAGTCTTAAAGGAGTTAGCCCATAAGTATCAGAGCAGCTCTAAGAAGGCCAAGGGCCAGGTCTTTGAGGAATTCATAGGACTTACCGGCTATAACCGCTGTTATGGCAGTTGGTTATTTGGTAACGGTAAGCTAAAATGCAGGGGTAATGATAAACAGAAATGCAATGGCAGAGGTAAGCAGAAATCCTATAGGGATGGTAAATAGAATTCCCATTGGTTTCGAGTTCCTGTAAGGTAGAAAGAAACCTTATAGGAAGTAGGAATGATTAATAAAGCGATGTTTAAGCAAATCCAGACATTTCAGAGCCGGGGATATTCGAAGGGAGCGATGTGGAGATGATCTAGTAGTCAAGACGAAATATAGCTCTCTGTTAAATGAGCACCTTATATAAGCCCCTTTTCTGTCCAAACTATGGAGAGCACCTCACGCTAAAAAAGGAAGGTTACTTTAAATCTCTTGACCATCGGGACCCCTTCCTGGCTCGTTTCCACCGTGTAAAGCTTACCGTTTTTCCAGACCGAGTCTCGATTTAAGTTAATTGCTATTGGCATTTTAGCCAGGTACTTCCCTTCTTCATCAAAAATATCAAAATAGAAAACATCTTTTCTGGTCTTTTCTCTTTCAAAGGTCTTAACAAATATCCTGCCCTTGTCATCAACGGCTAGACCGCAAAAACATGGAAAATAACCAGGGAAATTCAGCTTCCCGCCAATTTTAATGAAACTTTCGTATCTTTCCTTATAGAAATCTCTATCGTCATCACGAATCCGCAAATGTCTGTACTTTTTCAGGATTTTCTTTATAAGTTTCCCCTGGGGGTTCAAAATATCCAGTTCATATTTTTCAGAATTGCCTAAGATAATATTATCGTTGGAGAAAATATCAAAATAAAACGTCGGCCTGAGGATGTTATATTCTGTTTTGGCAGCCATATCCGGGGGCTGTTCAGCCAGTGTCATTATTGGCTCGAAATTTGAATTATACTTCCTTAACACCCAGCCGCCCATCGGAGGAGGTGCCCCCATTTTCAATCCTATGAGATTGCCTTGCTGATCTAATCTGACAGCCCGAAGAGCACGTTCTTCCCAGTAAGCTTCCTTTCTGAGAAATCGTCCATCAAGAGAAAAGTATAAAAAATGCTGAGCAGCCAGATCTTGAACGACAAGTTCATTATCAGCCGTGATCTGGAGGAAGAGGGGCATTTGCATTTCGCCCGGCCCCTGTCCTCTCCCTCCTATACTTCTTAAATATTCACCGTCCGGACTGAAGACTTTTACCTGTGCCGCCCGGCTATCCAGAACATATATATGGCCGTTGTCATCTACATCAAGGCCATCTATCGCCGAAAAGATATATTTCTCTGATTTATCGGCTGAACCAATCTGCAGCTCTTCTTCAAAAGAAATTATGTCTTTTTTATATATTGGCCGCGCAGGATTTCTAACAACCGTTAGGCCTTTTTCATTCTTAATACTGCCTCTCCAGGTAATTTTTTGATTTTGGCAGCTAAAGATACAAAATATTATGATAATCAGCCCTAAGAAAAATAATTTTACGCTGCAGGTGCCCCTCTGCCCTTTATAAAAATTTTCTCTCCTCCATATTTTCATGCTTCCACCTGATTACTTATTAGGCCTTTCCGTTCGTTGAAAACCTGAGGTGCTCTCCATAGTTTGGACAGAAAGAGGGCTTGTATAACGTGCACTTTGGACCTGCCTATTCTGACTTATCTTAACCATTTCATTCGCCTGCCTCAACCTGATGTGAGGCTTTAAAACCTCCAAAATAGACCTCAGACGGTGTTCGATAGCCTAAGCTCTGGTGCAGTATCTCCATTTTTCTTACGGGGATAGATCGCCTGAAGCCCCATCCGCCTGAAAAGCCTTCTGACTCGCTTGGGATTTACCTCATAGCCCCGAGCCCTTAACCAGGCGGTCATCCTCCTTACCCCATAAAACGGCGACTTAGTATATTGCTCATCCATCAAGCCCATGAGCTCAAGGTTATAGTCATCATCGGCTACTGAGTTGTAATAATATGAGGACCTCCAGAGATCCAATAGTTCACACTGCCTGGCCACTGACACCTTCCTATTATCCTTTTCCACCAGCCGTCTCTTTTCCTCTACTGAAGCTGCTGAAATTTTTTTTTAAGCCAATCGTTCTCTACCTTGAGCTGCCCTATCTGCTGATACAACTCCGCCTCTAACTCGTCCCGCTCCTCCTCTGTCTTCTTCCTCCGGTCTGAAAATATCCCGGGTAATACATCCAGCAAATGTTCCTTCTACTGACGTACCTGATTAGGATGTACCCCATACTCACTGGCTACCTGGGAAACGGTCTTCTCCCCTTTGACCGCCTCCAGCGCCACCCGTGCCTTAAAGGTTGCTTCATACTGGCCATTTTACCATACCTCCTATTGAGAGTTATGGCAGGCCATTTCGCACCTTATTGCCTTGTCCAGTTTTCGGGGAGCATTTCACATCCTCGTTTCTAACCATCTTAGTTCTAATAAAGTATTCTTCTCCCCATTTAAGAGTTAAATAGGGGGCGCTTGGAAAGGGAATATAAAAGCTACCCTGATATGGCAGAGAAGGAAGGAGAAAGACCAGAACCTCATTCTCCTGGCTTAAATTTATTATATTCAATATAATCAGCTCTCTTCTCCTTTGAACTTGATGTTTTAATCTTTTCACCCGAGCCTATAATACCTGGCAGAGTTATGGCAGGCCAGGATGCACCTTATTAATTTGCCTGGTTTTGGTGGTTTTTTTCATTCTTAAGATTCCATGTTAGGCTAAATCTTTTTAATATCGAATAACCCTCAATATCGTAATCTTCAGCATATAGCTTGCCATTTTTTATCATGAAGCTGTCTTGCTTCAAGGAAATCTCCCGGCTAACTTTCAAAGCTATTCTGGTCAGATAGCGGCCTTCTGGATCAAAAATGTCAAAAAGATAATTTCCTGTGGCTTCTTCTTTCTCAAAGGTCTTAACAAAAAGACGTCCCGAATCGTCGGCAAAGAAGTAATCAAAGGCGGGAAACGAAGCTCTGAAATTATGGCCTTCTTTTGGAAATCCTCTTGGCAGGCTATCAAGATACTTTGATTTCCAGTCGGCAGTCAGCGGCCAGGGCTTATATTCCTTTTCTATTATCCTGATTATTTTGCCTTGTTGATCGGCTAAATGGATTCTGTATTCTGATGAAAATCCCCAGGCGAGAATATGACCGGAGATAAGAGCATATCTGAGCCGTGGCGGCGGGGTTGTCCTTTCCTCTTCCACACTGATGATATTCTCAAAGCTTTCATAAGGAGGGAGTGCCCTATAAATCTTTTCTTTTCCATCGAATTCAGACCTGTACAGGTAAAGGCGGCTATCGGCATCCATTAAAACATCGCTGAATAAGAAGATCGGATTCTTTAATTCATAGAGAAATTTGCCTTCAGGAGAAAAGAATTTTAAAGAGTTGGCTGAAACTATAATCTCTTTAGAAGGCGTCAATTGAATCTTAGAGGGTGGTACAGTGAATTCTCCAGGTCCCTGACCTCTTCTTCCCATACTTCTCAAGTATTGACCATTATTATCAAAGACTTTTAAGCAATAATTCTTGCTGTCACCCACATAAATATTGCCATCATTATCAACGGTATAACAACTGATTTCACCAATCCGGGCCTCTTCCGGCCAGCTGGCTGTTCCTATGGATATTTCTTCAACCAATTCGAGGATTGTCTTTTCATACATCGGCCGGGAAGGATTTTTGACTACCGTGATTCCGTTCTCAATTTTTGTTACTCCCTTCCACTGGCCTTCTTTATGACCGGAGCAGGATGTAAAAATCAAAATAAGACAGAATACTGAAGGGACATACCATCTAGTATTGTTCATTGCCCTACAAACGGAGAATATAAACAGAATAGGTTTTTGGATATAGCTCCATGAACAAAATTATGAGTTAAGATTGTGCAATCAATACATCCATATCTATATTCACAATTTTTGCATGTTTCCATCTTATCCTTGGTCAGATACCAATAATTGTCCAAAAGGCCTCTTCTAAGAATCTCTCCAGGAGTATCATCATTTGAATAAACGTTCCCTATAAGGTGAGACCTCGCCATTTGACATGGTATTATATCTCCACTTAGTGTCACGCATAATTTGCCGAAGAGGCACTGATTAATTCTTTTATTAGCGAGATATAACCCGTAATCTATTTTTGTCATTTTTTTGATGTGTGTGTGTAAGCTGACGCAAAGCTACTTTCATATATATTACCCTTAAAGTTTCCTATTATGGGATAAATAAAATCTATCTTATACTGTTTAATTGATAGTCCTTTGTCCTGCTCCCCAATCTTCTTGTACAGCTTATCTATCAACTCCTTCATTTCTTCTACCTCAGGCTCCTGCTTCCTTGAAAACACACCCGCTACGTTCTCTAAGAGCTGCTTTTCCCACTTCATTATCCGGTTAGGATGAACCTCAAACTGAGCTGCTATCTCAGAAATGGTCTTTTGTCCTTTAACCGCCTCCAACGCCACCCTGGCTTTGAATTGGTCATCGTAAGTCTTCCGTTTTTTCATCTGTGTTTCCTCCTATCATATTCTTAGGAAACACATTTTATTTTGCGACCACTTTTGGTCTGAACTGACTAGACGATTATACCTTCTCCCAGGATGAAATGGCTACCACCGCGATCCTTGACCGGCTATTCCATAAGTCCCATCTCTTCAACATCGATGGACACAGCTACCGGCTAAAAAACCTGAACCTGAAACTCAAGCCGCCTGCCAGCGAGGAGGTTAAGTAAAAAATACCTCTTATCATCCTACCTACCAGTGCCGTCGGCCTCGTAAAACAAGGCGCCGATCTACCTCGTAATACTAGACGCCTATTGACAAACGAAGGCTGCTAGCTGTCGGAACGTAGCAACGCTAGGCATTATTTCCTTGTCCTCCAGGCTGGCCACCATTGGAACACCCAACTTATGCACTTGTAACTCAAACATCTTAGTAACGCAGATTCGCACCGGAAGTTAGGCAATAGACTACCTTCCATTGTTTGAACAGGGGCAATCAACATTATAAATAGGCGACAACCTCGGCTGTTGAATTTAATCCTTGCCTGGTTCTTTGCCTGAATTAAATTCAACTAACTTTTTCCAATTAATTACACCGTTCGCGCAAAACTCAGCTATAAATTGCTGGGTGAACTTATTGATGATGCTTGAATAGGCCTCCTGGAATTCATCATTTCTCTTTTTTGCTTCATGCCCGAGAGGTTCAATTATATCAATATATAAAGAACTATCACCAGAGATAAACTCCCAGAAAAGCTGCCCGCATAACTTCTGGTAATCACCTTTATCTGGTTTATCATCCTTTCCATAGCAGCAGCCATTTACAGCTTCTATGTTTGTGTATGCTCCAGATGACCGCAGCACGCGTTTAGCCTTTCGAAAGTCATCCTTCATTTTGGCAATTTGGCGGCTATTGCCCCAGTTTGGGCCTGATTTTATAGATATTATATATAAAACATGGCCTTTGCGAAACTGAAGGTCTATGCCTTCTGCGGCTGACTTAATTCCACCATAAACCTTATTACAGATAAAGATGGCCAGACCTTCGAGAAACTCACCGAAAATAGCCTCCTCTTGTGACGATAAATGTGCATCTAACAGCGATTTGATGAGGTCCTGAGCCTGAAGAATGTTCTTAGCCCTGAACAAATAGGGATTTTTACGCTTTAGTACCTTATCAAGCCTAAGTGCCTGCAGACTTTTTAATCTCCTCGAATGGAAGCTCGAGATGTTGTTGTTTATGTACTTCTGGACCTCGTTTAAGTTTAGTTTTGCCATTTATCCTCTTTCTTATGGTTTGGACCAATGAGTCTCGTGCGGCTTCACAATATTTTTCGTTAGTATCAATTCCAACATACCATCTGCCGAGATCCCTGGCAGCCAGAGCTGTAGTTCCGGAACCAAGAAAAGGATCGAGCACAATGTCTCCAGGGTCGGTAAAGAGCCGTATAAACCATTCTGGCAACCAGTAGGGGAAGACCGCACTGTGGTTGCGATTGGAACATTCTGTTGCACCATAAAGGACGTTGGTCGGATAGACCATCTCCCGGCCCAGCCAATTGGAGATATTTTTTCCGAAGCCGCTGCCCGCTCTGGATTCATCCCGACGCTTATCAGTCTGGCTTAACTTTCGCAATCTGGTCTCTGCCCAATCACCCATTGGTACCATCACTGCTTCCTGGCGCATTTTAAAATGAGAGCTCTTGTTAAATTGAAGCAATCTTTCCCAAGCATCACGAAAGCGGTTTGGCCATTTGCCTGGATAGCAATTTTTTTTATGCCAGATGAATTCTTCTGTCCAGAGCCATCCCTGGCTGCGCATTCCTTTTATTAAGTCTAAAACATAAGTATGCCGCTCGCCATTTATTACTTTTTCTTTGATATTTAAGATAAATGTCCCGCTTGGTTTTAAGACCCTGAGAAACTCAGCAGTCCGATCAAGTAACCAGGCGGCAAACCTATCCGCTGGTATTCCTCCATAGACACGCTTCCTTGCCTCAGCATAAGGAGGAGAAGTAACAATCAAATCAAAATAATTGTCAGGGTAGTAGTCACGAAGGACATCCCGGCAATCTCCGCACCAGATGGCATTTAACAGGTTTTTTGAATCAAGTTCAGTTGAATGAACTGCATTATGTGTCACAGAGTATGTAAATAAACTCACTTTTGTTTCTTCTGGTCTCGGGATGATTTTAATTGGTGGCTTTGGCATTTCAGCTGGACCTCCTCAAATTTGTTACTTGCTGGTAATTTCCGAATAGAAATAACTTCTTCAATTTGCCCCTCGACTAATCCTAAGAAAGTATAAATTGAAGGTTACAATATGTCAAATAGACGAATAGCCTCATCTAAAATCTACCTGAAACTGATTCGTTGCTTCATGAGAAAATCTACACGAAAATCTTTTGCTTTCTGGCTGAGAATGAAGCTATATTTAGTGGAGAGATTAGCCAGGGAGCAAAGAGATGGGTTTATACTGATTAAGGAGGTGTCAGGATGAGAATTCCTTTATATCAGGTAGATGCTTTTTCCAACCGGGTATTCGGCGGCAATCCCGCGGCTGTGTGTCTCCTTCAGCCCTGCCAGGGGTAGAAAATATGATTTTGTTTCCAGGTATTTTGCTCCTGATATTGGTGTGCCAGAAGACCCTGTTAAACCGGTTCAGCCCATTGTACTTTAATTCCATATTGATCTGAGAAGCTCGGGAAGGAACATCTCAGAGGCTATCAACTTTCAAAACGGGGAGGAGAAATATTTTGCCGTTACCAGGGAGAACGGGTTCAAATATCAGGTCAGGCTGCTCTGTATGCCAAAGGTGAGATCTGGCTATAGAGCTGGAATATATATAGGGAAATTAGGGGAATCTGGCTTAGCTGCCCTGGGCATCGGGATCATACCCTGGTATTTCCTTTTCTCCCCTGGATTTTATGTCCTAACCTGATTGAGAAAAATACTTGACAAAAGGTGTTTTTTTTATTCCCCTAATAAAGGGGAGGAGATTAAAAAAACCTAAAATATGTGTAAGGGGGTGCAACATGCAAAAAAAATGTCTTCACTCTTTGTCATGATTCTCATTCTTTTGAGAATCATGATGAGCATATTAAATTTCAGTGTCAAAGCTTATGCCAGAGCTCCAATATATGGGACGATAACATGTGGAGACGGGACCCTGGCGGAGGGAGTGTGGTACTTAGCCGGAAGATATATTGGAACCTGGGGTGGAAGTGGCTATTACTGTTGTGTGGATCTATCTAACTGTGTTATAGTTTTTGCCAATTAAGCATTGGGGATAAACTCCTTCCCATTAGGAGATCAAAATGAGAAAGCTGGCTTTTATAAGCGCTGTTCTAATTTTTTCAAATCTCTGCTTTGCCTGGGATATAAAGTTCATCAAAAAAATCCCCGTAGAGGATGGAGTGTTATTTAATTCCGCGGGCTTTGTTGTCCTTGAAGATGGAAATTTTCTTTTTACTGACTTTAAAGATAAAGAGAATCAAATAAAGATTTTCAATGAGGACGGCAAACTGATCAGGGCCTGGGGCAAAATGGGCCCAGGCCCTGACGAATTCGGTGGATTGGGTTTCTTAGATTATCAGAAACCATACCTGGCGGTGGCCGATGCGGGAAGACATAGAATCAGCGTATTTGAGAAACTCAAAAACTATGAGTTTAAAAAAATAGGCGATATTTTAGCCTGGGAGCAAGAGGGAACCATAAAAATCTACCAGAAAAACATCCTGATGCACGGGTATATTGTGTCGCCAGAGGGGAAAAAATACAAACTTTTTATGAGAGATTGGAGTGGCCGGAAGACAGAATATATTTTGCCTATTGAACATGATTATGGGGCCAAGTCAATGAGTGAATACCAAAAGATCAAGGAAGAGCTTGATTTTTCTCTCCCTCTGGCCTTCATGGATATTTATGAAGATACGTTATTTTATGTGAGGGATGTGAGGTTAAGAGTGGTCAAGATTGACTTGAAGTCAAAAAAGATAGGAGTCATAGGAAAAGAACCTAAGAATTTCAGAGTTAAGCCCATAGATAAGAAAACAAAGAAAATAGTGATGGATCGCCAAAATCCAAAGGGTAAAGAACTGCTGGAGGAAATTGTCACCAAACGCTCTTTTGCCAGTGGCCTTTTTGCCGGCAAAGATTTTGTCGCTGTTATCTATGTGAACAGAGAGAAAAAAATCGATGGCAATCCCTATTGGATTCCTTACATTCAGATTTATGATCATTCAGGCCAAGTCTTGCATGAACAATCCCTGGCTCCATTTTTTTCCGAGGACAGGCTTATCCCGCTGTATTATCTAAAAGACAAAGGCCTCCTTTATTTATGTTCAATTACCAGTAGTGAAGCAGCCTATCAATATGAGATATACAAATACTCTGTCGAGCAATGAAGAAACATTTTTTCATTCTAGCTGGAGTTGTTATTCTTTTTTAAGCAGTTTGATATATCGGGAAAAGGTGACTCCCATAACAATAGATTTTCCCCTAAGGCAATTGGAACAGATATCTTCAGCCAAAACGGAGTTGAATCTAATTCTGTTTTTCTCACTAAAGAACTGTCCTCCCTGTCTAAGGGTTATAGATTTTCTCAATAATCCTCCGGGCGGCACGAGAGTTATTGGCGTTGTGCCGGAGAAAGAACTGCCGCTCTTAGACGAAATAAGGCAGACCACTGGAGCCAGATTCCCCATTCATAGCTCGAGAAAGTTAAAAAAATATTGCCCCATATACGCGCCAACGTTGTATGGAGTTGGACCTGACGGAACTATCTATTTTAGGCTTCCCTGCATTGGGACGGAGGAGGCTTATCTTCCAGGCTACTTATCTGAATTTATGCGGAAAGCATCCTATTTGCTTATCGGACCGGGAAGAAGATAGAAAAATAATCATAAGTTACTTTGCTAAAAATATTTTTCTTGATTTTTTGACAAAGACGCAGGGAAAACGATATATATTATATGATTTCAGCGGATATTTTTAAGGTATTAATTTACTTGTCCTGAGGAGGTGGGGTGCCTCTAAGAAATAGAGGTTATCCCGAGGAAGGAGGTGTTATGCCTTTCATCCTGCGTTTAATCATTAATATGGTGGCGGTTTTGATCATCTCTTATCTCTTTCCAAAGATGATCCATGTTGACGGTTTTTTAGCTGCTCTGGTGGCCGCTTTTCTCTTAGGGATCGTCAATGCCATCATCAAACCCATCCTGGTCTTTTTGACCTTTCCCATTACCATCTTAACTCTGGGGCTTTTCTTGCTGGTTATCAACGGATTGATGCTCTGGCTGGTCTCAGCTTTAGTCAAAGGGTTTTATGTCAATGGCTTTTGGGGAGCGGTGTTTGGCTCGGTTTTGATCAGCATTGTGAGCTGGATTTTATCAAGAGCTCTGCCTTCCTGAAACTTGAATTCTGAAGAGAAATTTTAGCTTCTCAAATCCCTACCATTAGAAGACAGGTGCAAGCTGCCATCTACCAATAGCCCTTAAAGATTTTAGACGCAATATTTACTCGATTTTTTCTCGGGAGGAAAATCAATTGGGATAAATCGTTGATCGTAAAATGGGGTAAAATGGAAGGGCGATAAAATAGCAGACTGGAGGAGAAAAATGATGAAGAAAAAATACTGGTTAGGGCTTATACCACTCCTGCTTTTTTATTTAGCTGGCTGTTCGCCCAGCATTAACCTTGATTTTCTTGGCCAGGAAAAGATGCAGGAAGTAATCTTGGTTGAGAGCCGGGCCAAAGCCAAGATTACTGTCATCGACCTGGAAGGGGTAATTAGCTCCAACCAGGGCGGACTTTTTTCAAGGGAAGGGGATGCTCTTTCCAGAGTTTATCAGCGTCTGGAAAA
>JAQULR010000080.1 GCA_028749205.1 Acidobacteriota bacterium | reverse complement strand
GTAGCCATCACCAAGCTGAAGCTATATTTAAAGCCATTGGCCGGGCACTGCAGATGGCCTGTTCTATTACCTGGAAAGAAGAGGTTATACCCAGTCTCAAAGGAGTAATTGACCGATGATTGGCCTCATTGATTATGGAGCAGGCAACCTGAATTCTGTCCAGAGAGCTTTTGAAACCTTAGGCTTCAAAAACAAGCTTATTGCCAATGGGAAGCAAGTGGATGACAGTCTGGATAAGCTGGTTGTCCCGGGTGTCGGTGCCTTTGGCTATGCTGCTGGTGAACTTAAAAGAAAAGGATTGTGGCCGGCTATCAAAAAGTGGCTGAAAGAAAACCGGCCATTTCTGGGTATCTGCCTGGGTCTTCAGCTTCTTTTCGAAGGAAGCGAAGAATCGCCAGCAGAACCTGGACTGGGATTTTTCAGAGGAAAATGCCATAAATTAGCCTCCGTCAAAGTGCCTCATACCGGCTGGAATGAAGTTGAGGTTAGTCAACGCGATTATTTGTTTGAGGGAATAAAAGAGCGCGAATATTTTTATTTTGTTCACAGCTACGCCGTTTTTGCCAAGAGCGATAACGATAGAGTGCTGGCTTTAACCTCCTACGGTGGAAATTTTATCTCAGCCATCAAGCAAGGCAATATCTACAGTGTGCAATTTCATCCCGAAAAAAGCGGCCCGGCTGGTCTCAAACTGCTGTCAAACTGGAGTTTAAAATGTTAGTCACCAGAATCATTCCCTGTCTTGACGTAGATGAGGGAAGTGTTTTTAAAGGTATCAGGTTTAAGAATCTCATAGCGGCCGGAGATCCAGTAAAATTGGCTCAACGCTACTATGAGGAAGGAGCCGATGAATTAACTTTCCTTGATATTGGTGCTTCCTGGAAAAGCCGTAAGACACTCATTGGGGTCGTGGAAAAAGTCTCCAGAGTTATCTCTATTCCACTCTGTGCTGGCGGCGGGGTAAAAAGTCTTTCCGATATCAAAGAACTCCTAAGAGCTGGGGCTGATAAAGTTTCTATCTGCACAGCCGCCCTGGAGAATCCATTGCTGCTAAGAGAGGCCTCCTTAGCTTTTGGTTCGCAGTCTATTGTTCTTTCGATCGATGCTGGCCGGGTTGGCCAGGGCTGGCACGCCTTTATGAAGGGTGGAAGAATTGATTCGGGCCTTGAGGCAGCCGACTGGGCCAGAAAAGGAGTCGAACTCGGGGCAGGTGAAATTCTGCTTACTTCTATTGACCGTGACGGCACAAAAGAAGGCTACGACCTTGAGCTTCTCCGCACCATTTCAGACAAAGTCAGCGTGCCGGTCATTGCCTCGGGAGGAGCAGGCTGTCTTGAAGATATTTATGAGGCCATAAATACCGGCAAGGCTGATGCTGTCCTCCTGGCCAGCCTCCTCCATTTTGGCGAACTAAATATTCCGGAAATAAAAAACTATCTAAAAAGTAAAGGAGTAAAAGTCCGATGATTATTCCCTCCATAGATTTATCGCAGGGCCGGGCTGTTCAGCTCAGGCAGGGTAAAGACCAGGTTTTAGAAGTTGACTCACCTGTCAAAATAGCTGAAGACTTCGGGCGTTTTGGCCCTTTAGCCGTCATTGACCTGGACGCCGCCACAGGAACTGGAGATAACAGTGAGCTTATTGCCGAAATCTGTGCCCTGGCCGAATGCCGGGTTGGTGGTGGCATCAGGAGCATAGACAAAGCAGAAAAAATTATTGAGCTGGGAGCCAGCCGGATAATAATCGGGACAAGCCTCTGGGAAAATAGCCAGATAAATCATAATTTTTTGCGGGAGCTTCAAGCGGTCGCCGGGCGGGAAAAAATTATTCTGGCCCTTGATTGCCTCGACGGTCAGGTCATGATTAATGGCTGGAAGAGGGCGGCCGGTATTGGACTGGGTGAAGCTATTAGACAGGTGGAAGAATATGGCTCTGAATTACTTATTACCTCAATAGATAAAGAAGGCTGCCTTCAGGGAATCGACCTTGATTTCTTTCAAAAGATCAGAAAAGAAACAGCCCGGCCAATAACCGCTTCGGGCGGTGTTACTACTCTGGCTGATATCGAAAACCTGAGTCGCCTGGACTTTAATGTTCAGTTAGGGCTGGCCCTTTATTCAGAAAAAATCAGGCTGGAAGAGGCTTTCGTCGCCGGGCTTAACTGGAAGAGTGATCTTCTGCCAACCATCGTCTCAGATGAGGAAGGACGAATTTTGATGTTGGCCTGGAGCTCTAAGGAATCATTAAAGAAAACACTGGAGACAGGTGAAGCCTGGTATTTTTCCAGGTCTCGAAATCGTCTGTGGCACAAGGGCGAATCGTCAGGAAATAAGCAATTATTCAGAAGCGTCCGCAGCGATTGCGATGGGGACACTGTTAAATTGACCGTCAGACAGACCGGAAGCGGTGCCTGTCACCATGGGGGTTACTCTTGTTTTGGCGACCGGGAATTCAGGCTGGAAGATCTTTATCAGGTGGTGAAAGACAGGCTGGAAAACCCCCGGGCTGGCTCTTACACGTCTCAGCTTGACGACCGGAAAGTTAGAGAAAAAATCCTCGAAGAGGCTCAGGAATTGATTATGGCCAGAAGCCGTCCGGAAGCCATCTGGGAAGCGGCTGATCTTATTTATTTTATGACTGTTCTCCTGGCCAAAGAAAAAATCGATCTTAAATCCGTAACTGGAGAGCTGGCCAGACGCAGAAGAAAGAAATCAAAAGGAGGCCAGGATGCTTAAAATCTGCCGGGCAGAGGAATTAGAAAAGACCTTTTTTGATTATGCTGAACCGGAGTGCCTGGAAGATGTCCGCAAGATAATTAAGGAAGTAAGACAGAAGGGCGATGAGGCTCTGAAAAAATTTACTATTTTGTATGATGATGTAAGCCTTGATGATTTTCGAGTGAGCCAGCAGGAAATAAAAAGGGCAGAGAAAAAAGTGGATAGCAGCCTGAAAAAAGCCATGGCTCAAGCGGCTGAAAATCTAAAAGTCATGAGCCGGTCACAACTGAATAGCCTCAAAAACCTGAAGCTAAAAATTAAGCCTGGAGTTATAGCCGAGCAAAAGATTATTCCTATAAACAGAGTGGGGATTTATGTCCCCGGTGGAAGATATCCGCTGTTTTCATCACTGTTGATGGCCGCCATTCCAGCCAGGCTGGCCGGAGTGAAAGAAGTCATTGTCTGCTCTCCCCCATCATTTGAAGGAAGTCTCCACCCCGTTCTTCTTTATGCCGCCCGGCTCAGCCGGGTAGATGAGATTTATAAGTTAGGCGGAGCTCAAGCTGTGGCAGCCATGGCCCTTGGAACTGAGTCGATTAAGAAAGTGGATAAGATTGTTGGCCCGGGAAATCTTTATGTTACAGCAGCTAAAAAAGAACTTTTCGGCCAGGTGGGAATAGATTTTATCGCCGGCCCAACGGAGCTTTTAATCATCGCTGATGAAAAAGCCAATCCTGCTTTTATCGCAGCTGATCTTATCGCTCAGGCTGAACATGACCTCCGGGCCAGGCCGGTCCTGATTACAACTGAAATTGCCCTGGCTAAAAAAGTCAATAAAGAAATTGAGGACCAGCTCAAAAGAGTATCAACTCGCGAGATGGCAAAAAGATCACTGGCGAAAAATGGCATCATAATTATCGTCAAAAAATTGGAAGAGGCTGTTACTCTGGCTAACAGAATGGCCCCCGAACATCTGGCTGTTTTCTTAGAAAAGCCGGAGCAAATTATAGACACACTCCTAAATTATGGTTCACTCTTTGTCGGGGAATACACTTCCGAAGTTCTTGGTGATTATAGCTCAGGGTTAAATCACATTCTGCCGACCAATTCTGCTTCGCGTTACACTGGAGGGTTGAGCGTCAGGGATTTTTTAAAATTTCAGACAGTACTTAGAGTTTCAAAGAAGGGGCTTTCAGAAATAGGCCCGGCCGCCAGACAGTTAGCTGAAGCAGAAGGCTTAGAAGGTCATGCCAATTCAATTAAAATCAGGCTGGAGGGAAAAAGCGGCTGATTGGCCTCGATTACTCACC
>JAQULR010000036.1 GCA_028749205.1 Acidobacteriota bacterium | reverse complement strand
TGGTTGAGAGCCGGGCCAAAGCCAAGATTACTGTCATCGACCTGGAAGGGGTAATTAGCTCCAACCAGGGCGGACTTTTTTCAAGGGAAGGGGATGCTCTTTCCAGAGTTTATCAGCGTCTGGAAAAGGCTTCCTCCGACCCACAAGTTAAAGGAATCATCCTGAGACTGGATACACCTGGTGGGGATGTTACTTCGAGCGATATTCTCTACCACGAGATTATGCGCTTTCGCCAGAAGACCAGAGTCCCGGTGGTGGCTCTGATGATGGGGGTGGCCGCTTCGGGTGGTTATTATGTGGCTTCCGCCTGCGATATGATTGTCGCCCATCCTTCTACTCTTACCGGCAGCATTGGGGTGATTTCAGTTTTCCCTGATGTGGAGGGTTTGATGAACAAAGTCGGAGTGAAAACTACCATAGTTAAATCTGGCCAGATGAAAGATGCAGGCAGCCCGTTTCGCGGTATGAGTGAAGAAGAAAAGCAGCTCTTTCAGAAAATCATAGATGAGCATTATGAGAAATTCCTGAAGGTGGTGGCAGCGCGAAAGGAAAATGGCCCTTCACTGGAAGAACTAAGAAAATTGGCTGATGGCCGGGTTTATACCGCCGAGCAAGCTCTGGAGCTTGGACTGGTCGATAAAGTAGGCTATTTCCAGACTGCCCTGGATGAGGCTTTATCCAGAGCCAGTTTGAAAGAAGCCAGAGTTGTGGCCTATACCTATTATCCCAAAAGGCAGAATAATCTCTATGCTACCTCGCTCAGCGGTACTGATTTTATGGCTGAACCGGTGGAGAAAATTGTCTCAGGGCTTAAAACTGGCTTTTATTACCTCTGGCTTCCCGCCCTGTAAGGTGGGGCCAGCTTTTATCTTTCATTTTTGCCAGGTCGAGCTAATTAATGACAGGCTGGCAACTTCGACCTCTGTAGATGGCCTGAATTGGCGACGCCATCAGGAATATCTTAGATATCTGGCAATTCGATAGATAGTATTTAGAGCTGAACATTGTTATTCAATCTTATAATAGAGTTTTTCAATCTATCTAACTATCCTGGTTTGAAAGGCCAATCCGCTTACCGCCTGATAATAATCTCCTTGAGACGAGAGGCTATTTAGTGAGATTGAATTGTTTCTTTCACCGAAGCAACCATATATCCCTGTGATATTTTTCTCAACAGAAATTTCGGTGGGGAATATTTAGGTGGATTTTGCTTGTTTTCAAGGCGTTTGTCTGGTTATAATAATTATCTTCCATCAGAATGATAATAGCGGCAATACAAAAAGCCACGCAAGCCAGTGGTGCCGTTAAAAAAGAAATTTTTGACTGTGAGCCAAGGAGGTTGTTTTCTCTTTTACCATAGATAGCAAAAAAGCCAGTCGGGCATGACTGGGAAAATATTCTAAAGGAGAGGTTAATGAACGGGACTGATTTTTTTGCCGAGAAAAAACCCGTCCTGGGAATCAACGGGTTAGGAAGAATTGGCAAGCTCACTTTGTGGCATCATGTCGGGAGAAAATATTTTAAAGAAATTGTTGTCAACCAGGGCCGGGAAATCGGGATGGGCATGGAGGCGGTGGCCCAGACCATCGAGAAGGATTCAACCTATGGGCTGATCCACACTTTTTTATACGGGATTAATGCTCGGCCAATCGTCAAAATCGCTGACGAGAAGCAGGGGAGACTGCTTATAGACGGAATCCCGGTTACAGTCTTAAGGAAGGCCCGGAATCCTAAGGATATCTCCTGGCGGGACTATGGAGTCGAACTGGTGGCTGAATGTACGGGTGAATTCCTCGACCCCACTGCCAGTCCTGACAGCGAAAAGGGTGCTATCCGCGGTCATCATCTGGCTGGTGCCAAGGTAGTCATCAATTCAGCTGCCTTCAAGATTAAAAATAAGGCTTTACCGATGCCTGAAGATGCGGTGACCTTGATTTATGGAATAAATCACCAGGCGTTCAATCCCGCTCAGCATACCCTGATTTCAGCTGCTTCCTGTACGACTACGGGTCTGGCCCATATGATGAAACCCCTGCTGGAAAATGAAAAGACCCGCTGTATGCTGACAGCCTCCATGTCCACCGTGCATGCGGTGACAAATTCTCAGTGCGTTCTGGACAGTGTTCCAAAGGCTGGAGCTAAGGATTTGAGAAAATCAAGAAGCATCCTGGACAATATCATCCTGACCTCTACCAATGCGGCTGAGGCCCTGGCCCTGGCCATACCGGAAGTGAAAGAGATTGGGTTCATGGCCGATTCTATAAGAATACCTACCAAGACTGAGTCACTGATTATCTTAAACGTGACTTTTCAAAGTGAGATGGGTGAAGATGGAGAAATCAGCCATATTGATACTGCGACTATTAATGATATTTACAGACGGGCTGAAGCTAAGGATCCAGAGCGTCTGCTCGTTTTCTCGGAAGAGCAAAATGTTTCAGCAGACGTTGCTGGTATTGATGCTTCGATCGTTATTGAGGGACAGTTTAATCATACCAGAACAGCTTTTATCGATGTTAACCTCGCCCATATTCCCGGGCTTTCCTCGGAGGTCATGGATTCCTTTCCCCTTAAGACCCTGAAAATTCCGGTAGTTCATGCCAAAATTTTTGGTTGGTACGACAATGAATACGGAAGCTATACCAACCGGATGGGCGATCTAACCGTCTATGTTCACAAAATGATGAAATAAGATCGCCTGAGTTTCATATTTGGGCGGGAGTTATTACTTTTTCTTCTATCTGGTGCTTGCCAAGGTAGACAGAGCCGCTCCAGCCGTCAATGCCGATAAAATCGCCGCTGTTGATTTTGTATCCGTTGATCAGGCTGTAGCCGTTCTTCTCGTAGACTTTCAGGTTCCTGAGACCTACTACGCCAACTTTCTTTAGCTGAGGAATTATAACTGCCGCATGAGAGGTGCTTCCTCCTTTAGCGGTCAGTAACCCGTCAACTTGCAGTAGAAGCCCAATGTCGTCGGGGACAGTGTCAGGGCGAATCAAAATCAAAGGAGCCTTAGGTTCTCTTTGGCTGAAAAATTTGATTTCCTCCTCGGAGAAAACGGCTCTTCCGCAGAGCGCGCCCCCACCTATGCCTATGCCATATCCGATCAGGGATTTCTCCAGTTTGGTGGTTCTGATGAAAGACTTCAGCTTAAAGCGTTCTGGGGGCGGCATGTCACGAGTCTGCAGGATATATAGCCCTTCCCAGGAATTATTTTCAAAAGTGAATTCAATTTCCTGATGCCCAAATCCCTGGTCGTAAATCAATATTTCTGCCAGACGCTTCAGCTCGGCATAGACAGCTGGAAACTTGTTTTCTAAAGAAATTTCGCTATCTCTTTTTTCGCTTTTTCTTTGAGCTTCGGAGATGGGATATGTTTCCACGAGTCCAGCTACTATATCATCACCCTGACCACCGAAAATAAAATCACCTGAAAGAAGAACAGAACTTGACAGGCCTTTAGGATCACGGGTGAAGGTAACCCCTGAACCAGACCATGCGTCCAGATTACCGAAGACCATGGGCTGAACAACAACAGCCGTCCCCCACTTGTCTGAAATATTCATTTCCTGGCGGTACAATTCAGCCCGTGGGGAATGCCAGGACTCAATCACTTTGAAAATAGCTTTTCTCAGCTGTTCATGTGGGTCATCCTCAACAGCGATTCCATTATCCTCGAGCGCTTTTCTATAAGCCAGAGCGATCGCGCGCATTTGATCGGGAGTAAAATATAGCTTTTTGGAAACGTTATGTTTTTCTTTAAAATTATCGATGATTTCATCAAAGAAATCCCGGTCCAAGCCCTCTGACATACCCCAAAACTGAAGAAAACGACGATAGCAGTCCCAAGCCGCCCAGGCAAAGCCTTTTTTCTGACTTAAACCTTCAGCAATTTCCTCATTGATGCCAACATTCAAGAACGAGCTCATCATTCCTGGCAGAGAGATGGCCGAGCCGCTTCTCACCGAAAGCAGTAAAGGATTTTGAGGGTAGCCGTAGCGTCGGCGGGTTATTTTTTCCAGCTTTTTGAGTTCTCGTTCCAGTCTCATGTTCATATCCCTGTAAATTTCCTGGTAACCAAGAATGGCTTCCAGACATCTAAAAATTTCTGTGGTCAGCACCAAGCCTGGAGGGACAGGGAATTTGAAAGAATAAAGTTGTTTGAGAAAATAACCCTTATTACCAAGGAGAATTTGATCGTCTATCTTTTGGGGCTTTTTATAAAGAGGCGTGATGATTATCTCTGGATTATAACTCATCAGGATATTCAACATGTGGCTGTGAGTTTTGAATTTCTCTTGTTCAGCGCAAAGTGTTTTGAGGATATTGCTGATAAAGTTATCCAACGTCTGAAGCCCAAAACTTGAAGCAATAATTGAGCGCAGAAAATTCTCGGTCTGCATATAGACTGTTGCTTCCTCTTCCTCCTTGGACAGGCTGGTCATTTTATCGCCCTGCTGCCTGGCCAGATATTGCCGGATTACCACCCGGAGGTTGGCCTGATGAGGGTCTATGTAGTAGAGGCGAATGATATCCTGTATGCCCCTGGAAATGAAACGAAAGATATCGATGTATTGATCGAGGCTAAAGCGTTTGATTTGGAGGGCTCCCTGGAGATAATTCATTTTTGCTTCAAGTCCTTCTGTGGGGATTCCTTCCAATTGAAGGGCCTTGATAAACAGACGCAGATATTTATCAATTTTTACCAGAGTAGTTTTGGTGATGAACTGAATATTGAGGGAATTGACTAGCTCTTCCAGAAGGACGCTGGCCAGGCATTGTAGCCTGAGATAAAGGCCAAGAGCATCAAATTTGGGCTCACGATAGACACCATACATAGATGGAATACCGGCCGCAATGTGTCTTTTATGATAAATATCTTCAAAGGCCTCTGTTTTTTCCGAAGAAATAATGCGCTCTTTTAAGAGGCTTAGAAAATCCATAAGTATAACCAGACTCCGGTAATAATCCTTCCGTAGAAGAGCTTTCTGCAACGAAGCAAGTTTATGCTGGTCAAAAATATATGAGGACTGCAGGCTTTTGATCACATCCTGATAATAAATATTGTATTTTTTATAGAGCAATTGATAAAAACGCAGAACCAGAATGGCTTTTTCCTTATCGGCGTCTGTTACCTTGGAGATTTTCTGGACAGTCCTCTGGATTTTAGCTGGTTCCCATTGGAGAATCAATCGCGGATTCTGCTGAGCCTCCTTGTGGAGCACCCGAAAGATTTTATGCATTCCTTGGTAGATCTCTGAGGAGTCTTCAATTTGTTCATAAACCTCCTCGGGCACGAAGGGGCGAATGTCTTTTTTGCTTCCAGAATACCAGTAGCGAAAAACAGCCTCAACAAAAGGAATAAGCGTACTGTTACTTTCCACATGAGATTGTTTTCTGACAAAATGAATCAGAGGATCGCGGCGGCCGGTGATGTCATCCATGCGGATTGAGACCTCCCGCAATTCGCCCTCAGCATTGATTTCATTGAAAAAAATGGGGAGCAATCTGGCCAGTTGCACGACCAGGTTAAAGGCGGGAGTGATATCAGAATTCAAAAGAGCAGAAATATCTTTCTGCAAAAGATCAGTGTCCCGGACAAAGACACCACCGATTTTAAGGTTGATAATCAGGGCTGACAGCAGCTGTTTTGTCCAGCGTGGCTTCAGGGCTATAATCTCGAGCCAGGAACGAATATTCTTGATATGTAAGGGGTTGAATTTTACTTCCCAATCGGTGGTCGTCCCTCTAATATCGGGTGATTGAAATCCGAAAAGAATAATCTCCTCAATAAGAGTATTGACCAGAGAATGCTGGTTGAGCTTAAAGACTTCCCGGGCGGCAGCATTAATGAAACTAAAGATAGTCTCTGTATGATGGCTGGAAACAGTGCTTTCTCGGAGGACCCGGAAAATCTTTCTGATAAATTCTTCGGCCTCTGGTATAGATTTTTCTGCTAGGGCCCGGCCGAATGAACGGTTGATTTCCATCAGTGCTTCACGATGAATGTCCTGGAGAGCAGGTACGCTGATTATTTTTAACAGAAAATCAAGATGGAAAGATTCTCCCCGCTGGTCATCTAAAGGCGAGACTTCCAGTTCATGAGCGATTCTTAGATAGCCGTCAGCGATTTGATAGTAATCAGGAAGGCCTAAATAAATTTTCAATGCCTCATAGTTTTCCAAACTTGTTGGGGGGTAAGCTTCTTCCAACCGCCTCAACAGTAACCGAAAATGATCATGGCTGATTGGGGCTACCAGTGACTGATATCGAGTCTGAGCTTCGGTCTGACCATTGAAGTCAATGAATTCTTGAAGCGGATCAGGCTGCTCCAGCCAGAAGTTGAAGGATGCCTGAAAGGCGCGGTAACTCAGCTCAGCCAGATTATAGACTGGAACCTGAAGACCGGCCTCGATAAAAAATTTAAGAATGGCTTTCAGGTCTCGGGTGATCTTTTTCATCAATCCAGCTTCTTCCTCAGATCTCTGCCGCAGAAAATCCAAAGCCCAGAGAACGACCGGGATATTTCGGGAGAGATGCTCTCTACTGTCCTCTAGTATTTTCCTCAGATATTCAAAGAAATAGCCAATAATTTTTTCTTTAACTGGACTGCTTTTTCCCCGGTCAATTAGTTCAGCATAAATTTCAGCCAGGATTTGCAGGGCCAACTGTCCCTGGTCGTCAGAGTTAAATTTGTAGAAATCTCCCAGACTTATCCCCCTGAGCTCTTCCGCCAGGTGGTCGCCCTGAGCGTCCGGTTGATGGAACTTTTCCAGAAATTCCTTTAGTCGTTTATGAGTTCCATAAAAGTCTGTGAACAATTCTAGAAAACTGAGATGTCTGGCTGGAATGATTGTTTCGTCAACACTCCTGGATGAAATGCTCATTTCAGACTGTAAATTTTCAGTTGTTTTTTCTTCGCTCATGACCTTTGTTTTATATCTAAATTTTTTGGTTCCTGAAGACTTTGGAAGAGAGCTTCGCTGAGCTCAGTTTCTCTGGCCGCTATGACAGCTTTCGATGAGAAATAATTGAGGATATTCGAAATCGAAAAATCTCCGTGAGCTGAATCTTTTTTGCCGGTGAAGGGGAAAAGGTCAGGGCCGCGCTGGCATTTGGTGTTGATGTTAATCCGGGACACCTGGTTTTTGACCAGATTAATCAGTTCTATCAGTGTTTGGGTTTTTGTACCAAAAATGCTTAACTGCTGCCCGAAGGGAGAATTACTGAGATAAGCTACTGGTTCTTTTAGGTCATGGTAAGAGACAACGGGTATAATTGGTGCGAATTGTTCTTCCCAGTAGATCCTCATTTTTGAATTGAGCTGATACAAAACAGTAGGAACAAAAATTGATTCTAGTGATTTCCCACCACTCTTGTTACCTATCTTGGCACCTTTATTAAGAGCATCCGTGACCAGTTCATGTAAATAGGGAATCCGCTCGGGGTCGGCCATTGGTGTGATCCTTACTTTCTCCATCCATGGCATCCCCAGGGAAGTTTTGCTCACGGTTTCAAGCAGCCGCTCTCGAAATGCCTCCTCAATTTTTTGGTGAACGAAAAATATTTTCAAAGCGGCACAGCGCTGGCCATTGAAGGCCAGTGCTCCTAAAACTGATTCCGGTACAACTACGTCAAGGTCGGCATCAGGTAAAACTATAGCTGCGTTTTTGGCACCGAGACCTAACAGGCTATGTAGTCTGTTTTTTCTGGGGTGCAGATTGATCAATCGGTTGGCAGTCTCAGCTGACCCGATGAAAGCCAGAATATCTACTTCTCCACTTTTCATCAGCGGCTCAATAATCTTTTTGCCATCGCCGGAAATAATATTCACTACACCTGGCGGGAAGCAGTCTTGAAAAGCTTCTAACAAAAAGTCAAAAAATAAAACTCCAAATTTGGGGGGTTTGATTATCACCACATTGCCTGCTAAGAGAGCAGGTAAAACCAGGCTGAAAGTTTCAAAAAGAGGATAGTTATATGGTCCCAGACTTAGAACAATTCCATAAGGTTCATCATGGATAAAACCCATGATTCCTTTTTCTCTTCTCGGCAGGAGAGAATCTTTTTCTTTCTGGTAGGCAACCTTGATTACCTGTTCAATATATTGCTTGGTCCTTTCAAATTCATCTTCAAGTTCATGGTAGGGCTTGGCGATTTCCCAGATGAGAGTTCTGAGAATGTTTTCTTTTTGGTTTTCTAATCTTTCCAGAAACATTTCAATAGATTCGATACGCTTAGACACAGCAAATAAAGGCCATTTTCCCTTTCCAGAGGAAAAAGCTCGGCTGGCGGAATCCAGAGCCTTAGATGCTACCAGGGGGGTCATCTCAGGGTACGAACCAATTCTTTTCCTGTCTAAGGAATCCCCCTTTCTTATATAAATAGGAGAAAATACCTCAGTTAGAGCTCCTTTCCAGGGAGTAATCTGCCCATTGATCAGGATTCTCTGCCAGTCGAGATTAGAATTCAGGCGAAACTTTTCGGGAATCTCAGACTCGGATGGAAACAACCGGGTAAGCTCCCCTGAATGCTGCTTACTCTCGTTGTTTCGCTCGGCCTGAAGCTTGAAATAATTATAGGCCTGCTTTTTCAATTTATCTTAATTTGGCTCGTTGAATTGTTATTTCCTATTGAGAAAATAATTTAACATTTTAAATAGATTCCGTCAATTCTATAAATTTAGGGAAAGCTCTCTTGACAGGCTATCTTATTTGTGTTAGTTAAAAAGCAACATGAGCAATAAGCATCTGGCTGAAAAAAGTTTAGCCGGACTGGTCTGCCATCCTTCTAAAGAACGTTTTTATTCTTATAAAATCAAAGAATTTTGCTCCTCAATGATAATGTCTAACCCGGGCACGGGAATGGCTTGAAGATAGAGCCTGTGCCGGGTCCCTTCACCAGGCCTTGATCGGCCAGAAGATCTGCTTGGGTCTTTCGTCAGCGGGCTTTCTTTAACGGCCATTCCTGCGTTCGGGAGTCTCTCAAAAAGTTTTTGGACCACATCTATCTCTGTTAAAAATCTCAGCGCAGGAGGCAAGATGAAAGTAAGCGAAGCCCTGACCAGTAGAAAAAGGCCAGTGCTTTCTCTGGAAATTCTGCCGCCCAATAAGGGGTCAGATATTGAGGACCTGTACCGCCTGATTGATCCTTTTCTTCAGTTTGATCCTCTGTTTATCAGTGTCACTTTTCATCAGCCTCAGGAAAGCTTGTCAGTCGAAAATGGCCAGAAAATTAAAATTCGGCGGCAGAGAAGGCCAGGGACGGTAGCTATATCGGCCAGTCTAAAACACCAATTCGGGGTGGAAACAGTGCCACATCTAATCTGTGCCGGCTATAACCGCTATGAACTGGAAGATGCCCTGCTTGAACTTCACTATCTAGGACTCGAGAATATATTTGTCATCCGTGGCGACCCGCAGCCGGGAGAAAAAGAATTCAGACCGGAGCCTGGCGGTCACACTCATGCCTGTGAGCTGGTTAAGCAGATTGATAATTTAAATCACGGTTATTACCTGGAAGGAGTCAAACCAGCTACGGCGACTGATTTTTGTAGCGGGGTGGCTGGCTATCCGGAAAAGCATCCTGAGTCTCCCAGCCTGGAGTTTGACCTTTTCCATCTCGAAGAGAAGATTGAAGCCGGTGCCCGATTTGTTATTACTCAGATGTTTTTTTCAGTGGAAATTTATCAAAATTATTTGAAGGGGTTAAAACAGGCAGAAATAAATGTGCCGGTTTTGCCTGGCTTTAAACTGCTCTATAATCAAAAACAGCTGGCTAAAATACCGGCCACTTTTGGGGTTAGCCTGCCACCGGCCATGGTTGAGGCTTTCGAGGCCTGCCGGACGGCCGAAGAAGAAAAAAAGACGGGCTTGAAGTTTGGCTTAGAACTGGCTGAAAAAATGCTCGAGGTAGGTGCCCCGGGAATTCATATTTTTACCATGAGCCAGAAGGACCCGGTCATAGATTTGCTGAAGATTTTGTTTAAAAGGTGAAGCCAACAGGTGAGAACATGAGCAGGAAAAAAGAAAATAATATTGAGAAAAGAGTTAAGGAGAAGGTAATAATTTTTGATGGTGCTATGGGTACAAGTCTCCAGAAATACCACCTGACTCCAGATGACTTCCTGGGGAAGGAAGGCTGCTACGAAATTCTTAACCTTTCGCGGCCTGAGGTGGTAAGTGAAATCCACGCTTCCTTTCTTGGACCTGGTTGTGAAGTCATTGAAACGAACACCTTTGGAGCCAATCGCACTGTCCTTGAAGAATACGGACTTGAGGATAAAGCTTACGAGATTAATCTAGCTGCGGCCCGGCTAGCGCGTGAAGTGGCCTCTTCTTTTTCCAGCCCTGACCGCCCGCGATTTGTTTCCGGCTCAATAGGTCCCGGGAAAAAATTACTTAGCCTGGGGGAGATTGATTTTGATGAATTGAAAGATTGTTACTGCGAGCAGGTCTTGGGCCTGGTTGAGGGAGGGGTTGATCTTCTTCAGATCGAAACTGCCCAGGATCTTCTTCAGATAAAAGCCGCTCTGGTAGCTATATTCAAAACTCAAAAAGAAAAAAGGAAAAAACTACCGGTTATGGTCACAGTGACGGTGGATTCTTCAGGCCGGATGCTGCTGGGAACAGACATGCTGACGCTCATTACGGCTCTCTCCAGTTTCCCTCTTTTCTCTCTGGGGCTAAATTGCGGCGATGGTCCACAGGCCATGATTGAGGCGCTTCGTATCTTAAAAAAGAACTCGCCTTTTCTTATTTCTGCTCTGCCCAATGCCGGCCGACCTGTCCTTGGAGACGGCGAATATATCTATGATCTTTCTCCTGAGGCACTGGCCATAGAAATAAAGAGATTTGTCGAGGTGTTCGGGGTGCGTCTGGTCGGTGGCTGCTGCGGAACAACACCCGAGCATTTAAAGGCGGTCGTCAGGGAAGTTGACGGTTTTCATTCGGCCCGAAGACAATATCGTTTTTCACCCGGTTGTGCTTCGACCTTCAGGGCTCAGCCTTTTCGGGTCAAGCCGCGGCCCTTAATCATTGCTGAGAGAACCAATGTCAACGGCAGCCAGGCCTTCAGGCGACTGCTGCTGGAGGAAAATTTTGAAGCGATGCTAGAGGTGGCAGTCGACGAGCAGCGGGAAGGAGCTCATCTGACCGATGTTGCCCTGGCCACGCCCGGCCGGGAGGAAGCAGCAGACTGGAAAATTTTTATGCCGAAATTAAATCTCCAGCTGGAAATTCCCGTCATGATTGATAGCAGCAATACTTCGGCTCTGGAGGTTGCCCTTAAGAACTATGGCGGTAAAGTCATTATTAACTCGATTAACCTTGAAGATGGAGGCGACCGGGCTCAGAAGATTATAACTTTAGCTAAGGAATTTGGGGCAGCAGTGGTTGCCCTGACCATTGATGAGAGTGGGCTGGCGAGGACGGCAGAAGAAAAACTAAAAGTTGCTTCGAGACTTTATGACCTTCTGGTTAATAAAAATAATTTCAAGCCATCTGATATTTTCTTTGATCCGCTGACTCTTTCACTGGCCAGCGGAGACCGCCACTACGCTGACGCTGGCCGGGAGTCTTTAACTGCCATCAGGCTTCTCAAGGAAAAATTTCCACAGAGCCAGATGATTCTGGGCATAAGCAATGTCTCCTACGGTTTGCCAGGAGAACTCAGACCTTATATAAATTCTATCTTTTTGTCTTTAGCTCTGGAGGCCGGGCTGGATGCGGCTATCATCCATCATTCAAAAATGATTCCACTTCCCAGGATACCGGAGAAGATTTTAAGACTGGGAAAGGATTTAATTTTAAACCGCTGCCGCCCTGGCTATGACCCGCTGACTGAGCTTCTCGGCGAAAAATCAGCGCTGTCTTCAAAGACGGCAGCGTCATCTTCCCGGCAGAATATCCCGGCAGAGGAAGCGCTGCTGGAAGCGGTGGTAAACGGAGAGACGGCTCAGATTGAAACAATTATCTGGGCGCTTCTCAAAAAATATACTTCCCTTCAAATAATCAATAATTTTCTTTTAAAAGGCATGGACAGGGTTGGGGAGCTTTTTAGCAGCCAGAATCTGCCGCTGCCCTTTGTACTCAAGTCGGCTGAAACGGTTAAAAAGGCTTTGACGATTTTAAAACCGTATCTTCCGGCAGATGGTGCCAAAGAGAGAAAAGGTAAAATTGTCCTGGCCACGGTCAAAGGCGACGTCCATGACATCGGTAAGAACCTGGTTGCTTTGATTCTTGAAGCCAATGGCTTTGAAGTTATTAACCTGGGTATAAACCAGAATGTGGATGAGATCATAAAAGCTATTGAAGAGTTTAAGCCGCAGGCCGTCGGGTTGAGTGGATTGCTGGTAAAATCCTGCTGGGTGATGAAAGATTATTTAGAAACGTTAAGTGAATATGGATTTAAAATCCCAGTCCTGTGCGGCGGAGCAGCTTTAGAGAGAAGCTATGTCGAGAAAGTCTTAAAACCTGCCTACGGAGGCGATGTCTATTATGGACGGGATGCCATGGCAGCTTTAGACATTATGAAAAAGCTGGCAGAAAGGAAACAAAAATCATCAAGCGGTGCTGGCTTATAGAAGTTAAAGGAGGTTAGAGCTTATAGACATGAAGGGTGAAAAAAGCCGGATATTGGATAAAATTTTTAAGCCTGTACTGCGGCTTTCGATTTTTCTGATGGCGTTCTATAACAGGTTTAAAATAATACAGGCTAATCTGAGTTATAGGAGGACAATGGACTTAGCCGGCAAGATAATAAAAGAAAGAAATGGAAAGAAGGCAGTTACCTTTGCCAAGTATTTTAAATTTAAAGAGGCCAAAGCCCAGGTGTAAGGATGGCAGGATGAACAGCAAGGAAATAACAAAAGAAGAGATTAAAATCAGGCGGTTAGCCCCTGAGGAAATACCACAGCCACCCTTCTGGGGAAGCCGCCAGTTAAAAAAAATACCTCCTGAGAAGGTTCTGCCTTTTCTGAATGTCAAAGTCCTCATTTCTACTCGCTGGCAGCTAAAGGAAAAGGCCAACCTGCCTGTTAACTCTCGCCTCATTCCAAAAGCTCTTCTTTCCAGTTTTTTAGAGGAAGCTCGCCACGAAAAGCTACTACAGTTTCAGGCTACTTATGGTTATTTTCCTGCTTGCAGCCAGAAAAATAGGCTTCTGGTTTTAAGGAGGGAGAGAGACAATTCGCCACTGGTCTTTAGTTTTCCAGCCCTTAAGTCTTTTCCAGAGATAAGTGTGGCTGATTTCTTTTTGCCCGAAGAGGCGGAGCAAAAAGATGTAGTGGCTTTTTCCTTAGTGACCAGCGGTCATAAACTTGACAAATTTATTAAAGAAAAGTGGGCCCAAGGCGATTATGCCGATTATTTTCTCTGGCATGGCCTTGGTGCCGAGTTAACTGAAGCTCTGGCCGAATATGTTAATTTTAAAATAAGACAGGGACTGGGGCTCGAGGCGAAACAGAAGCCGGATTATGGCGCTTGCCTTAAGAAAAAATACCGTGGCCGAAGGCTCAGCCCTGGCTATCCTTCTTTCCCTCAGCTTGAGGATCAGAAAAAGATTCTGGAACTATTAAAAGGCGAAGAAATAGGAGTCTCTTTAACAGAAACTTTTCAGCTGGTGCCAGAACTAACGACCACTGCTATTATTCTCCACCACCCCGACGCCTCCCGATGTTTTTAGAGCGCCTGTGCTTTTTTTTCGCTAATAATGGGATTATAGCTTGACAGCTTTTTGACAGAGCCTGCCAGGCGGCCGCTCAGGTTTCTATCTCGAGTTTTTCGAGATAAAGGTCACGCCCGGCGATAAGCTCCATGTCCTTTGAACCACAGGCCGGGCAGACATAAGAAAAGGATTCATCCATGATATTTCTGGTGGTAAGTT
This sequence comes from Acidobacteriota bacterium, assembly GCA_028749205.1. Classification (GTDB taxonomy): domain Bacteria; phylum Acidobacteriota; class Aminicenantia; order Aminicenantales; family Saccharicenantaceae; genus Saccharicenans. The sequence goes on along the minus strand of JAQULR010000036.1, from coordinate 1,834 downwards.
CGTGGCCGCAGTTCCGGCATTTAAATTTGATTTTAACCATCTTGAGCTGCAGCCTGGCTTTATCGGCGATCGTCCCCTTTTTGTAACTTTGAAAAGCTGAGCGGAAGAGTTCGGGCACAACTCCAGCTAACTCTCCGACCGAAACACTAACTTTAGTGACCCTTTTTGCTCCGGCCCGGCTGGCCTGTTCCTCAATGATGGTAAACAGGTCGGCTACGAGTGACAGCTCATGCATGCTGACTGCGCCTCTGTTTGAGTTCTGCTTCTAAAAAGGCACCCAGCTCATCCAGGCCTTCTCCACTCGTGGCGGAAGTTTTGAAAACTTTAAGATGGGGATTAATTTCCAGAGCTTCTTTGATGACGCGGTCAGTGTCAAAAGGCAGATAGGGCAGAAGATCACATTTGGTCAGAACCAGAACCTGCGAGGTGATAAAAGCTTCTGGATATTTTTTGGGCTTGTCGTCGCCCTCAGGGGTTGATACCAGAACAATCCGTAAAGACTCCCCCAGGTCAAAGCTGGCTGGACAGACCAGATTGCCCACATTTTCTATAAACAAAAAATCAAGATCGGCCGGGATTTGATCGAAAATTTGAGCCAGCATTTTGGCTTCCAGGTGGCAGGCTCCGTGGGTTGTAATCTGCCAGGCTGGAAGACCAGCCTTTCTGATTCTGTCGGCATCTCTTTCTGTTTCTATATCGCCCTCAATGACCCCGATTTTGTGTTTGTTTTTAAGCTTCTGGCCGATTTTTTCAAGTAAGCTGGTCTTACCCGAACCCGGGGCACTTAACAGGTTGATAGCTAAGATACCATTTTCTGTCAATTTTTTTCTGATAGAGCTGGCTATTTTTTTGTTTGAGCCCAGGATGTCTTCAAGTACCAGGAGTTCTTTTGTTTCTTTTCCCATAGCTTCTCTTTGATACCTCTGTCGTTTTGAGATTATTCATTATACCAGAGAACTTGTTTTCTGAGATTACCTCTTTCAAAAAGTTCACACAAAAAGATAGGGCTGTCCTTAAATTTTCTCTGGCTTTCAGACTAAGGCCTTCTCCAATCTGGAAATCATACCCCCGGATGCCCAAAACATAGCCCTCAGGCTTTCTCTGATAGAGAGTCTGGCTAAGGTAAACCACAACTTCCGGAGATAATGTATGGGTGCTAAAACTGTAGTTTCTGGAGGGTTTTATTTTCTTAAAAGTAAAAGGTCTGGAGCCCGCCTTCAGAGCATCTACCACGATGACCAGCTCATGCTCCGAAAAAAGCAGAGCATCTTCTACCTGGAGCTGATAATTGGCTTCCAGAGTTAACCCGGAGAATTTGGCACTTTCGAGGCTGGAGATAAATTCCGGGCCTAAACCATCATCACCCCGCCCGGGGTTACCCATTCCATAAATTAGGATTTTATTCTTGGTCAAAAGCTTGGCGATTATTTCCTCTTCCGGTCTATCAAATTGCCTTCTGAGTCGTAGAGCTCAACCTCAAGAGGCATCTGACCGAGGGCATGAGTGGCGCAGCTCAGACAGGGGTCATAAGCCCGGATGGCCACTTCTACCCGATTGAGCATTCCTTCGGTAATTTCAGGTTTTTCAGATAGGTGGTTGTCTGCTACCCAGCGGACAGCCTGATTGTAAGCCTGGTTGTTGTTGGTAGTGGAAACAATCAGATTAGCCATTTCCACCTGGTCATCTTTGTTTATCCGGTAATGATGGAAGAGTGTTCCCCGTGGGGCCTCGATTAGCCCGACACCCTCTGATTTCTTTTTACCTTTTGTGACCAGTTGATCACCGGTAATTTCTTTATCATTAAGCAGCTCTTTGATGACTTCAGCGGCGTGTA
>JAQULR010000035.1 GCA_028749205.1 Acidobacteriota bacterium | reverse complement strand
ACCCGGTCCAGGTGAGCCGGCCCCCAGTCGGGATTTTTAGCTAAGCTTTTTTCTCCATAGCCCATTCCGTGAGATTCGATGTTGGCTTCATCAATCAGATAAATTCCATAGTAGTCGCATAGCTCATACCATCGTGGGTCATTGGGGTAATGGGAGGTTCTGACCGCATTGATGTTGTTCTGCTTCATGAGCTTAATGTCGTGGATCATTGATTCTTCTGAGATAACATGTCCCTTCCAGGGATCATGCTCGTGACGGTTGACTCCTCTAAAATAAACAGCCTGGCCATTAACCAGGAGTTGACCATTTTTAATCTCAACACTCCGAAAACCGACTTTTTTGACGATGGCTTCCAGGGGAAGGTTTTTATCATCCCTTAACTCCAGGCACAGAGTATAGAGGTTAGGGGTCTCGGCGTTCCAGGGTTTGATGTCTGGTATTGTACCTTGGTAATCGAGGGTCTTGTTTTCGCCTGGTTTCAGAGTGAAAGTTTTCTGTTCCGTGAATAATTTCTGGCCGTCACCGTCAATTATTGAAGCCGTAAGGTTATAGGCCTGAAGTTTTTTTGTCCCGATGAGCGGGGCAGGATTATCATTCAGGATTTTAACCTCAAGATTCAGACGTCCATGCTGAAAATTTTCATCAAGAAGGGTCCTGGCAAAAAAGTCCTGAATTCTGACCTGTGGGGCTGTATAAAGATAGACTTCTCTTTCTATGCCTGAAATTCTCCAGAAGTCCTGGCATTCAAGGTAGGAACCGTCTGAATAGCGATAGACTTCCAGCGCCAGCAAGTTCAAGCCTGGTTTCAGGTAGGGAGTAATCTTAAACTCAGCCGGGGTCTTTGAATCCTGACTGTAGCCAACTTTCTGGCCATTTACCCAGAGATAAAAGGCTGATTTGACTGCACCAAAATGGATAAAGACATCCTGGCCTTTCCAGCTCTCAGGGATAGTGAAATTAAAACGATAAGAGCCGACCGGGTTATTGTCATGAGGAATATGAGGTGGATCCGGATTCTGGGTGAAATCATAGTCGCTGTTAACATAGATTGGAATGCCATATCCTTGAAGTTCCCAATTAGAAGGAACCTCTATTTCCTTCCAGCTCCGGTCGTCATAGTCTGGATGCCAGAAATCAAGCGGCCTATCGGCCGGCTTTGGCACCCAGTTAAACTTCCACTGGCCGTTTAGCGATTTATACCAGGATGATTCTTTCGGTTTTGATTGCAAAGCTTGGTCCAAGGTAGGGAAAGGAATGTAAGTTACGTGCGGGCTCTCCTGGTTTATTCCAAAGACTTTGGGATTTTCCCAATCGAAGATGATTTTTTCCTGGCTGCTGTTCGGAGTAGCGCTGACAAAGGAGAGTATCGCTGCCAAAAGCAAGATAGATTCAACCATCTTTGTTCCTAACCTGGCCGATAAAATAGATAATTTACTCATTTAGATGCCTATTTCCATAATTTTTCTGGATATCGACCTTCTTTTATCAGTTGCTCTAAACCTTTTTTAACCCAGGGGCGATCCTGTTGGTAGGTGACGCCGAACCATCTGTCCTTGGTGGTTAGAACTCGGACCTGGGCTTTTTCCTCTCGGGCCAGGCTCCCGATAACTTCTGGTATGTAAAACTCAGATTTGCTCTGATTAACCCTGGGGTCAGCCAGAAATTTAGTAAAACGTTCTTCAAGCTCCGAAAAAATACTCGGGGTTAAACCGAATATATTCATAGAAGCGATATCATCAGGTGAAAGCAGATGCCAGTTTTGACCATCTTCGGTATATTTTATTCCATCAGAAAACTTCTGAACTCTGGTTCTTTCACGGAGGTCTATAAGATAACCATCGTCTGATATCTGGCATATCCCTCTGGCCACATGACCGTGTTCTGACAAAGTGTTTCCTAAGTGGTAACCAACCAGAGCATAATTATAATGTGCTGGCTCATCTTTGACCTGTCGCATATAGTCAGCCAAGTTTTTAATGGCTTCAAAACCATAAAAATCATCAGCATTGATGACGAGAAAGTTTCCTGAAATTGCAGGCCGGCAGAGCAGGACCGCCTGGCCAGTTCCCCAGGGTTTAGTTCTGCCTTCCGGCACCTTGAAGCCCGGTGGCAGCCCTTGGTCGAGTTCCTGGAAAACATAGGAGACTTTAAAATGCTTTTCTGCTTCAAAGCCAATTTTTTCCTTAAATATCTCCTCTAAGTCAGGCCGAATGATGAAAACTACCTGTTCTATTCCGGCTCGCCAGGCATCATACAGAGAATAATCGATAATTAACTCACCATTAGGACCAACGGAGTCCACCTGCTTCAGGCCACCGTACCGGCTGCCTATTCCCGCGGCCATAATTACCAATGTCAGCTTGTCCATGATCTTACCTCTTTAACCTTGACTATTAACAAATAATCCCAATTCATAAATTTATTAACATAAAACATATCAAAAAAAAAGAACTAAAGCTTCGACCTTGTGGTTTATTAACACTTGATTAACTCTAAAGAAAGCGGTCGATGGAGCAATTAACAAGCTTACAAGCCAGGGGATTTTGTTGTATAATAAACAAAATAGAAGGTAATCACCCATGATTCGGTCAACGACAGTCATCTGTATCAGACATAAAGATCAGGTGGTTATGGCTGGAGACGGCCAGGTCACCATGGGCCAGACTGTGCTTAAAAGCACAGCCCAGAAAGTAAGACGCCTTTATAAGGATAAAGTCCTGGCGGGTTTTGCCGGCGCCACTTCAGATGCCTTTGCCCTTTTTTCCCGTTTTGAGGCCAAATTAGAGGAGTACCGTGGAAATCTATCCCGGGCGGCCATAGAATTGGCTAAAGATTGGCGCCTTGATAAATCGTTGCGTCAGCTTGATGCTCTGCTGATAGTGGCCGATGAAAATAATACTTTTCTTATCTCTGGAACCGGCGATGTAGTCGAGCCTGATGATGGTATGGTGGCGGTTGGCTCAGGTGGCCCTTATGCTTTAGCTGCCGGCCGGGCCCTGGCTAAATATACTGACCTTTCGGCCAGAGAAATCGCCCTTGAAGCCTTGAGAATAGCTTCAGAAATATGTATCTATACGAATGACAACTTTACTATAGAGGAACTTTGATGGCTATAGAACTTGAAGGGAAAGTAATAGGGGAAAAGAAGCTTGCTCTTGGAGAAAGCGAAGAAGAGCTGACCCCGCAGGAAATTGTAGCTGAGCTCGATAAGTACATAATTGGCCAAAAAGCAGCCAAGAAGGCTGTGGCCATTGCTCTTAGGAATCGCTTTCGGCGTCGAAAACTTCCCCCAGAATTAGCAGATGAAATTGCCCCAAAAAATATCATGATGATTGGTCCCACAGGAGTCGGTAAAACAGAAATTTCTAGACGTTTGGCCAAGCTGACCTCTTCTCCTTTCTTGAAGATCGAAGCCAGCCGGTTTACTGAAGTTGGCTATGTCGGCCGTGATGTGGAATCTATGATTCGTGACTTAGTTCGAATCGCTGCAGAAATGGTCAGGAAGGAGAAAATTAAAGAAATTGAAGCTAAAGCTATGGCTAACGTAGAAGAGAGGCTTCTGGACCTCCTGCTTCCGGGTAAAATTTCTCTTAGCCGGAGAAAAGAACCGACTACCCCGGCTGAGGAGCAGGAAGAATTTAAGAAGACAAGAGATAATTTTAGACAGAGACTTCGGGCTGGTCTTCTGGAAGAAAGAATCGTAGAAATAGAAGTTAAAGAAAAGCCTTCTCCACCGTTTGAATTCGTTTCCAGTAATGGATTTGAGGAAATCGGTGTTCAGATTCAGGAAATTATGCCTGGGATATTTGGAGGTAAGACCAAAAGGCGAAAAGTCAAAGTCAAAGAAGCCAGGGAAATTCTACTGGAAGATGAAGAAAAAAGGTTAGTGGACATGGACCAGGTAGCCCGCCAAGCCGTGGAGAGAGTCGAGCAATCGGGAATAATTTTTCTGGATGAACTGGATAAGGTGGCTGGCCGGGAATCTGGAGTTGGGCCTGATGTCAGCCGGGAAGGAGTTCAGCGTGACCTGCTTCCTATTATAGAAGGTACGACCGTCAGTACCCGTTTTGGCCTGGTTCGAACAGATCATATTCTGTTCATTGCCGCGGGGGCTTTTCATGTAACTAAGCCTTCTGACTTGATACCAGAGATCCAGGGCCGTTTTCCGATAAGAGTAGAATTGAATGCCCTGACCAAAGAGGATTTTGTCCGAATTCTGACTGAAACTGAAAATGCTCTGATTAAGCAATACCGGGCTCTTATCGCCACCGAGGATGTAGAAATAGAATTCACTCCTGAGGCCATAGAAGAAATAGCTTCGATTGCTGAGAGAGTTAACGAAGAAGGAGAAAACATTGGGGCCAGGCGTCTGCACACAGTGATGGAAAAAGTGATGGAAGATATTTCTTTTGAGGCTCCAAATCTGCGGGAGGGCAAGATTGTAATTACAAAAGAATATGTCCAGAAGCAACTCAGCGAAATCTTAAAGGATCAGGATCTGCGTAAGTTCATTCTGTAATGAGGAAAATCAGTCCAGTTATTGTTCTTTGGGCATTATTTTTTACGACTTTCGCTTGTGGCCGGAAAGGCCAGCTCGTCGAACCGGTTCCCAAGATTCCTCAGCCCGTCAGAGACCTGGCGGTTGTTCAGCGAGGTGAAAAACTGATATTTAACTGGACTCTACCCCAAGTTTATCTTAACGGGGATCCCTTAGAAATTTCCGGGGTAGATATTCTAAGCCTGGAAGTTCAAGGCGACATAGATACCACCAGCTCGGAACAGCAACTAATTAAACATTTCGCTAAATATTCAAAGCCGTTGTCCGAGCTGAGAATTGGTCAGTTCCAGATGGGAAACAACCAGGCAAGTCTCCAACTGGATATCCAGGCCTCGGTTGGCAAAAAGTACCTTTTTGGACTAAAGATAAAAGGAAAAAAAGGAGGCTGGTCAGAAGTTTCCAACCTGGTTGAACTGACCCCGGAACTTCTGCCGTTACCTCCATCAAGACTAAAAGGTGAAATTTTTGAAGACAAGATCATTCTGAGCTGGCAACCGCCGGTTTATTGTTTAGATGGCGTTACTCCTCCTCAAGAAGTCCAGTTTAATATTTATAGAAGCCAGGACGGAGGATTTACTCAATTGAATCAAACTCCTTTTTCTGAACCCCGATTTGAAGATAGGAATTTTGATTTTAGCGCGACTTATAGTTATAAGGTAAGGGCCGGGTTTAGACGCGGGAGACAATTCAAAGAAAGTGCTGATTCAGAAATCTTAAAAATAACAGTGGTTGATATTTTTCCTCCCAGGACTCCAGAAGAAATTAAGGCCATAATCGGAGAAGAGGGAGTTACCCTATCTTGGTTGCCGAATCAGGAAGAAGATCTGGCCGGCTACCGGGTATACAGGTTAAAGGAAGGAGAGCCAGAGCCTGTCTTTCTGACCGCCGAACTGCTAAAAACCCCGGTTTTTCTAGATAGGTCGGTTGAAAAGAATTGCCTCTACGTTTATTCTATAAGAGCGGTGGATAGTTCTGGCAATGAAAGCCCGCCAGAGGAAATTAGGATTACAACTTAGCCAATGAAGATTTTTCGTTTTCGCTATCGGCGGAGAGTCCTTTACGGGATTCTTAAGGAGGAGTTTCTTTTTCCAGTCAAAGGTTCTATTTTCAGGAATTATAAGATTGAGGATAGTGCCATACCAATTTCTGACGTAAATCTTCTCCCGCCAGTAGTCCCCACCAAGATTATCTGCCTTGGCCGGAATTATCAGGAGCATGCTGAAGAGCTGGGTAATCCGGTGCCGGCTGAGCCTCTCCTTTTTTTGAAGCCTCCGAGCGCGATCATCGGCCCCCAGCAGGCCATTATCTATCCGGGGATGTCTCAGAGGATAGATTATGAAGGGGAACTGGCGGTTATAATAAAAAAGAAAGCTAAATATTTAGCTGAAAATTTCCCCTGGCAAGATTACGTTATCGGTTATAGCTGTTTTAACGATGTCACCGCCAGAGACCTTCAGCTTAAAGATGTTCAGTTCACTAGAGCTAAATCCTTTGATACCTTTGCTCCAATTGGGCCCTGTATTGACACTGATCTGGACCCCGAGGCCATCCAGCTTAAAACCTTTCTCAATGGCAAGCTGGTTCAGTCTGGGAATACCAGGAACATGATTTTTAAGATACCTTTTATTGTCCAATATGTCTCGAGGATTATGACGTTGGAGGCCGGAGATGTGATTGCTACTGGGACTCCTGCGGGTGTTGGCCCCATGAATCCTGGTGACCGGGTAGATGTTCAGATTGAAGGAATCGGAACGCTTTCAAATTTCGTTAAAAAAATAGAAACCAGGAGGTAGGATGAAATTATTTTTGGACACTGCCAATCTTGAGGAAATAAGAGAAGTGGCCAGTTGGGGGCTTTTAGATGGAGTCACCACCAACCCGACTCTTTGTTCCAAGGAGAATCTGCCCTATGAAAGATTGATAAAGGAAATCTGCGGCCTCGTTTCTGGTCCGGTTAGTGTTGAATGTGTTTCTGACAGAGCCGAAGACCTGATTTCTGAGGCCAGAAAGTTGAACCAGTTGGCGGCCAACCTGGCCATCAAGATTCCGGTTACCATTGAAGGTCTTAAGGCGACGAAGATTCTTTCCTCAGAAGGAATTAAAATTAACATGACTCTGGTTTTCTCCCCATCTCAAGCTTTGCTGGCAGCCAAGGCCGGAGCCGCTTTTGTCAGTCCATTTATTGGCCGCCTGGACGATGTTTCACACCACGGGATGGAGCTGATAGAACAGATTATGACCATCTATGAAAATTATGATTTTGAGACCGAGATCATCGTGGCCAGCATCCGCCATCCCGGTCACGTAGTTGAGGCTGCCCTGATTGGAGCTCATATAGCTACGATTCCTTATGGGGTCATGGAAAAATTAGTCAAACACCCCCTGACTGATTCGGGTATAGAGAAATTCCTCCAAGATTGGAAAAAGATTCCCAGCAAGTAGAATAAAATTTTAACCAGGCAAAACTGATATTTATGAGTTTTCTCAAAAAAAGAAAAGGCCTGATCATTTTTTTGATAATAGTGGTCTTTTTGTTGGCGGTTCTATCCTTAGCCAGGAGTCTTGTCCTAAGGGAAGTAGGAGAAAGGCTTGACCAGGCCTTTGAAGTGGGTGAGTTAAAGCTCAGCTATGTACCTCCAGGATTGACTGTCAGTAACCTAAAAACACGTTCTGATAATCCCAAGTTCTCGATTGATAGCTTAAAAATTTCCATATCCTTAATATCTCTGGTAAGAAAAGACAAGCCAGTTAGAATAGAAGCAACCAGGCCGGTTCTTTTTTATAAAGCTGAGTCCAATCAGGGCGAAAAAGAATCCGGCGGTCAGCCTGGCTTTTCGGTCGACTTCCCCCTGGTCATCGAAAGCGGATACCTAAATGATGGACATTTTTCTTTTGAGATTGATGAGGGAAGTTATGAGCTATCGGGTGTCTCTGCATTTTTCAGGCTTAATGAGAATGGCCTTTATCTTATGCTAAGGTCCGCCAGGTCTAAAATTAGGCCTTATGACTCTCCCGAAATGCTTGAAGGAGAATTGGAAGCCCTGGTAACCACTAAGGGGCAGACGGTTAATGTCAACCGGCTGATTGTCCAGGGGGCTAACTCAGCCATCAGGCTAGAAGGAGAAATTACCAGAGCGGAAGCTATTAGAGTTGACCTGAGAGCTGTTTATAATCTTGACACTAGTTTCATAATGAGCGCTCTGGACCTTCCTTTCGACTGGCAAGGAAAGGCTTCAGGTGAAGTAACGATAACTAATGAGAACGGGCCAGTAGTGGTGAAGGCTAATTACAGGATTAAAGATTTCTGGCTAAACGGAGTCGAAATGGGTTTAGCCGAGGGTCAGGCGCGAGTTGAGCCTGGGAAAGGAGGCCAGGTTCTGACTGAGATTAAAAAGAATCAACAACCAGTAGAAAGGGTTATTATCAATTATGGCTCTGGCAAGATTGAAGGCCAGATGTTCGGATTCTATTTAGACCCAATTATGACTTATGCCTCGGTCCCCTGGCCGGTAGCTTCTCCTGCCTGGGGCAAGTTTTTGCTCCGTGGGAATCAACTTCAAGCTTTTGCTGAGTTTAGAGATGATGTTGAGGCTAGATCTGCTGGGGAAAGATATGCCTTTAATGGTCTGGTAAATATAGATCTTAACCTCCCAAAAAAGGATCTAAAAATTCAAGCCAAGGATTTGAAGACTTCCTTTGGCCGTCTCGATATTGATGGCCAAATAGTCATTGGTAATTTTTTGGATCTGGGGATTAGGGGGCAATTCGCTGATATCAAAGCTGCTCGGGAATTCACTCAGGATATTCTAAATGATACCTTTGATTTTCCCGAGATCAGGGGTGGCGGCAGAAGTGAAATTGTTGTCAGTGGAGATTATTATCACCCGGACTTAAATTTCGAGTTTTCTCTATCTCCGGCTGGGTTCGAAAGGTTTGATTTAGCCACGGCCAGAGGTCAGGTTGCAGTGAAAGGAGGAGAAGTCGAAGGTAAGGTCTATGTAGTGGACAAAAATTTTCTGGGGGAAATTGAGGTTAAAACTGAGAAGGGGGAGATAGAGACCAAGATTCTTATGGAAAGAGCTCTAATAGAAACAGTTCTGTCCTATCTGGAAGTTGATTTTCCCATTAGAGGGCCTGCCCGAGGTGAATTTATCTATATTTCTGGGCCAGAAAGAGACGATATTGAAGGAGATTTCTTTTCTGATGAGTTGTTCTTGCTGGGAATTTCAATCGAAGAGGTTGAGGGCCGGATTGTCTGGGGAGATGACACTCTCAGTTTTCCTAAATTGAGATTTAAACTGAATGAAGGAGAAGTGTCGGGCCGGTTGTCTCTCGGATTTGAACCTGACAGCTATGATTTTGATCTCAAAGTAAGTCAGGTAGAACTTCAACCTTTTTTAGATGATTTTTCTGGTCAGATTTCCTTAGAACTTAAGGATCAGGGTATCTTCGGTCAGGACAATTTCGGGGGCAGTTTTTCCGTTGAGCCTTTAAGAGTTTATTTTCTCCAGGCTCAAGCTTCTTCTGGGGAATACAACCTAAATTTGATCAATAACAGCCTGAGTGTTGGAATAACAGGAAACCTATTGCCCGAGGGTGGCAAGTATGAAGTCAAATTGGAGATTCCCCTTGACCGTGATTTTCTTTCTGGAGAAGTTAAGGGCCAGTTGACTAACTTAGATTTACTTTTACCTAGAAAGGGAGCCAGGGGTTCTGTTGATTATCTGCTCAGTTTCCAAGGTCCAGTGTCTTCAGTTGATTTGACGGGTGCGTTTGAGCTTAAGGGAAGTTTGATACCAATTCCTGGTTTCGCTCATGCTCTGACTGATTTTTCGGGGCTGGCTTTTATCAAAAATAATCAAGTTTCTATAAAGTCATTTCAAGGCCTGCTTGGCGGGGGACAGGTTCAGGGATTTGGAGAGTTGAATTTTGGCCAATCTGGCCTGGAAAAAGCTCAGATTCAAATGGATGGCCAGAACATGCAACTTTCAGTCATCGAACGCACCAGAGCCTTGGCTGATGGACAGCTCAAATTTTTCAAAGAAGGTGAACGGTCAGTACTGGAAGGTGATTTTCTCCTGAGAGAATTTTTGTGGAATCGGGAACTCTGGGAGGAGCTGTCCTTTTCTTCCAGTGCTTATCTTGAAGAGGATCAAAGAAGCTGGACCGATGACCTTAATCTTAACTTGAGGCTCAGGGCTAATGACAATGTCTGGATGGAAAATTCCTTGGGCCGGTTAAGAGCTAGGCTGGACCTGACTATTTCCGGAACCCTTAGCAGCCCGGTTATTACCGGGGAAATTGAAACCCTTTCAGGAACAGTTTATTTTCAAGACCAGGATTTCAGGATTTTGAGGGGCCGGGTGAGTTTTTTTAATCCTCTGGTTATCGATCCATATCTTGATTTTCAGGTAGAGACTTATGTTAAAGATTATCATGTTTTATTCTCACTGACCGGACCAATCAGCAGACTTCAACCAGAGTTTTCATCCTCTCCGCCACTTCCCCCTGAGGAAATTCTATCTTTACTGGCACTGGGTGAGTCCTATCAACGGAGGTACTCCTTAGATACCACCCAGATGAGCACTGCTTCGTTAATTTCCTATCAACTGTCCCGGGCGCCAGAAAGCTTTTTCAGCCTGGACCGTTTTCGCCTTGATCCTTTTGTGATGGGCAGCACATCAGAAATAACCGCCAGATTAACAGTAGGCAAGCGCCTTTCCAGGAATTTCTCCATAGTTTATTCTACTAATTTAGCAACTCAGAGAGAAGAAATTGTCAGATTAGAATGGGAACTATCCAGGGGGCTATCCCTGGTAGCTATAAGGAATGAGCTGGGGCGGCTGAGCTTTGACCTCAAATTAAGAAGAAGATTTTGAATGAGAAATAAAGGGCGGCTACTAATTATAATTCTGTTGCTGATTACGGCTGGAGTGGGTTATTCTCAGGAAGAGAACCGGATTGTCAATGAGATTACCATCCTGGTGGATGGACAAGTTGCCGAACCCGAGTTAATGAACCTGATTAATCTTCAACCTGGCAAAGCTTATTCAGATTATCAGATTGACCAGAGCTTAAAACAATTAATGCAGACAGGTTTCTTTGCCAAAGCTGAAATCTATTTCAGTCCTTTTCCAGCTCAGGAGCTGACTTATGTTCTTACCAGACATATAGTTATAAGGAATATTCAAATCTCTGCTGCTCGGAGTCTGAGATCAAGGATAAGCCAGGAACTGTTTTTCCTAAAAGAAGGTAGCATTCTTACTGAAAATACCAAAGCTAAAGCCATCGAGGAAATTGAAAACATTCTGGCCGATGAAGGATTATTTTCACCACAAGTTGATTTTGAGATAAAAAAGATAGAAGACTCGAACCTGGTTGATGTAACTATAAGCGTGCCCGAATGGAGACGGCTGACAGTTAGAAACATCGTCTTCCAGGACCAGAATATCATTCCCGAAGAACGCCTAACCAAGATTCTGGGATTGAAGCCTGGTGATTACTACGTACCCCGAAAGCTGACCGATGGACTGGACCGAATTAAGAAGGCTTTTAATAAACAGGGATATAGGTGGGCCGAAGTCAAATTGGCTGGGGAAAAAATTGATCAGGAGAAGGGGACAATTGACCTGAGCCTAGATATCGATCCCTCAGTAAAAATCACCATCAACCTTATTGGGACCAAGATCTCCCCCAAAGTTGTTCAGCCTGTCTGGGAACAGAAAGTCTTTGAAGAATGGGCCTTATCTGAAGGAGAGGCTATTTTACTTAAAAAACTCAGGAAAAAAGGATATCTTTTAGCCACCATTAGATCTAAGATTAGCAGGACAGAAAATGAGCTCCTGGTAACTTATGAAGTTCACCAGGGACCAAAATTAAAAATCAATCCTGTTCAATTCAGAGGATTAAATACTTTTACTGACAAGGAGCTAAAAAAAGGCTTGGGGATCGGAGAAAAGTCTCCCTTTTTGCCTTATCTTGATGGCCAGGAAATCTTTGAGCTGCCTGAGAGAATCAGGCAGTTTTACCGAGAACAGGGCTTTTTAAATACTAAAGTGAATTTGAATTTTATCCGCCAGGATGATTCAGCTACGCCGGTCTATTTTATTGAAGAGGGTCCACGCCAGACTATAAGAAGCCTGGAAATTCAGGGCGCCGACTCTATTCCCATGGAAGAAATAGTTATGATTCTGGATAGTCGGCCGGGTCAACCTTATTACAAGCCAAAATTGCAGAGAGATCTGGAAAAGATTAACTTCCTGTACCTGAATAAGGGATTCCGAGGAACTCAGATTGAGATAGAGACTTTTTCGGATTCGGAAAATAATGTGGATCTGGTTATAAAAATTAATGAGGGACAGCGGGTTAAAATTGGTAGTATTTTTATAACTGGTAATCATCTTACCAGCCGGAGTATAATCGAGCGAGAAATTCAGGTAAAGCCAGGCCAGTGGGCTGAGTATGAGCGCCTATTAGAAAGTAAAAGAGGGCTGGACAGCCTGGGGGTATTTTCAGAAGTTAGGCTGGAAGAATTGCCAGCTTCGGACAATACGGTTAACCTATCCATACAAGTCAGAGAGGGGGACCAAAATTATGTCGGCGTTGGATTGGGAATAGAAACCAGAGAAGAAGTCAAATCTCTGGTCCTGTGGGAAAACGATCTACGGCCAAGGGTTACAGCGGAATACATACGTTATAATGCTTTCGGTAATGCCTCCCAGGCAAGCCTGGTGGGGCAGTTCAGCTTGGTGGAAAAGAGACTGGTTGCCAGCTGGCAATTGCCATATTTCTTTGGTTTGAGAATGAGGACTTATTTCAGCGGTTATCTAGAAAAGGAGGACAGAACAAGTTTTAGCTACGAGCGGCGGGGACTGTCGCTTTCAACTATGAGGAACCTGCCAGCCAATTTTTCACTATTACTGGCAGGGGGAGCCCTGAAAACTAAACTGACTAACCTGGAAATTTCAGAATCTGAAGTCGAAAGAGAAAGACTTCCTTATTCTATTGCCTATGGCTCAGCTACTTTTATCCGTGACAAACGGGACGATACTTTTAATCCCCAGAATGGTTATTTTTTCAGTTTGGCTCTGGAAAGGGCTTATCCTCTACTAAATACCGAGTCTAATTTTTTTAAGCTTTTTGCTAAATTTCAGTACTTTTATCCTCTGAGCAGAGGGGTTAATTTCTTTACTATTGTGAGATATGGCCTGGCTTCAGGGACTGTGCCCATCCCGGAACGATTTTTCGGTGGCGGCAGCAATTCTTTTAGAGGAGAAGGCTTTGAAATGTTAGGTCCCAGAGACCCAGAGTCTGACCTGCCGCTTGGGGGTAAAGCAATTTTTCTTCTTAATATGGAGGCTAAATTCAGACTATTCAGAAGCCTGCCCAGTCTTGAGGCAGCAGTATTTTATGATGTCGGTAACGTCTTCTCGGAAATGAAAGAGTTTAATTTTCTCGGATTGAACCAGGCCGTAGGAGCCGGATTGCGTCTCCGAACCCCTCTTGGTCCGGTCCGCTTTGATGTGGGTTGGAATCTGAATCCACCTGATAAGAAATGGAAGCCACTTTTCTTCTTGACTATAGGTAATATGTTTTAGGTTTAGGGTTATGAATATGAACAAAGATTCCAGATACGGCCAGCGTATTAAAATATTCGTCCTGATGTTTTCACTGCTAAGTCTGCTGATTGGACTGGCTGGTAGCCAAGAACTGGTCAACTGTTTAGTGGCCAGTGTGGATAATACTCCAGTATCCTGGTTCGATCTCCAGGTAGTTAAATCTTTTGGATTGCTATCAGATTTAAAGGAAGTTCCCTTATCTGCCGAAGAACTACTTGACCTGTATGTTGATAGGCTTTTGGTGCTTAGACTGGCCCGAGAACAGCTTCAGGTAACTAAGGAAGAGATAAAAGCAGAATTGAATGATTTAAGAAACAAACTGGGCCCTGAAGTTCTTAAAGAAAAATATCAGGCCTTGGGGATGGCAGAGAATGATTTAGAGAGCTATCTTCAAGACAAGATTCTCTTTGAGAAAGTAATCAAAACCAGATTTGACCAAAAGATTTATATTTCGCTAAAAGAAATTGAAGATTACTATGCTCAGGTTTATGTGCCTGAACAGAAAGCTCAGGGAAAAAGCCCGGCTGAGCTGGTGGCAGTTCTTGACGAAATTGAAGCCAGATTGCAAAGCCAGAGAAGACAGCAGCAAGTAGCAGATTGGACCAGGGACTTGAGGCAGAGAGCAGAAATAATTATTTATTCTGATTGTCTTAACAAGATTAAAGAAAGAGAGAAAGAATGAGCAAAAAATTATTCTTGTTTCCAGGACAGGGGTCGCAGTATGTCGGCATGGGTAAAGATTTTTATGAAAAGAGCCAAAAGGCTAGAGAGATTTTCAGCCGGGCTGATGAGCTTCTGGGCTTTAGCCTTACCAAGCTTTGCTTTAACGGCCCGGAAGAAGAACTGAAATTAACCTGCTATACCCAGCCAGCTTTGCTTACTGTTAGCTACCTTACTTACGATCTGCTGGGTATAAAACCAGATCTGGCGGCCGGGCATAGCCTGGGTGAGTATTCAGCCCTGGTAGCGGCGGGCAGCCTCAGTTTTGAGGATGGGCTCAGGCTTGTCGCTAACCGGGGGCGCTATATGATGGAGGCCCTACCTCCTGGAGCTGGAATTATGGCTGCCGTTCTTGGTCTTGATTACCAAAAAGTTGAGGAAGGACTAAAATCGGTCGGCTCTGGCCTAGTTCAGATAGCTAACTGGAATTCAGAAGATCAGATTGTAATCGCTGGAGAAAAAACGGCTGTGGAAGAAGCTTTAGCTGTGCTCAAAGCCCCGAGATCTGTATTTCTTCAAGTTAGCTCTCCTTTCCACACGATTTTGATGAAATCTGCGGCCGAGAAACTTAAAGCTGATCTGGACAAAGTTAGCTTTAACGATCCAGAATTTCCAGTTATTTCCAATGTTACGGCTGAGGAAATCCGAACCGGCACCCAGGCCAGAGCACTTCTCGGTAAGCAGATTATCTGTCCAGTCCTCTGGTATCCCTCAATGCAAAAGCTGGGTGATAAGGAAATCGGGCTGGCGGTAGAATTGGGCCCGGGCAAGGTTTTAACCGGTCTTCTCAAAAGGATTTCCAGGAACTGGCCCACCCCACCGGCCCTTTATAACATAGAGGACATGGATTCGTTAGAAAAGTTCAAGCTACTTTATTCATAAAACTGAACCTGTCTCGATATTTTCAATTAACTTTGATCAGAAAATCGGGACATGATGCGATTTTCCCAAGCACCAAAAAGCCCTGGACTGAAGGGCAGGGATAAATGCTAAATTCTGATGGGCTTTCGGTGCGAGGTTTCGCCTTCTCCAATACCAGGAGCTTATGGACTTTAGCTCAAAGAGGCTCTACTTAAATCGGTTCGTGTACCTATTTTCCCGCTGTCCCACATTTCCCCCAAGAAAAATATATCAGGTGTGAAATAAAGCCGGTTAACCTGGGTTATTTGTGAATAATCCAGGTCAGGCCGGAAGTTTCAGGATGAGGTTTCTTTCAAAACCTGTGGTCCGAAACGGATAAAATATTCCAAAGCTGAGATCAGCGCTATAATCACAATCATCCATAAACCAATAGTTTGGGCTATACCGAAAAGGATGGTCAGGTGTTCCGGCCCAAGTATCAAAATCGCCAGGGTCACTGTCTCAAAAGTCATTTTAAGCTTACCCCAGTTGGAAGCCGGAATATTACAACCTTTTGAAGAGGCCAGGGCTCTGAAACCAGTAACGGCGATTTCTCGGCCGATAATGATGATGGCCATCCAAGAAGCTACCACTCCCTTTTCCACCAAACAGATAAGAGCTGAGGCTATAAGGAGTTTGTCAGCCAAAGGATCAAGCAATGAACCCAAAACTGTCTCCAGATTTTTCCTTCTGGCCCAGAATCCGTCCAGCATGTCAGTTAAGCAGGCAAAGACAAACAGAGCAAAGCCCAGAATCTCACTGCCATTGAAAGGAGTTAGTAAGACTACAACCAGCGCGGGGACAGCGATAATTCTGGTTATAGTCAGGATCATTGGTATAGTCATAAACCAAATCCTGTGCTGCTTTTAGACTTCTATACTAAAACTTATGAGACATATTGTCAATTGTCTTTATGAAAAGCCCATGACCGATTGCAAATTTACGGTTGGATATACTACCTGC
>JAQULR010000034.1:4459-15902 GCA_028749205.1 Acidobacteriota bacterium | reverse complement strand
TCAAGAGATTGGCAGGAAAAATGGGCCAAGTACCTTAAGACCAAAAATGATAATTATAGCTACCAGGGTTAGAATCAAGGTGACGGCGGCTGCTTCTTCAGCTTTGAGCTTGTGTCTGGCAAGAAGGGAAGCAGCCATGATGGCCGGAGGCATGGAAGATTCAATCAGGATCGTTAGAAAGACTGATTCAGCCGCTGACCGGAAGGCCAACAGGACAAAAATGAAAGGGATGATCATTCTAAGTAAGCCTGCTTCCAGAACATTTTTTATCTTGAGATTCTTGAGGCTTAGCTGAGAGCCAAAATAAACCAGCATTAAGGGCAGGCACCACCAGCCTATTGACTGAAGAAAATCCAGGAGCCTTTCGGGAAGCTGAACGTTAATTAAAACCAGTATAATAGCGGCTAAGCTGAATGGTATTGGAGGAAATGACAGAGTCCGAGTCAAGATTTCTCGGTGGGTGCTGTGGTTACTGGAATAGTGGATAGTCAAAAAAGTAGCCAAGGGAATAACCAGAAGTAAATTTACCGCCGAGTAAAGAACAGCCGGAGTTAAATCCTTAGAAAAAAGAGCTACCAGAGGGAATCCTAAGGCCGCAGTGTTAGGAAAAACTGAAAGCACCGTCAAAGCTCCTCTCCAGCTGCGATCTTTTTTTATAAATAGTAGCCCATAAAGATAGGAACTTACTAAGCAGACCAGAGTCACGCTAATGACCGATAAAAAAACTATTTTTAAGCTAAGAAGATACCTCAGACTCTTACTGGCTATGTTGGCAAAAGTAAAAAAGCTCAAAAGTAGGTCATTAGCCAGAATTCCAAGATAGTTGAAGGTTTGCTCTTTTTTGATTAAGAGTTTAAGGACAAATCCGGTGGCAATCAAAATAAGTATAACAGGAATCGTCAAAATTATAGCTCCTGCCAGCCAAGGGTTTCCAGCTTATTGAACTGTTTTAAGGGCTGGCTTCAGGCATTTATACCAGACTTGACAGTGATAATAAAGAGAGATGATAAAAAGAAAAAACGGCTATTTAGGGAGCCGCTAAAACCAAATCAAGCTACCGATTTAGTTTAACTCCCGAGACCAACCCAGGTAAATTTCTTCTGGCCTGTAGTTATTTCCTGACCCGGATTGGATAGGGAGGCCGTTGCAATTTCTTGGGCGGATTATTCTTGAGCTGGTCCAATATCACTTCGATAGCTTTCACCAGTTGGGGATCTTGGCCAGCAGTATAATCTTCTGGAGTAATCTCCACTTCTATATCTGGCGGCACGCCGACGTTTTCTATACCAAAGCCTTCTTCTTCCGTCCAGAAAGCCAGGTTGGGGGCGGTAACACTTCCCCCATCCATAAGAACAGGAAAGCCTAACACTCCAACCAAGCCACCCCAGGTTCTCTTACCAACAAGAGGTCCCAGCTGGAACTTTCTGAACATCCAGGGCAAAAGGTCTCCACCGGAACCAGCCATTTCGTTAATTAACATAACCTTGGGGCCCTGAATGGAAGCACTCGGGGTTTTAAGGTCAGCACCGTAGCGCATGGCCCACATGGCAATAAAGGGCTTGCTTAGCCAGTCGATATAATAATCAGCTACCGATCCCCCGCCGTTAAAACGCTCATCAACTATAATGGCCTCTTTGTAGGCCTGAGGGAAGAAATAGCGCCGGAAATACATATATCCCCGAATAGAAGTGTCAGGTACATAGACATAGGCTACCCGGTCGCCAGTAGCTTCGGAAACTTTTTTTAGGTTGCCCTCTACCCAATCACGGTTTCTAAGGTTAAACTCGTCAGTTACCGGGACAACTTGAACAGTTCTGGCTCCTTTGCTGTCCGGGCTTGGCCCAACAGTTATTTCCACAATTTTACCGACTTTGTTTTCAAAGTACTTAAAAAGATTATCGGGGGGAATAACTTCCTGGCCATCAACAGCCAGCAGATACTCTCCGGCTTTAACGCTTACTCCAGGCTCAGTCAGAGGCGAGCGCAACTCCGGGTTCCAGTTCAAGCCCCCATAGACTTTTTTAAACCGGTAGCGGCCATCGGCGATTTCATAATCAGCGCCCAGAAGCCCAACCTGGAGGGTTTTTCTTTCATAGGGCGTATCACCCCCACCACCTCGATGATGACCTACAGCCAGCTCACTGCACATCCACTGAATCAGGCGGTTAAGGTCGTCACGGCAGGCCAGCTCCGGCAGGAACTTCTGGTATTTTGTCTTCATGGCTGGCCAGTCGCAACCATGCATATTGGGGTCATAGAAGAAATCACGATTGATCCGCCAGGCTTCGTTGAAAATTTGTTGCCATTCATCAACCGGATTGATTTTGACTTCTATTGAATCGACGTTGATTTTTCCCTGCCCGACCTGAATTTTCCCGCTTATTGAAGTGATGCCCCAGGTGTTTCTGCTGGCATAAAGAATTTTTTTGTTATCAGCGGAAATTAGGTAATTATTGATTCCCTCCATGATAACTTCATCTTTTCTGGATTTCAGGTTAAACCGATGAAGCTTTCCGCTTCGGGTCAGGCCACTTGAGCCAGCAAACATGGCTCCCAGGGCCATAGTGGGAAATTCAAGATAATAGATCTGACCGCTTTCTCCAATTTGCAAGTTGGTATAGTTTCCTGGAGGAATCGGTAAAGCTATGATCCGGTACTCCAGGCCTTCAAAATCGATGACTGTGGTTCCAGTCTGGGCCTCGGATTTTTCCTGCTTGCCAGAAGCCGGAGCTTTGTCCGATTGGGCTTTTGCCTGTGAGCCGGAGACTCCGGCTCCTGCTTTTTCCTCATCACTTTCTTTGGCTAAAGGGTTGGGCAGATCTTTCTTGAGGACAGCCAGATAAAGAGAAAAGCTTGCCCTGAGGTCGGCATTGGACATGTCAAACCACTGTTTGACCGGGCCGGCATCAGTTGAAGACAGGAAATATAAATAATTTCCGGTGGGATCAAAACCTGGTTCGGCTACTTCACTCAAGCCGTCAGTGATGGGAAAAGATTTATCTTGTTCCAGCGAATAAACGAATACTCGCTGAATGTAAGTCTGGGTGTTAAGGGTATAGGCAATCCATTTCGAGTCGGGTGACCAGCTGGCAAACATTTCACTGTTCCCGCCGGGTCTGTATAAATATTCGGAAGCTATTTTCTTTATAGCCCCGGTCTTTATATCGATCCAGAAAAGGGTGAGAGAGTTATCGGCCAAAGCAATTTTCTGACTATCAGGCGACCAGACCGGCGACCCATAGAAGCCAGCACCTCCGAGCTTGAATTTTTTGACCGCTCCTTTACCGTCCTGCGATCTCAGATGAAGTTCATATTCACCTGATTCATCGGAAAAATAGGCAATGGTTCGGCCGTCTGGTGACCAGACCGGATTGCGTTCATTGGCTCTGGTGGTCTGGGTGAGGTTACGATAATCACCTTTTTCAGCTGGCAAAGTAACTATTTCTCCACGGAACTCAAAAACAGCCCTAACTCCAGTCGGCGACAGGTCAGCGTTCCTGATCCAGCGGGTGCCCTTAGCGAAACGTTCTCGGAGCTCGATAAGGTCGGTTGAGATCCCGATAACCAGACGTTTGGTCTTTTCGGCTTTGGGGTCAAAAAGATGCAGGTATCCACCTTGCTCGTAGATAATCCGGTCCTGGCTGCCGGAGGCATCAATTATCGGAAAATCTGTGTATTTGGTAAGCTGGTTGATTTCCTTTGATTCAAGGTCGTAGCTAAACAGGTTGAATTCACCGTTCCTGTCAGATACAAAATACAGCTTGTCTTCAAACCAGATGGGATCAATATCATTGCAGCGGCCTTCTGGTTGAGGAATTTTTTCTACCGAGCTGGTTTTTTTATCATAGACAGCGATGATAGAATTACGGCCTCCGCGGTAGTTCTTCCACTGCCTGAAAGCATCCGGAAAATGGTTATAAGCGAGGTAGCGTCCATCAGGGGAGACTTTAGCCCGATAAACATAGGGGATAGGGACTTCTTCAGGAAAACTGCCGTCTATCGACATGATAAACAGGTTAGAGGAGCCCCGGGAACTTGCCTTCCGGGGGGAAGTAAATAGAATTTTTTTGCCGCAGGGGCTGAAATCCTGGACCAAATCAGCTCCAGGATGCCAGGTTAGACGCCTGGATTGGCCACCTTCGGCGGGAATTAGATAAATATCTACGTTCCTTTCACGCTGAGCGCTAAAGGCAATCCATTTTCCGTCAGGCGAGAAAACTGGCAGACTAACCACCTCAGCTTCTACGGTGAGCTGCCTTGGGTTTTGGCCTTCAAGGTTAGCTACCCAGAGGTTTCCAGCATAAACAAAGGCAATTCTGTCAGGTCCGACAGCTGGCCGGGTCAGCATAGCAGTATCTCTGGTATTTATGGCCAGCAGGCCTGAGGTTAACACCAGAAATAATAGACAAAATGAAAATAAGCGGGTTTTCTTATTTATCATAGTTTGACCTCCTATTTATTCACAGGGCGATTATACATTAATAAGATTGTAGGCAAAACCTTTTATTTTATATCGCTTATAACCGGACTCTTCAAAACCTGAAGAAATCCGGAGTTTTTTAATTATTAATGACAATTAAATCGAGACAAGTTACCCGAGAGGACTGGAATTTAGCCGAGAAAAAATAGGGACATGATAGAGTGTCCCCCTTTTTATGATAAAATGACTGTTGATTTGACTGTAAAGGAAAATTAAGGGGTGTAACCATGACTTTTTTCAATAAAACTTTAATCGGGCTGATAACCTTTGTTTTTATCCTATCAGGAGTGTTTTTAATGACTGGAGCTCAAAACAAAACTGAGAAACCGGTTCTTCACGGCCAACACTGGGTGGCCATAACAGGAAAGCCTTTAGCTTCTACCACCGGGGCGATGATGTTTATGAAAGGCGGGAATGCTGTTGATGCGGCTTGTGCCATGCTGGCGGCGGTTTGTACCATGCACGATGTCCTGAGCTGGGGAGGTGAGACTCAGGGGCTAATTTACAACCCGAAAACCAATAAGGTACTGGCTATAAATGGTCTGGGCGTTGCCCCGACCGGTGCTACCCCAGAATTTTATAAACAGAAAGGATATAAATATCCGCCAGCCGATGGCCCTCTCTCAGCCGTAACTCCTGGAACACCAGGGGCCCTGATGGTTATGTTAGCTGAATTTGGGACTCTCCGGCTGAAAGATGTTCTGGAACCAGCTATCCAGATGGCAGAAGGCTATCCGATGGAACAGGATACTTCAGACCGGATTGAGCGGGAAAAAGAAAAAATCAAACAATGGCCTTATTCCAGAGCTCTCTTTTTGACTCATCCAGGAGAAGAAAGGGAGGCGCCGCAACCCGGTGAAATATTTCGTCAGCCCGATTTAGCAGAAACATTAAGAAAGCTGGTTGAGGCTGAGGAGCAGGCTCTTAAAGCAGGCAAAGGCCGTAAAGAAGCTATCTATGCCGCCTATGACCGCTTCTATAAAGGCGATATTGCTAAGGAGTTCGTGGCTGCCTCGGAAGAAGCAGGTGCCTTGATAACCATGGACGATCTTGCCAAATGGCAGGTCTACATCGAAGAGCCAGTAATGACCACATATAAAGGCATAGAGGTCTACAAGCTCAATACCTGGGTTCAGGGGCCGGTCATGCTGCAGATGCTCAACATGCTGGAAAATTTTGATCTGAAATCCTTGGGCTACAACAGTGTCGAATATATTCATACTATATACCAGCTGATGAACCTGGCTTTTGCCGACCGGGATTTTTATTACGGCGACCCGTATTTTCCGCCTGAAGAGCCGATAAAAGGTCTCCTTTCTAAAGATTATGCCCGGGAAAGGATAAAGCTAATTAATCCCGAAGCCAATGACCCGGAGAGCCACCCCGGCGATCCCTATCCTTTTGAAGGTAAGCAAAATCCATTCAAACATTACCTGGAAAAATGGTCGAATAGAGATTGTCAGGCAAGACCAGAAGATGAAGCGAGGCTGGAGGCCAGCATGAATCAGGGAACGACCTCTATCCAGGCGGCTGATGAGGAAGGTTGGGTAGTATCGTTGACGCCCAGCGGGGCCTGGATACCGGCGGTGATTGCTGGCAAAACCGGAATTGCCCTGAGCCAAAGAGCTCAAAGCTTTGTCCTGGATGAAGCCGAAAATCCCTTCAATGTAATCGCACCGGGAAAAAGGCCCAGAGCTACTCTGACTCCAGGCCTGGCTATGAAAGATGGCCGGCCATTTCTTTCCTTTGCCGTACAGGGCGGAGATACCCAGGACCAGAACTTGCTGCAATTTTTCCTTAATGTGGTTGAGTTCGGGATGAATGTCCAGCAGGCCTGCGAAGCAGCCAACATTACCAGCTACCAGATGCGCGATTCCTTTGATTTACATCAGTGCTTTCCTGGAAAGCTCGACCTGAATGAAAAAACTCCGACTGAAGTCAGGGAAAAACTGGCTGAAATGGGCTATAAAATCTCAGTCAAAAAATACACTTCTGGCCCGATCAATGCCATTTATTTTGACTGGCATCATGGAACTTTCTGGGGCGGTTCGAGCAATTACGGTGACGATTATGGTATCGTCTGGTAATGAATCGATTGAACTTTTAGGAGCATTTGTTCCAGCCGCAGTTGGGGCAAAGGGGGCATTTTTCATCCGGCAGGCTGGCCCCACAAACCGGACAGATGTCCCGAAAGAAATCGCGGTTATTTTCTTTAACCTCACCTAAGTGCCGCTCGAGAATCTTGGCTACGGCATCGGGAATAGATTGAACCAATCCGCCCTCAGTAAAGATGGGTTCGCTCCCGCCAATTCCTTTTAGTTGAAGAATGACTTCTTTCGGGTCAACACCGGTTCTTAAAGCCAGGGAAATCAGTCGGCCGATAGCTTCGGCATCAGCCATAGTGGAATAACCGCTTTTCCCGATTGAAGTAAAAACTTCAAAAGGCCTGCCATTAAGAAAAGTTATTGTTACATAAAGGTTGCCCAGTCCGGTTTTTATTTTGTCAGTGATTGAAGGCAGGCTGAAGGGTCTTTCTCTGGGGATAAGTTTCTGTTTGGCAGCGGCGGCGTAAAGAACCTGTTCGGCTTTGCTGCCATCACGATAAATAGTAATTCCTTTTGTTCCGAGCTCATAAGCCAGGATAAAAGCCCGGTCTACATCTTCAGTTGTGGCACTATTGGGTAAGTTGACGGTCTTGGAAACAGAATTCTCTACATACTTCTGGAAGGCAGCTTGCATCCTTAGATGGCCCTCATAAGAAATCTCATGGGCGGTGACAAAATAATCAGGCAGAGGTTCCTCTGGATGTTGGCTCTTCCAAGCCTCGTAGAGAGGATGGACATCCTTAATCTCGCCATCGAGAATTTTACTGACAAATTCAAAAGCAAAAACTGGTTCTATCGAGCTGGAACAACCGGCAATCCGGGAAATGGTCCCAGTAGGAGCAATGGTTAAAACGGTGGCATTGCGGCGTTTTTTGCCTTTATAGATGGATCTGTTGATGTTGGGGAAGCTACCTTTGAGTTCTCCCAGTTTTTCACTCTGTTCGTCTGCTTTTTCCCTCATGAAGGAGGCCAGCTTTTCAGCAAATTCTAAGGCTTCTGGCGAATCATATCTTAACTTTTTCTTGAACAGTAAATCAGCCCAGCCCATAATCCCCAGACCGAGGCGGCGATTGGCTCTAGTCATCTCGGCAATCTGGGGCAGGGGATATTTGTTAACATCGATCACATTGTCCAGAAAGCGCACCGCCAGCTCGATGGTAGAAGCGAATTTTTCCCAGTCGAATTCATCAGGTTTGATAGCGGTGTAAAAATTAGAGACATTTATTGAACCAAGGTTACAGGATTCATAGGGGTGAAGTGGCTGTTCACCGCAGGGGTTGGTAGCAGTTATGGGTCCGAGCTCTCGGGTGGGATTTAGAAGATTAATTCGGTCAATAAAAACTAAACCCGGGTCGCCTGAGGCCCAGGCTGATTCGACGATCAGCTTGAAGAGATCACGGGCTTTTTTCTTGGAGGTCTTTTTCTTCAAGTAGGGGTTGTATATCCAGTAATTACCATCACGTTTTAGAGCCTGCATGAATTCGTCAGTGATGGCCACGGAAATATTAAAGTTGTTAAGAGTTTTGCCGTTGCGCTTCATAGTGACGAATTCTTCGATGTCGGGATGGTCGACCCGCAGAATACCGATGTTGGCTCCCCGCCGGGTGCCGCCCTGCTTGACTGCCTCGGTAGCTGCATCAATCACCTTTAAGAAAGAGACCGGACCTGAAGCCACCCCCTGAGTCTTGTGGACAAAGCTACCCTTGGGCCGGAGCTGGCTGAAATCAAAACCGGTGCCACCGCCTTCTTTATGGACCAGAGCGGCATTTTTCACGGCCTCAAAGATAGATTCCATTGAATCTTCAATCGGCAAGACAAAGCAGGCGCTAAGGCACATATCCCGCCCGGCTCCCGTCAGGGTGGGGCTGTTGGGCAGGAAATCTCGGTTCATCATGGCCTCAAAGAATTTATCAGCCCATTTTTTCTGTTCCTCTTTGGTTTTTTCAGCCGAAGCTATGTAATCTGCTACCCGGCGAAAAAGATCAGATGGTTTTTTATCTATTAGCTCGCCCTTTTCATTTTTCATGAAGTAGCGGGTTTTAAGGATTTTAATAGCATTGGCTGAAAAGCCTTCATCTTTAAGCGGCACCATTTTTCCCTCCCCTGGTTGTTCTGTCTGTCCCCTATGGCCGGGCTTATCTTTTACCCACAGCCTTTAGCTTGCTATCTATGGTAGCATCTTTGTCCAGCCGGTGGTCAACCCGCAAGTCAATATGGATTCTTTGAGCACCCAGGTTCACCAGAACCTGATGACAATCTGAAACTACTTTCAGAATGGAAGCCAGGTCTGGAGCTTCAATGGTGGTGGACATAGCACCAGTCTCAGAATGCCAGCCAGATTTCTCTATGACCTTTAGAACTTCTTTTACATAACGGCTAACCGAGGAGCCTTCAGATGTCGGAAAAATAGAAAACTCAGCTATTACCATTGTTTCTTCTCCTAAGAGTTTTTCAACTGACCTTAACTCTATTATAACTCAGAACAAAAAAAATTACAGAGGCACCTCCGTCCCTATTATGACCATAATTTACAAGGAGATTATAAAATGCTATCTTAGGCTAAATCTAGTTGAATAGATTTATCTGATAGAGTCTATTGAACATTTATAAAGATATCCCAAGACCAAAGACATGCAGCTTACTAAAGAAAGAAAATTCATTCTGGTCGCTTCAACCCTGGCTTCCTTTCTGACGCCATTTATGAGCTCAGCCTTAAACCTGGCTTTGCCGGATATAGCCAGAAGCTTCAAACTGAGTGCTGTGACTCTGGGCTGGACGGTAACAGCTTTTCTTTTGACCACCGCAGTCTGCCTGGTTCCTGCTGGCAAGTTAGCTGATATCCACGGACGGAAAAAAGTGTTCGTCACCGGGATCAGTATTTTTATCTTTGGAACATTGCTTAGCGGAGTAGCTTTTTCCGGTTTTTCTCTGATCGTTTTCAGGATTGTTCAGGGGGTAGGAGGAGCTATGATTTTCTCGACCAGTATAGCCCTACTGACTTCTTCGTTTCCTCCTGAAAATCGAGGGCAGGTTCTGGGTATAAATACCGCGGCCACCTATACCGGACTTTCTCTTGGGCCGGTGGTTGGGGGGTATCTGGTTTCGCAGTTTGGCTGGCGGAGCATCTTTTTTACGGCCCTGGTTCCTGGACTTATAGCTCTCTTTTTTGTGACCAAAGCTTATAAGGATGACGGTCAGAGCAAGGGCAGCCCTGTTGCTGATTTTGATACAAAGGGTTCTTTGCTCTATGGAGCAGCTCTGGTTTGCTTCATGATTGGCTTTTCCAGACTTCCGGCATCCTATGGCCTCCTGCTTAGCCTGGCCGGGGTTATACTGTTAATTTTGTTTTTCTTTTATGAAAGCCGCCAGCGGCATCCAGTTTTTGAGATAGCTTTGTTTAAGAAAAACCGGGTTTTTGCCTTTTCTAATCTGGCAGCTTTAATCAACTATAGTTCGACCTTTGCCGTAGGTTATCTCTTAAGCCTTTATCTTCAGTACCTTCATGGTTTTTCTCCCAGAATAGCTGGATTGATTCTGGTGTCTCAGCCTGTGGTTCAGGCCATATGTTCGCCAATTTCTGGTAAAGCTTCTGACCGGATTGAGCCCCGGATTTTAGCCTCTGCCGGTATGGGCTTGACGGTGGCCGGGCTGGTAGCGCTTTCTTTGGTTAGTCCGCAGACCTCGCTCGCACGGGTGATTCTGGGATTGGTTTTCCTGGGCACCGGCTTTGGACTATTTGCCTCACCTAACACCAATGCCGTGATGGGTTCGGTGAGCGCCAGAGACTATGGCCTGGCCTCAGCTACTCTGGCCACCATGCGGATGCTGGGACAGATGTTCAGCCTTGGCCTGACCATGATGATAATGTCAGTGGTCATGGGCAATGTGCCGATTGTGCCGGGCAATTACCACTTGTTCATGAGAAGTCTGCGGTTTACTTTTACAATTTTTGCCGGTCTTAATTTTTTGGGAATCTTTGCCTCTCTGGCTCGGGGCCGCAGAAATAGTTGAGATAATTATCCTGTATTATTCATGGTGGAAAATCTCGGGGCCTGCCGAGTTTAATGAATAATCCAGGTTATTAGAGGAGGGATAGGATGTATGAAAGAAGGTCTGAGCGGGTTATTTCTCGAAGGATTTTTTTAAGAAGACTGGTCAACCATCTTTTAGTCGCTGCCTTGATGGTGATTCTGGTTCTTTGGATAGGCGTCTCCGGGTATCACTGGCTGGCGGGATTCAGCTGGATAGATTCTCTGCTGGAGGCTTCTATGATTCTTGGTGGAATGGGTCCGATCAATTCATTAGCTACAGATACAGCCAAATTGTTTGCTTCAACTTACGCCTTATTCAGCGGGCTGGCCTTTATCGCCATGATGGGAATCATCCTGGCACCTGTGGCTCACAGAATGCTCCATAAGTTCCATGCTGACGAAAGAGACTTGTAAAGAAAAGGGGACAAAAGCCAGCCCAGCCAAAGGTGATAGGCAATCGCCCGGATTGATATTCTTTTTGAAATAAAGAAAAGTGGCGCCAGTGTCCCGTCTCATAAGTACCTTGCCAAACTCTTCCCCTAAGACGGGACACTTCCAGGGAGTCAAGCTCCCCGTCGGTGCTTTGCTTCGCTCCGCTGCCCGCTGAGGGGAACGATGCCGTCCCTCTCAAACTCCTCCGCGGTGGTGCGTCTTCAGCGACCGCGATATAAGTGAAGTTATTTACGAGAGGCACCACCAGAACTCAGGCTGCTGGAAAGCGCCAGAAGTTTTTTTGTAGCTTCGAATCTCCATATCGGCTTGAAGCGGGTATCTGTTCCATGTATTCCTCCTATTTATGGAATGCCTCCTCAATAGTTCACTTTTCA
>JAQULR010000034.1:0-4359 GCA_028749205.1 Acidobacteriota bacterium | reverse complement strand
AACTCAGGCTGCTGGAAAGCGCCAGAAGTTTTTTTGTAGCTTCGAATCTCCATATCGGCTTGAAGCGGGTATCTGTTCCATGTATTCCTCCTATTTATGGAATGCCTCCTCAATAGTTCACTTTTCACCTGTAAATAACAAATGAAAAAAAATGCTTGACAGATTTCCTGCAATATGTTAGTTGAAATTTCAAGTAGGAAATATCAAGGGGGTATGATGAGACCGCAGGCATTTAAAAAGCGTCAGTTATTCTATCATCTTACAGTTACCTTACTTTTTCTGCTGGCAGCTTCTTCTCCAGTTCTCTTTTCCCAGACAACAGTCATGCGGGGAGACTTCGTTCTAAGTTTAGTTGACAGTAAAGGAAGCCCGGTTGCCTCAGAGAGAGTGCTGTTAAAAGGAAATGGCGTTAAAAAGGAAAATGTGAGCAACACTCAAGGCTTATGCCTATTTTCTGACTTGCCACTAGGTAATTATCAAGTATTTCTTGGAAAAGAAACATCTAAAGATCGCGCTCTCTCAAATTTGAAGATTAATCTCAGCAGAAAGACTGAACTAACCTTAACCATCGATCCGGCTAAACAACGTTGGGCGGCTGACCCCGAAGAGATTCCTTTAAGTTATGTTAGAGATCAAGATGCGAATATTTTGAAGCAGGAAATAAATATAGAAGGTTTATATTACACTTCTGAATATTTCTATGACCATAAAGGTCAATTGATAAGATTTGTTGATAATTTTAATGAGTTAAGACAGTATGAATACGATGATAAGGGAAGGATTGCCAGGATAAAAAGACCTGAATGTAGCGATCTTATTTTCAAATATGACGATAGTGGAAATTTGAAGGAGGTTGACTTACCCGCTTATAGCATTTTATATAGAATATCTGAACAGGGTGTCACTAAATCAATTGTCCGCTTTGGCCAAACCCAGGTTTTTGAACTCTCCTAGCAATTGAACAACAAAGGTAAAAAAACAAGCCTTATTGAGAAGCCAGGAAAGGTGGCACACACTTTTAATTATTTTTATGATTCTGAGGGGAATCTTTCTGGGGTTTCAGACTCCAAGGGTAAAACATCAAGGGTTATGAGTCGAAATGGGAGAATCTATCCCTATCCTGCAAGGCAAATTAATCAAAAAAATGGCTTATATCAAGATGGCCTTTATAACTATGGATTCGATTCCAGAGGAAATCAAGTTTACCTAAAACATAAATCTGGTGTGTCAGAAGTTTATAGGTATTTTAACAATAGAAACCTTGTTAGCAAAGAAACTTATTATCAGGATGGTCAGGCCGTTCTGGATATTAGGTATAGATATGACTCCAGCGGACAACTGATCTTAAAAAACATCAATGAGATATCCATCTTCTATTTGAGAGATAAAGATGGAAACATAATTCATAAGATAGTCAACGATCTTAATTCTGGAGAGACTTTTGACTGGGTTGTTTATAACCCGTCAATGTTAAATTTTGATACGGACGGCTTTGAACTAATCCGATATACAGGCAAAAGAGAGGGTATGAAAAAAGAAACTCTGCTCTTTAAAGACTTCGAAGGGAATATCAGGCTTGTCATAGATATGTTTGATCGGCCCAAAATAGACGAATCATATATACAAAGGACAGTTGCTTCCGATGGTGATTATCTTCCAGAACACGAATTTATTCTTAATTATCTGGTAGAAAGAGCCCAAAACCGGAAACCAGATCCCCATGGCTTATATAACCGTCTTTATGATATTTACAGCCAAGCCCAAGATATTTCAGAAGAAGAGGACGCTATTTCCATTAAATCAGCCTACGCAGGTGAAGATGATTGTTGTTATTATTATGGATGGTGCCCTCCTGAATGCTCAAATTGCAATGATTGCGGTGGTGGAGGAGGAGGCGGCGGTGAGGGGGGCGGTGGAAGTGGTGGGGGTGGAGGAGGCGGTGGCAGTTCCTGGAATGAGGACTGTGCTGCCGTTATTTTTGGACCTATGCTTGTTTATACAAATTCAGTAGAGACTTATAACCTTGTTACTATGTGCGAAAACCCCCGTGAAATTATTTGGTATGGCGGCTATGGCTTAAATAATGGCGGATTTTCTTATAGCACGTTCTGGGTTTATCCCGGGAGCTACTATGTGAGCGTTCATTTTACTATTTCTGACATGGTAGAAATCATAGTTGATCCTGACAGTGATCCCACCACACCAAATGATACCATTTCTTATGAAATAATTGTGATTAGCAAATCATCTTACTTTGGGGTAGACGTAATTGACCAAAATACACCGGAGCCTCCTCCTCTGCCGCCCCCTGATAGCCAGAATCTTTCAATCAGAATAATTAATACTTCTTCTCCTTCTGGAAATGGTTCTTTTGTGGCCAGGCGAGGTGGTGGCGGAGATACAATACAGGCCTTGGCCGAGGCTTTTTATGGAAATATAGACCTAAGCAATCAAATAGTCTGGAGCGGATTGGACTATCCCAGTGATGGAATAGACAGCGGTACTGTTAGTCCCTCAACATCAACTGGTTATATTTATTCATTTATTCCCTCCCCTCCCGCTGCGCCCAACGGACGACAAGCACCTTTAAAATACATAATTAAAGCAGAAATCACCTATTATGGAATTATCAAGGAGGCATCTGTCATTGTTTCTCAAGACAATCTGGATGAATTGAGGCAGCAATATGAAGGTTTCACTGCCTGCAGACCAATGCCCAGGTCTGCTTTTGATACTGATCCCGCAGCTTTCACGGCTCTCTTAGGAACTGCTGCTCAAACAAGTAGATTTCAATACCATATTCTTCGCAGCTTGAATCAACATGCTATTGCTGCCAACAACAATTTTTTATTAGCACACGACACTAACATTCGTTTCACCAGTGGTTACCGGACACCCCAGGGTAATGCAGCTACTCAGAATTCCTCAGCAACTTCCAATCATCAGTATGGCCAGGCTTTTGATTTTGCTTTTCCTAACAACAGTCAGATGAATTATGATGCTTATACTGCAGCACGCCAGGCGGGGGCAGCCGCCGATACCTACCTTAAGGTAAAAAGTGAGAATGGGTACAGGAAGATATTCTGGTATCAAATTCCCCCGCAGCCGTCCGATCTACCTGAGGGGGAATATTATGTTCAGGGACATGCAGTTTGGGCAGGCCAGAATGAATATCAACCTCCTTCTCCGCCTCCATTTCCACCGCTGCCCGAGCTACCAGACGGGGAAATATAATAGGTTATGCTGTTTAGAATAATTACGGCCATGAGGAGGAAAAAAATGATAAAACAAGGTTTTAAATTAGCTTTTATTCTGATAGCTATTATTACTCTGGCCGGTCAAGTTTTGATTAGCCAGGAACCAGGCCGGACTCTTGAAGAAAGGATTGAGTTCTACTACCAGAAGCTCAATAGCCCTGTCTTCGAGGAGAGAATGGAGGCAGTTAATTTTTTCCATCAGTTGACTAAGGAGCAGATTCACCACCAGGTAATTATTCGGTTGATTGATTTATACAATAGGGAGCAGGCTGCAATTCTAAAGTTTTGGGAGATGCGTGTTCCTAAAGGCAAGAAATTGGAAGAGGTAGCTAAAGAACTTCTTTATACCCAGTCTGAGTCCTGGGGAATTTACGCACGTCAGATTTATGACATAATTGCCAGGTCTGGGGAACCAGAAGGTTTTGAGATAGCGGTTAAACATGCTGGTTCGGTGTATGATCTGGCAGCTTATCTTGAAGTCTGCCCGGAAAAGGTAGTTGAAGCTGAGCTTAAAAGGCTTGAGTCTAATAACCCAGCAGAAAGAAGTCAAGTATGCATCCTTCTAAAAGATTTTATTAGGCCAAAGGAAAGAGGTTTTACTGCCTTAGGGGGACTCAGAGAAAAGATAAAAAGCACTTTAAAAGAAATAGCCCTAAAGGACGAGAACCGGTATGCCAGGGATTCTGCGGTTAAAGCTCTGGGGGAATCAGGCGATTCTGATGTAATACCCATTCTGGAAAAGATTGCAACCACTGATAGCTATAAGGTAGAACTGGAAATACCGTCCGAGGATCCTTCTCAACCACCAAAAAAAGTGATTAAATACCCGGTAAGAGAGACGGCTAAGAAGGAGCTGGAAAAACTGAAGAAGGGAACTCATGGCCCTTGAAAAATCGGGACACCCTAGATTTTCACTATTTTTAGCTATTCTTTTCTTTCCCTATTCTTTCCACTCTTTTGACTCCTCTCCTCTGCAGCATTACAGCTATTGTTGAGCAACGGGAAGAAATAGATGAAATATTAGCCAGGGAAAGAATTATAGAGAGAGAACTGGCCGCTGCCGAACTGCAAAAATATCTAACTCATCCGGCGAACTGGCCAC
>JAQULR010000079.1 GCA_028749205.1 Acidobacteriota bacterium | reverse complement strand
AAGAAACCGATATGTATGGCCACAAAAAACTGGGAGGTATTGGTGAGCGGATTTCTTCTCTCTTGAAAGAGTTATCGCCCAAATACAATAATGGGCGGCGAATCAACGTCATTAACCAGAAGCTGGGCTATTTGGTCCGCTGTGGTGACCCTGATGCCATTGATTCCATAGTGCCAATGGCTTATGGTAATCTGGCCCTGGATCTGGTCCTGGAAAACAAAACTGGACGGATGGTTTGTTTGCGGAACGGCGAATATGACCATATCCCCCTGGATATTGTCACCAGTTATGAAAAACGCATCGACGTGGATAAATACTATGACCGAGACAGGTTGCGGCCGCTCTACAAAAACTTCTATAAAAAACCGTTCCTGATCCTGAGTGCTGACTGAAGAGTGGTTATTAAATTTGGCTGGGTAGCTTCTTTATTTTATGATATAAAGCTCCTATCGGACTGAATTGAGGCTGGAGGTAGGATGAACAAAAAGACAGGCCAGGGACGCCTCTTTTGGGGCTTACTCTTGATAATCATTGGGGGGCTCTTTTTGTTTGAACAGCTGGGCTACATTGATTTCGGAGAGGTAATATCTAATTACTGGCCAGCCATTTTTATCATAATTGGTATTTCTATCTATATCGCTAATGGTTTTAAGCCTACGGGTACCGCCATATTTCTTATCCTTCTTGGCGTCATTATAATCCTTATTAAACTTCAGATAATCGAGAGGGACCTGTGGCCTTATCTCTGGCCCATTCTGCTGATTGCACTGGGGCTATGGATTATTTTTAAGCCCAGAACCAAGCCAGGTTCATGAATTTATTAAATTTATTGTGAGGCCAAAATGAGAAAAACTTTACTCTGGCTTCTGGCCATAATCATAACTTTGAGTTCAGCCATCTACCAGCGTCAGACTGGACCTACCTATCCCTGGAGCGGACAAGTCAGTTTTTTCGGGGAGGAGATAAAATTCAGCCTGCCCCGGAGTGCTGACAACACTGATAACTGCCAGGTAGTGGTTGAACTGCCCGAACGACTCACCGGGCAGGTTCAAGGTTTTCTTCAGTTCAAAAAGTACAAAACTGATGGTCCTTGGAACATCCTGGCGATGAAACAGGAAGGAAACCGGCTTATAGGTTATTTGCCCAAGCAGCCAGCTGCTGGCAAACTTGAATACCTGGTTCATCTGGTGAGCGGCTCTCAAGAAATTTCTCTGACCGGAGAAGAGCCCGTGATTATCAGGTTTAAAGGACCCGTCTCAGACTCAATTCTGTTAGCTCATGTGGTGGTAATGTTTCTGGCCATGCTGTTAGCCATCAGAGCTGGCCTGGCTGCTATTAACCGGCAGGAAGACCCGACCCCTCTGGCCAGATGGGCAGCAATATTATTTTTTATCGGCGGTTTTGCCCTGGGAGCTGTGGTCCAGAAAATGGCTTTTGGGGTGTTTTGGAGCGGTTTCCCCCTCGGGACCGACTTAACTGATACCAAAACCTTGATCGCTATGCTGGCCTGGATCGCAGCCCTGGCCTCAGGCCGGAAAACCAGACCAAAAAGAGGTTGGGTGTTAGCCGCCTCCATAATTACTCTGATAATCTATTTAATTCCCCATTCAATCTTCGGTTCATAATTGAAGCGGCAACCAGCTTCAATTATTCCTAAAACTGAACCTGTCTCGAGATTTTCTATTATAATTGGTCAAATTATCAGAATAAAAACCTATCTGTGGGCACCTCAATTATTTTTTTATGATCCACCCTCAAAGGTAATTATTTTTACAGGCTGGCTGGTGAGGAGCCAAGGTTTTTAAGGAAAAGGAAGCGGGGCTAAGGAGGATCCCTCTCCAGCCAGCAATTTGATTATAGTTAACTACTTTTAGCGATGTCAAATTGATTTTTCTTTTTGACTGATCTTATTCAGGATTTCCAGAAGCTGCTTCTCATTCTTGAGACAATAATCTGCCTTGACCCGGCCGTTTAGGTCATTCCTGTAGAGAATAAACAGGACTTTTTTCTCTTCTTCCCTGTTAAAATTCTGGACCATCTGCCAGTCGGTTAAGGTATCTCCCACATAACAGGCGGGGCTGGAATAGCCGCAGGATTGGATAAGCAATTGAAGGGGATAGGGT
The DNA here is from genome assembly GCA_028749205.1 of Acidobacteriota bacterium. GTDB lineage: Bacteria > Acidobacteriota > Aminicenantia > Aminicenantales > Saccharicenantaceae > Saccharicenans. Next base: position 2,132 of record JAQULR010000079.1, on the reverse strand, counting down.
GAAGGCTTTCTTCTTTCGATAGAAGGGAGATCGTCTTCGGTGATAATCAGGTCAAAGTATTTATAAAGCGAGTATTTTCTAAAAGTATAAGCCAGGTCTTCTCTGGTTCTACCGGTAATTACAGCCATCGTTCTGGCCATAGATTTAATTTCCTCAAGAGTGTCTGGAGAGATCTTCAGGGTTTCTCTGGCTCTGAATTTTCGGTACTTAGCCTCAAATTTTTTAACCAGCAGCTTATAATCAGGGAGAGTTATATTTTTATCTTTTGCCCACTGGTAGAATTTTCTAAAATCCGGGGGACCAACCGACATCTGACTTATAAACTCATCTAACTTTAAACCACTGCGGTAGAAAAGAAGACCGGCTAGAGTGGCATCCCAGTCGTTGTTCAGGTTCAGTTTTATTTTGAGGTCAAGTAGAAGCCCTGAATCAACCGGGCTTTTTAAGAAATAAGATACTGTTTCTGGCAGAGCCCGATAGTAACTCTGGCTGACTTCAACCAGGACGCCATCAACATCAAAAGCAACCAACATGGTTATTTCAAGGCTCCTTTATCCGGAATTCGATTATTTTAAATCAAAGGCAATAACCGGTAAAAACAACCATAAAAAAGGTTATAATATAAAATGATTGTAGACAAGATGAATCTGAAACAAATACTTTATCCAAAGACCATCCAGGAAGCCCGTCAGGTCCAAGTCGCTCTCCTTAAAGAGCTCAAATTAACCACCTTAAAACAACAGCCATCCTTAATAGCTGCGGTTGATTCGGCCTTTTTAGACAATCAGGTTCTGGCCGCCGTTTGTTTGTTTTCTTTTCCGGAACTCAACCTCCTTGAACAACAGACTATTATAGAACCACATGTTTTCCCCTACATCTCTGGATTTTTATCCTTCTGTGAAGGTCCGGCTGTTTATAAGGCCATTCAAAAACTCAGCCAGAAACCAGGCTTGATTCTGGTCGATGGCCAGGGAATCGCTCATCCCCGCAAGATGGGCCTGGCCAGCTATTTAGGCATAATTCTGAATACCCCATCGGTAGGCTGTGCTAAATCTCGCTTAGTAGGAAGCTTCGAGTCGCCAGGACCACAAAGAGGCAGCTGTTCAGAAATCAGGCATAAAGGAGACTTGGTTGGCTATGTTCTAAGAAGCCGGTCAGGTGTAAAGCCAATTTATATTTCCCCGGGTCATCTTATTAACCAGGATGATTCTCTTAAACTGGTTAAGCAATGTCTTAGAGGTTTCCGAATTCCTGAGCCCCTCCGGCAGGCTCATATCCTGTCACAAAAAATGAAATCGCTAAATCGTAACCCCTGAGCCAGTAAGCTGGCTGCTAAGAAGGCGATAGGTTATTTAGTCTAGTTTCCTAAAACGACTCTAGTTTGGTGGGAAATCGGCTGTTCGGTGTTTCTACAGAGATAGGTTCAAGGTTTCTAACTGGATCTTTTAAATCTTAAAAAAAATTCTTGATTTCTTCAAAAAAATGCTTATATTTATAGTATTCCGATAGGAATTATATAAATTAAGGAGAACTCCGGTGATTGAAAATCAAGATAATTTCGACCGGGAAAACAAAGTCTTATGGTCGTGGCTTAGCTTGAAAGACAGCCAGCTTCCAGACGGTGAAGATTATTCTACCCCATGGCCAGGAGCCGAAAATCAATTTCAGCCTTTCCCTTATGCCAGTGACCAGAATAAAGGCAACCAGATTCCTCTGGATCTGGTGCAAATTTATCTTCAGGACATGGGTAGCTTTGTCCTGCTGTCCAGAGAAGGAGAGTTGGAGCTGGCCAGAAAAATGGAAAAAGGTGACCGGGAAACTATCAAGGCTTTAATAAAAACTCCACTGGCTTTAGAAGAATTAGAGCAGCTATATCAGAAGCTTAAAGAACATCCTGAACTTATCAGCCACTGGTTCAACCTGCCTGAAAATGACTTCAGCTCCAAAACCCTCAAACAGGTCTACCATCAGGCCATGGGCCAACTTCAATCTATAAGAAAGCTGGTTCGAAGGTTAAACAGCCTGCAGGCCACTAAAAGATATGGTCTAAAAAGAGCCAGGTTGGCCCTGAAAATCATCAATCTCTCTTTGGAACTGGATCTGCGCTGGGACCAGAAATATGAGTTAATCAA
>JAQULR010000078.1 GCA_028749205.1 Acidobacteriota bacterium | reverse complement strand
TTCTGCTTGATATACCCTCAGGTCATCTGAGGAGAATGATTTCAGGTTATCCTTAAGGCAAGTTGACATCAGGCCAATCCTTGATTTATTATCCAGTTTAAGGTAGATGGCAACAAATATAGAAATCAAGGCCAGAGCCCGAGATTTTGCCAGGCAGAGCCGTCTGGCACAGGAGATGAGCGATACGGCTCCTCAGATTCTCGAACAGGAAGATAAATTTTTTGAGATAAAAAACGGACGGCTCAAGCTACGAATCCAGGGGACCGAGGCCGGGGAACTTATTTTCTATAAGAGAGCTAATGTAAGTGGCCCACGGCCGTGCCTCTACGAGGTGGCCATGGTGGATGACCCAGAAGCTCTGGAAAAGATCTTGACTGCAGCCCTGGGGGTCTGTGGGGTGATCAGGAAATGCCGAACAGTCTGTCGGGTTGGCCAGACCCGGATTCATCTGGATCAAGTTGAAGGGCTGGGAGATTTTATCGAGCTGGAATATGGGCTGCGGCCTGATGAAGACCCAGGAAATGGGCTGGAAGTTGTCACCAGAATCATGGAAAAACTTGAAATCAGAGCTGAGGATTTGATAGACCAGGCCTACGTCGATATGCTGAAGACTGCAGGTGCCTGCTTTAAGTAAAATATCTAATAAATGGAGAAAACCATATGCGGAAAATCAAACAACTCTGTTTTCTGGCAACTTTGATATTAGTCACATCATGGTTAGCACTCCTCGGTGGAGTTCAGTCTTCCGAAACTCTTCCTGATATCAAGTCCCTGCCTGAGCTCGAACTCAAGCTTGTCCTGGATCTGGCTGACCACCCTGATGTTGGCTTGCCCGTGGTAGGCCGAATAACCCCCCAGGGAGAATTTGTCTTCTTTGACTCCAGGTTACGTCAGGTAATGATAATGTCGCTCGATGGTCAGAGCATCCGCACTATCGGACGGTTTGGGGAGGGGCCTGGTGAATATCAGAGAGTTCGCGACATCCTGGTTGATGCGGATAGTATCCTGATTCTTGATGGCCGAGGTCTTCTGATTGAATACAATCGGGAAGGAACGCTCCAGCATGAGATGAAATTGCCATTTGGCTGTTCTAAGATCCTTGGCCGGTCAGAAAATGCTTTTTACCTGGTTGGGAGAAGCGCCTCGGCTGACGAGTTTTTTGAACGTGTGGCTATAAAATGGACAGAGGGAGCCGAAGCTAAAACGCTCTGCAAAATGAAAGCCGAGCTGGTGCGGACCATGGCTTATGGTGACGATGGAAAGAAGCTTCAGGCCGGCGGCTTAGTCAGTGCCTCAGAGCCAGCTTTTGCTTTTCTTGGAGATCGAATAGCCGCGGCGGCCGGGAGTCATTACCTGATTCAATTTTTTGACCTTTCTGGAAAGGAAAGGACCGTCTGGAAAGTTGAAGCCCTAAAGCCCGAATTTTCCGGTTCGCTTTCCGGTTTTTTTAAAGACCGGGCCCAGGCTTATGCTATCCGCGAGATTTTCGTTCTGCCAGACAGGCTGGTCGTAGTCGGAAACTTCTACCGCGACGGTAAACCACGGCTTGATTGCTTCAATCTTCAAGGGAAGTTGACTTCTTCCTGGTTGATCCCTTTAGCTGATGATCCTCCGTCAAGCCACAGCTCGATAGAGCCAGGGTATTTAATTTATTTTTCACTGGAGGAAGGGTGCCGCATTTACCGGATTCTTTCCAGGCTTTGAACTGAGTTTTTCAGGACAGGGCTCGATTCAGTAATGTTGCCCTGTAAGCCTTGAGACGATCTTCTGACCAAAAAGGCTCATTTGACAGGTTATCAGGCCAATCTTTTGGACCTGTGGATATAGTGTTTTGTTGATTGATGGCTATGAGCTTATTTTAACAGATCCTCGAGTTCACATGACATTAAGGTTGACCTGCTCAGCACAATCTGTTCTTTCTGGTTGAGATTGCCTGCGGTCGTCCTGATAAGTTTGGTCGCCAGGCTTTCCCCAAGCATGATTTTACCTGTTTTACTAAGATATTGTTCTGTTTTAATATAAAAAAGGGTTGCATATTTTTCCAGATTTTCCTGGAGTGGAGGTTTCAGAGGAAAAGATAGATCTTTAAATTTAATCAGCTGGCTTATTTTCTTATCTGTTTTGATTGTTAGCTCCCCATCTCGAAACTTAACCCACAAATCCTCCAGGAGATATTTGATTTCTAGGATCCGGTTGTCTTTGGTTGTATAAAGGTAAGTAAATGTATAAGTGCTGTTACGAATATTGTAGTCTATAATAATTTCTGCCAGGCTAACTACCTCATATATTTTATAAGAATTAACCAGTTGAAGATAAGTTTCATGCCAATTTCTAAGCCAGTTTTCAATGTAAGCCCGATTAGTAAATAAAGGCAGAAGATCCTGTTTGAGATTTTCATCGTTTACTTTATTCATCTGGATTGTGAGTCTGTCAAATAACCTTCTTATATCCGGGACGTCGTTCACCTTGGCCTTCAGATAATCTAAATCAGGAATAACCTTTTTGTTCATATACCATAGCAGATCATAGATATCACGTCCCTTTTCTGCATATATGGTTTTACCTATACCACGTGTGCCTCGCAACAGGATGGCTGCAATCTTGCTGGCCATCAGAGTGGCCATGTTATAAGTTACGATGATAAACGAGAGCTGTTCATGATTGATGGGTCGGCGTTCAGTTGCAATTTTGGGTGCAACAAAGTGATTGAGATCTACCTTTACATGTATTCGGTCAGATGGGTAACCGAAGCTTATTTCTTGGCCTAATTTGAATTTTAGGAGCAGGCCTCGTCCTGAGACTTTCTTTATCGTAAGGAAGTCAGGACTGGCTGCATAATTGCCGACAAAATAATCTTCCAGGTCATTCTTGAGATCATCAAGAAATATTTCAGTTAGATCGTCAGTAATCTCGAAATCCAGGTCGACCGACATCCGGTCAAGTCCGTGGATTAGGTGCAAAGCAGAGCCGCCATACATTACCCACTCATGGTATTCTGGATGATGGTAGATGAAGTCGAGCACATAATATTGTAACTCCTCTTTCAGGGCATTGAGGAGCGTTTCGGCGTCAAGCTGGCCATAGGCAGCAATATCATCAAGCTTCTTTCTTAAAACCTCAATAATTAGCTTACTCATGGATAAAATCCTTGATCAAAGAATAAAATCTATCTTGTTCTTCTTCGGCCAGTTCATGCATGTCTATCCTCAGGTCATCAATTATCAAATCTATGTCTTTAAATGTTAGACCATGAAGTTGATTGGTTCGAAAATAGAGTAAATCAAAAAGAGATTTAGCTGGAGAGGCAATGAAGAAATTAAAATTTCCTTTTTCGAGATGAAAACCTGTAAATAGACCCTTTTTGATTGACTGGAACAAAAAAATTCCTACTTTATTGCTGTAAGTACGGGTTACCCGGGGAGTTATTGAAGTAATTGTAGGTATTGTCTCGGTGGTAAGATTGTAATACTGGAGAGCGGCCCAGGAGCTTATGTAGGATGGACTTCGCAAGATATTCGCCAGATAATAAATATATGTAATATTGTTCCTGTTCTTATGATAGGAATCAGAGCTTATATAGAGCCCGTTTTTGAGCCGGATAATTTCGTTTCGCCTTAAGTAGCGGCTGATATATGTATCCACTGAATTGTCTGTAAGTCCAAAGTGTTTGCCCATCTGGTGAACTGTTTTCTTGTCAAAATAGGGCAGACCTTTGAGGAGTTCAATTAGATTCTTAGAGCTTTTCATTTTTATGACAAAAGTGTATCAGAACTAAAAAGACTTGTCAACAGGGGGTGGCCTTGACGGAAAAAGGGGTTTTTTGTATTATAAGTGCGGTCCGTGGGGCTGTAGCTCAGTTGGGAGAGTACGTGACTGGCAGTCACGGGGTCGCCGGTTCGAGTCCGGTCAGCTCCACCATTTTTTTATACCCTTAATTAAGGCTTTGCCTTCTTCTTCGCCCGCCTGCAGTTTGACCTCAAGGATTTCCGGTTCAGTAAGATTTAAAATTTATGCCCTGTGAAAGTGGGGGCGTCTTTATAAGAAGTAAGATTAATTCTTATGTCACAGAGATAGCTGTTATTCTTAATCCCCCGAGGAAAGGCTCGGCCGCTTTAAGCTCTGATCATGGATAGAAGTTGTTCATCAATTATTTTCAAAGGGAAAGTTTGACTTGAGCTGTAGAGTGTTTTGTAGGGTCACTTTCAGAGGTGGCTTTTAAGGTCAGGGTAGCTTCTTTAGAGCTTGATTTTTCTGGGCGGATGTAGACTGTAATTTCTGC
>JAQULR010000077.1 GCA_028749205.1 Acidobacteriota bacterium | reverse complement strand
GTTCCAATCTTTTATCGAAGTCCTAAAGGATTTAAATATGAAGGATTCTAACTGGATTCAATTACCTATCTGTATCCTAAAACTAATTCTTCTTATACGGAAGGTGAATCCGAGTGCTTATCTGACTTGAGACTTAGCGACCAGGATTAAAAATTCATGAAATAGATGTTAATTATATCCTTAAGCAAGGCGGCGGCCGCTCCCCTGGGATCTGATTTTCCTCCAGTAACAGCGACCCAACCCATCGAGTCTGTATAGAAAATAATACCTTTATTAGTCCCGTTTACCGTGGCCAGAGGATGATCATAGTCCAAAAGGGCCAAACCAACTTCTACCTTCCAGGGAGAAGCACAATCCTCCCGGTAACACTTGCCAAATAATTTTAAGACCTTTTCCAGGCTGTTGGTTTTATCGATTACTTCTCTGGAAATTCCCTGGATCCCAGCTACTTTAACCTCATTTAATTTGATGGAGGTCCCTAAAACCTGGTTGGCAATCAGAATCATTTTTACCGCAGTATCCCAGCCTTCAATATCCTGAGAGGAATCAGGCTCAGCGATGCCTTTCTCCCTGGCTTCTTCCAAGGCCTGATTGTAGGTCAACCCCTCAGTCATCCTGGTAAGAATATAATTAGTAGTTCCATTAAGCACTCCTTCAATAGCCAAGATTTCTGTCCCGGCCAGGGAATAGAGACCGACATCAAGCGCTGGTAGGGCAGCCGCCGTAGCTCCGCTGGCCTTAATAGCTACCTTATTTTTTCGAGCTAAATCGCTCAGTTCAGTAGGGTGATTTGCCAGAGCTCCTTTACTGGCAGTAACTACATGCCAACCCTTGGCCAGAGCTTCTTTCATCAGACTAAACCCAGGCTCCCCTGTTTTTAAGTCAGAAGGAGTACAATCCACTACCACCCCAGGACTGAATTCATCCAGCAAATCAGACAGAGTGATGGCTGGAATCCAATCAGACAGATATTGAAGATCGTCAGTGGCAAAATAAGAAGGATTCAGGACTCTTTTAGTACTAGAAAGAATAATAGCACCTTGGCTTCTGACCAAGCCCCTTAATTCTAGCTTTAATCCGTAGTGGCCACTGCAGTAATCGTACTTTTCTTTTAAAAGCTCAAAAAAAGCCCGACCTACCCGGCCAAAACCAACCTGAATAAGATTAATCTTTTCCACCTTGACTCCGGTCTAAAGAGTTATTATGGCGGAGAGGGCGGGATTTGAACCCGCGGTCCCAGATATCACCTGGAACAACGGTTTTCGAGACCGTCGCCTTCAGCCACTCGGCCACCTCTCCTCTAATCTGTAATTTACTTAAAGCCTAAGCTGTTTTCAATCTTTGCTTCTGGCTTTTGTTTTTGAAGTAAGCCTTTTCTCCTGAAAAAAGTCCTTTAGAAGCTGCCCACATTCAAGCTGACAAATGCCGTCAGAAATTTTCAATCGATGATTGGCCTTTTGAAGATCGAATTTCAATCTGGAGACAACTGCTCCCGACTTCTGGTCCTCAGTGCCATAGACCAGTCTCTTAATTCGAGCCTGAATCATGGCTCCTAAGCACATAGGACACGGTTCCATTGTCACATAAAGAGTCATGCCCTCCAGCCGATAATTTCTAATCTTCCTGGTAGCTTTTCTCATAGCCACTATTTCAGCGTGAGCAGTAGGATCGCACTTTTTAATTGGCTGGTTGTATCCCCTGGCAATCACCTGGCTCCCAGCCACCAACACTGCTCCAACAGGGACCTCTCCCCTTTGGGCCGCCAGCCGAGCTTGCTGCAGGGCCTTGTTCATAAAATAAACATCGTCTTCTTTTTCTTTATTTATTCTTTGTCTCATTAGAGATTAATTGTAAGCTGGACTTATAATATAATCAAATTTTCAATAATTCCATAGGTCTAAAATATTTGGTCCGAACTTGGCAATTATTCTTTACTTCAACTAGAGCTTCAGGTAGACTAAAAAATAAATTAGCCTATGAACCTTAAGCTTAAATGTTATCTTTGCGGCACCGAGATTAATTATTCACCTAGTAGAATTTTTTGTCCCCGATGCCTCCAGCCAGGATTGGTGTCCTATTCAGACCTCAAAATTAAAACCATTAAAGAAAACTTTAGCCTGAGCTTAGAAAAATTTCTTGAGTTCTTGCCCCTGGATAAAGTCCGTCCAGAACTGAGCTTGGCCGAAGGACAAACTCCCTTATTGCCGTTAAACAAGCTGGACAAAAATAACCTCCTTTACGGCAAGCTGGAAATCAGCAACCCTACTCTTAGCTTCAAAGATAGAGGCTCGGTGGTAGTAACTCATAAAGCTCTGGAACTGGGTCTTAAAAGAGTCGGGACTGTTTCTACCGGCAATATGGCTTCTTCAACTGTGGCTTATGCCGCCCGAGCTGGTCTGGAAGCGATTCTACTTTTTAAAAAGGGTTCTTCAGCTGGAGCCATTAACTATTCTGCTGCTTTCGATCCACTGATAATAGAAATTGAGGGCGATTATGGGCAGCTTTTTTACCAGAGCTATGAGCTGGGAGACAAATATGGTATTTATTTCGCTAATTCAGTAGACCCACTTAGAATAGAGGGATATAAACTTACTAGTTTCGAGATTTGCTGCCAGTTGGGCCAGGCCCCTGAATTTGTCTATGTTCCAGTTAGCTCTGGGGGCCATCTTATTGGTCTATACAAGGGCTTTATGGAATTCAAACAGGCAGGCTTGATTAAGGCTTTGCCTGTTTTCATTGGTGTTCAGGCCAAAGCTTGCCCGCCGATAGTTAAAGCTTTTGAAGAGGATAAAGAAAAGGTTAGCAAAATAGAGCCCGGAGAGACTATCGCCCATTCCATTTCCAATCCGAGCCCTCCGGCAGGAAATTTGATTTTAAAATTAATAAGAAAAAATCAAGGATTCCTTACCTCTGTCTCTGACCAGGAAATGCTTGAAGCTCAGAAACTGCTGGCCACCACCGAAGGGATTTTTGTCCAGCCTGAATCAGCCGCTTCTTTAGCCGCCTACTTGAAACTAAAAGACCGCTTTACCGGCATCTCGGTTCTTATTCTGACCGGTCACGGTCTAAAGGCCAGTGAACAACCATCGCGGGATCAAAAAAGACACTACCAAGTTACTCTGAATGAACTACCCGAAATCTTTAAGCAAATCTATGAGTAAGAAGCAACTCCCCCAAGGAGCGGCTTATCTTAAGAGTACATATCTAACGAGGGGGGAAGAATTTATCTGGATTATCTGCGAATTTCTGATAACCCAGCTCAAGTTGCTTTATTCGTAATCCAAGAACTTATTACGGATACTGCACTAACTTTTCCTTAAAGGCAAAAAGGGCTGGGGTCCCGCCGGTATGAACAAAAAGAATTCGGTCAGTTACAGAAAAATATTTCTTTTTAACCAGATCTATTAAACCAATCATAGCTTTGCCAGTATAAACCGGGTCTAAGACCAGCCCTTCTGTCCTTAAAATGAATTTTATAATCTCAGCTATCTCTGCTGTTACCAGTCCATATCCAGCTCCAAGATACTCATCAAAAAGGACTATTTCATCTTCTTTTATTTCAAGCTCCAGTTCCATGGTTTCTGCTAATTCCAGAGCAATCTGTTTTACCATTGGCGAAAATTCCTCATTCTTATCTGAGACTCCAATTCCAGTAATTCTGGTTTTAAGGCCAAGGGCTTTGGCAGCTACTAACAAACCTGCCTGGGTCGCACCGGAACCTGAAGCAATAAAAATGTGGTCGGGGAGCTGCCCTGAATCTGCCGTTTGCTCATAAATCTCCAGAAAAGCTTCAAAATAGGCTAGGGCTCCGAGGGGTTTTTTCATATCTCCTCCGAGAACTGAACCCCCTACTGAAACCAAGTAAGGCTTAAGGCCTTTCTGCTTTTCAACTTCGGCCACTTCTTGAAGTATCCTGAAGGCTGTCTCCTGGTCTAAGAATTTCCCCTTCTCTTCTGTTTCTCTGACCTGGATATCAGCCTCTAATAATTTCTCAACCAAGATGTTGCCATCCCAGGTGGCAGGTAAATCATAGGTCTTGAACAGAACCAGAACCGGGTTTAGACCGTATTTTCTGGAGGCAGCAGCTAACTGCAGACACCAGTTGGACTGCAGGCTGCCCCAGGTAATGATAGTATCAGAATCCTTTTTTAGAGCATCAGCCATGATAAATTCCAACTTCCTTGATTTATTACCGCCAAAAGCCAGGCCTGTCAGGTCGTCTCTCTTAACCATTATTTCAGGACCAGCCAGCTTCCGAGTTAAGTTTTCCAATCGATAAA
>JAQULR010000076.1 GCA_028749205.1 Acidobacteriota bacterium | reverse complement strand
AGATCTGTAAAATCCTCAGAAATTCATATAAAATGGTCGCAGTCCGGAGAAGGGAAGAAGCTATGAAACCAGATGAAAGTCAGGTTAAGCCAGAGCAATCAAAACCGGGAAACTATCGCCAGACAGCCTTCCAGTTAATTATGCTACTTGGTGTAGTCAGTATGTTTGGTGATATTGCCTATGAAGGAGGGCGTAGTATAAGCGGCCCATACCTGGCGACACTGGGAGCAAGTGCGGCCGTGGTCGGTTTAGTTACCGGTGCCGGCGAGTTTCTTGGATATGCCTTAAGGCTGCTTTCAGGATACCTTGCCGACCGCACCAAAGCCTACTGGCTGCTTACATTTATAGGCTACGGCCTTATTGGAGCTATCCCTCTGTTAGCCTTTGCTGGAAACTGGCAACTGGCGGCGCTTCTTCTTATCCTGGAACGAATCGGAAAAGCTATCCGGAGCCCGGCGCGGGATACCATAATTTCTTACGCTGGGAAAAACATCGGCAGAGGCTGGGGATTTGCGATTCATGAAGCGATGGATCAGGTCGGAGCTATCATCGGCCCTCTTGTTTTATCGTTCGCGCTGATAACCAGCGGGGGATACCGACGAGGTTTTAATCTTCTCTGGATACCTGTTGTGTTATGTTTGGCAGCTCTAATCATCGCCAACCGAAAAGCTCCTGTACCGGAAAGACTTGAAGCTAAGGTTGAAACTGATAAGCAGAAGGCTAAAGGCGGACTGGGTCGGGTATTCTGGCTTTATGGTATCTTCGTTCTTCTGGCTGGAACAGGTTTTGCCAGTTTTCAACTCATTGCCTACCATGTCAAGGCGCAGGCGATTATCTCTGACGCGCGGATTCCCATCCTTTATGCTATTGCTATGGGAGTAGATGCCGTCGTAGCCTTAATTATCGGCAAGAGTTACGATAAATGGGGTTTGATGGTCCTGTTTACCATTCCCGCCTTGACATTGCCCATACCATTCCTTGGATTTTCACATACCTATTGGCAAATAATACTGGCGATAGTATTGTGGGGTGCGGTCATGGGAATTCATGAGACGATTATGAGAGCGGCCATCGCCGACCTCGTGCCGATAGAGAGAAGGGGAAGCGCTTATGGTATTTTCAACACCCTTTATGGATTATCCCTGTTTTTAGGCAGTGCGGCCATGGGATTCTTGTATGAAGTTTCCGCAACCTATATTATGGTTTTTGCGGTAGTGATGGAATTGGTGTCGATACCTGCTTTGTTTTTGATTAGACGATCAAGGTCATAACTATTCGAGAAAGAGGAAGAAGCTTTTTACAAGCAAGCATATTCTAATTCTAAGCTAGGCCTTATCTGGGTTTAATTTTTCGCCAGCTTTTTGAGAGGACGCTTTGTGGCCTACTTTCTCTGTGCCCTCTTCTCGCCAAAGCAGTCCAGTTGTGGTCCAGGGTTAAGGGTAGTGAGCTGGGGTTTCGAGTACTGTTGGTCCAGAGCCTCAATTCCCTTTTTGGTGAGGCGATAGTATATGAGGAGATAGTATATTTTCGATGGTGCTTGCAGGTAATCAGGCATTAGTTCCTGGGCGGCATGCTTTTCGTACTTTTATACTGCTCCTATAAGAGGGAGGATAACTCGCAAGACAGTAGGTAAGGTATCAAGGCGAAGGAAGGAAGGAGCAGAGGCGGGATTAAAGCTGTTTTCCCGAAGACCAGAGCACTCGCCTCGGAAAACTTCAGCTGCGATGACTTACCGACCTCATTGGTGATTTATAGTGGTAATTATATGATTCCAGGTCAGGCCCTGGGCGAGCTTGAGTCAGGTGGGGACCCAATTGGGGACAGAGTATCACGTCCCTATCATTTGCATCCCCATCATGGACTCGAAGAAAAGAAGACCTAGATCTCAACTGCCCTCTTATGCTGCCCCCCAGTCAGCAGCTCTAATCATCCTGCTTCAATCATTGCGACCTATTACAAGACGAATAATTAGGTATTATAAGCAGGGTCCTATGGCCTCCCTGATAGCGTCGCGACCACATTGCGGTTTTAATAGATAACAGGGTTCCTATCTAACTCTAATCCAGGAGCTGAATCTTTGATTTGATATGCCCATCAAGATTTAATAATCATTTTTTGCTGCATCCGCAGGATAGCTAAGGAATAGAGCTCAGAGAGGCATTTTATGATTTTCTCGAAATAGAGATTGAAAAAAAATACTTGACAAGAGATGTTTTTTTTTACTCTAAAAACAGAAGGGATATTAAGAAAGCATCATTAGGTAGAAAGATGCCACTTTTTAAAGGTGATGTTGTCTCTATTTTAGATATTAAAAAAAAGCAAGGTTCGAATTTAATTTATAATTAAGGAGGAAAAAAATGCGTAAAAAGGTTTTGCTTTGGGCTATGGCTTTTTAATCTTGATTTCGGCTACGGTTGCTGTTCCAAATTTTGCTATTAAAGCAAGAGCCTTGCGGCCAGAAGTTGAGGGGTACTATGTAGACGATCCAACGTGTAAGGGGTCAGGATTTAGATGTTATGAATCAGAGGAAAACCTATGCTGGTGTCGTGACGCAAGCTCTGGGGAATGTTGCTGACAAATATCTTGAATAAAGGTGGGAGCAATTAGAGGGTTTCCTTTATCCTCTAAAGAAAAAGATGAGAATAATAAGAGTGGTGGCTTTTATTATATTTACAGTAGGTTCTTTATCAGGCATAGAGATAACCTATGAGGGGAAAACGCGACTTGAGCAAAAGGAAGGCTTTTTTATTGAATTTTCCCGTGGATTTGTTGTAACCGAAGAAGGTTTCATTATAGTCTGCGATGTCTGGGCTTCGGATTTCAAGATCTATAATAATGAGGGTAGGGCAGTCAGCGTTTTTGGCCGGAGAGGCTATGGACCGGATGAATTTGCCGAACCCTGGCTCCATGATTATAAAAATGGGAAGTTGCTGATCTCAGATACCAGAACAAAAAAGCTATATATTTATGGCGTTGATAAGGACTTAGATTTTAGAATGATTAATCAGTTGGTGGCAACCTCAGTTTTGGACGCAAAATTGATGGATCAAAAGGATAAGGTCTTAATAGCTAGGATGCCTATCAAAGACAAAAATTCTCATGCCGTATATATCCTTTTTTCCATGGATATGAATAATGGGAGTCGTGATTATCTTATGCCATTCGAACTTCAACTGGGTGAGGAAGTAAAACCAGTTGACTTTGGTAAAAAAAGAAATCCCTGGGACACTCCGGACTGGATAATCTTACCCCCTTGGAAATATTGTGATTATTATGGTGACCATATTTATTTCATTTGGACAGCTAACCTGGATATTATAAAGATAAACCTCCAAACAAAAAATCACAGCCGTTTTTCTCAAAAAACTGATAAATACGTCAAGCCAAAAGTTTCTCGTGAATATAAAAAAGCCTATATTGAACATAATTCTGAAGAATACAGGAATTGGAACAAAAGCCTGTCCTGGGTTGCTAAGATTTTTGCTGATTCAGAGGTGGTCGGGATTATCTATACTAATTTTGATAATGAGACTTCAAGATGGAAATCTTTCCTTCAAATTTACGACCACCATGGAAATTTTCTTAAAGAAGCTCTTTTAGAAAATTTCGGCAGTACCTACGAACGGCCAGATTATTATTATGACAAAAACAAAAAAAAGCTTTACTGTCTATCTGAAAAGTCTGTAGGGGCTGAGGGTTTTTTTACATTATATAAATATGGGTTGCAATGAAAAAAAATCTGATTATATTGGTCTTGATTTGTTTGTTAGTAATATCGCTAAGTTTTTCTTATAAATATTATAAGCTTAATCTGTATTCTGAATTCCCTCTGGAACTCGCAGCAAGCAGAAGCATGAAGGAGATCCCATTTTATCTATTTTTATATTTTCATTCTAATGATTGTCCCCAGTGTCTGGGGATAATAAGTCTTCTAAATAATTTGCCGCCACACTATATCGTAAGAGGCGTTATTCCTGATGATGAAATAAGTAACAGCGAGATTATTAGGGAATCTACCGGTGCTATATTCGAATTTGAACCGGTCAGTAAATACAAGAAGTTTATGCCTTTAATAAGCCCATGTTTAATTGGAGTTTCCAAAGAAAAAGCAATATTATTTGTCTTGCCTTCAGTTCCTGACCAAGAAAAATATTTACGGGAGTTCTTAGAGTCGTTCTACTATAACCGGGTGTTTTTTGGCTATGAAAAGTATATATCAAAGTAAGGGAGACAACATTTGGGCTTCAGGCAAAGGTGAAAAAGCTGTTCTCTGAAAGCTGGAAAAAGACTA
>JAQULR010000075.1 GCA_028749205.1 Acidobacteriota bacterium | reverse complement strand
ATATTGCTTATGTTTAATATTTACAAAATTATTTCCATCGTGTCAAGCATTTTTTTTAAAAAAATAAAAAAATCATAAAAAATCGGGACACCCTAGATTTTCACTATTTTTAGCTGTTCTTTATCTTGCCACTCTCTCCACTCTTTCGACTCTCTCCACTCCTTACCCACCTCAAGCCTTAAAGGCTTAGAATATTGAGATACAGAGCTTTGTCCTCAGCGCTAAAAAACACCCTCAGTCTGCGGTTGCCACGCTGAATCACCTGGTGCGGCAACCCGGGAATAACCAGTCTGGCGGTTCTTGACATAGCAATTTATAAGACGCTGGACAGCAGCCATTTTTATCATGAAAAGATTAAAAAGAAAAAAGAGAAAAAAATAGTGAAAATCTAGGGTGTCCCCATTTTTAATTTTATTTGCCTTAAATAGTCTGCAAACTTTATTACCTTTTGCTTATCCTTTGGATCAAATAAAAAGGGCTCTACGTCTCTGGCTAATTTTTCCATATCCAGCGAGCTACATTCTTCTAGAATCACTTTCTTAAGGACAACCCCATCACCAATACCTAATTTAGCTCTTAAAAAGTCATAATCTGGCTTGACACCCCTGCCCATCAGAAAAACGGCGTCAAAAAAATCCCTGCCCTGTTTTCGTTGGCGGCTAACGATGGCATATAATTTCTGTGATAATAGAAGCGAAAGTGGAGTTGTCAGTATGGTCGTAAAAACATCAAATTTATTCAGAATGAATCGCTCTGGTCTATAATCAAAAGATTGAGATTCGGCGTCAAGCCTGATCATGATCTTTTCTTCTCTATACCCTGATAGACCTTCTTGAAATAGCACCCCGGGAAATCTTATATAACAGTGCCAGGCATCTCTGGTAACAACCTTAATTTCTACCTCATACCCTTCTCGTTGGAATTGTTTTTTGATGAGCTTGGCCAGTGCTGGAAATTCATCCCTTTCTAAACCGAGATTGTCAAAATCTACATCCTCAGAAAAACGCCTGTTCCCGTGAACAAGACGAAGGCACGTCCCTCCTAAGAAGCAAAGGGAACTGCCATACCGGCTCGAATATATGATCTCCAGAAGTTTGCATTGTAAATACTCGCGAAGCATAAACTGCGGAAAGCGGCGAAGCTCTGGCGGAAAGAAGCTTGCTATTTCTTTAAGACTTAACATCGAGCATTTCCTTCAGGACACTGAGTCTTCTGCTCAGCGCCGTTGAACCAATATACTTTTCATAGACAGCCAACTTTTTCGTGTCTATTTGCTCCTTGATTGAAAAAATATTCCAGCGCCTGGCTTCGATATCATCAGTAGTCTTCGCCTCAGGATGAAGGTAAAGATAATCTATAATCGCCTTTTCAGGCTCCGCCAGGGCATAATGATATTCCTTCCACGAAACAAGGCGATAGCCAAAAAACATCGCCCTCTTTAGATGATGATAAACAAAGGTTCCAGTTCCAGCCGGTGTTTCAAATCTTTGACTCTTTAACGTTGTGCAGGAAATAGTCTCGAATACGCCCTCCGGGATAAAGCCATAGCGAGCCAGAGCTGATTCCAGCGATACATACGAAGGACGATACAGCTGGTTGGCAATATAATATAGGAATTGCTGGTCAATGGTCTGATCTGTGAAGTAATAATAACAGTTTCTGAGTTTTTGGATATAACCTTTTTCCTGCCATTCTACCAGCCGTCGAGTATCAAATCTGGGAAATTGCTTTTCAATCTCCCGAATTGAGAAGACAGGAAAGCTCCTCATCTTTTGCTGGAATACAATATAGTTCATTTTACCCAGTCATTATTAATGCGTTTCTATTTTTTGCTAAAAATAACAATTATTGTAAATAATGTCAAGCCCGAAAGTCGAAAATCGGGACACCCTAGATTTTCACTATTTTTCTAGCTATTCTTATCTCTCCACTCTTTCCACTCTTTCGACTCTCTCCACTCCTTACCCACCCAGGGCCTTAAAGGCTTAGAATATTGAGATACAGAGCCTTACCCTCAGCGCTAAAAAACACCCTCAGTCTTCGATTGCCACGCTGAATCACATGGTGCGGCAAGCCGGGAATAACCAGTCTGGCTGTCCTTGACATAGCATTTTATAAAAAAAGACGCTAGGCAGCAGTTATTTTTATCATGAAAGAATTAAAAAGAAAAAAGAGAAAAAAATGGTGAAAATCTAGGGTGTCCCCATTTTTTGTGGCTGCTCGTTAATAATCAAGACCGGGGACCGATCACTCTCGCTGGTAACCAAATTAAAGTTTGACTCTGTCAGCTAAAAACTAAGGCCAACCATGATTGAGAAACCGCTGTTTCTGGCTTTGTCAGTCGCCTCCAATAAGCTGGAAGTGTCAGAGAGAATGTTATTTAGACCATAATGATAGCGGGCATCAACTGTTAGCTTGAAGAGCAGCGGGATTTTAATATCGACTCCTAAACCTCCAACAATGGCCAGGGCTGAATTCTTGAAATCGCTTTTAATATCCTCAGTTTCTGTTGTTCCCTGATAAGTCTGAGCCAGCTCAGCTTTCAGCAAAATACCATAGGATGGGCCGCCAAAAATATAAAATTTTAATGGTCCAGCAGGCAGGATATCCAACCTGACCAGGAGTGGAATTTCGATGTAGTCGAGCCTGGCCTTAGAGTCGGCGTAATATTCAGTGTCAGGGGTATAAACCGGTATTTGGAACTCCAGGCCACGCCTCGAATAAAGAACTTCTGGTTGCAGCCCGATCCGCCCCAGGTTAAAAGTCATAAAAAGGCCGAAAGTCGTCCCCTGTAGATAGTCCTCACCGGGAAAATTAAGGGAGGGGCTAAACAGTATCTTCGAATTGTTGATTCCACCCTTAAACCCAAAGTCAACCAGGGCTTGAGCTGGAGAGGTGGAGAGCAAGACCAAGACCAGAGACAGATAAAAAACGGCTGTTTTTTTCATTTTTACCTCCCGCTTTGATCCAGGCTTTAATAATATTCAATATCACGGGCATTTGTCAATTAGCCGGATGGTTAGATTCAGCTGATAAGCCAGGAGATTTCCTGGCAGCAGGATTTTAAGGTTGTCAGGTGCTGTAAATTATTATAATTTTATAAAGATATATAAAGAATGAAGCCTCTAATTTATAGGAAAGCAAGTTAGATGAATCTGTTTTTGATGACTGAGCTCATAATTGTTCTGGCCGCCTCAATTGTGATCATTATTGTTTTCCACCGGCTGAAAATTCCTGTAGTAGTTGGTTTTCTAATAACCGGGATAATTATAGGCCCGGGTGGATTGGGCTTGATTAAGGATCTTTCCGCGATTAATGCTCTGGCTGAAGTCGGTGTCATGATGCTGCTGTTTATCATCGGGATTGAATTTTCTTTTGAGCGCCTGCAAAAAATTCAGAAATATTTCTGGCTTGGAGGTGGATTACAGGTTTCTTTAACTATTGCCATTGTCGCCGTCGTCTTTGCCTGGCTTGGCTTTGGCTGGAACGAGGGTATTTTTTACGGATTCCTGGCTGCGCAGAGCAGCACCTCAGTGCTTCTTAGACTTCTTTCTGATAAGAATCTGATTCAATCTCCGGTAGGTGAAGTGTCTATCGGCATATCACTGTTTAACGATGTGGCCTTGCTGCCCATGCTGTTTCTGGTGCCAGCTCTGGCTGAGTTCAAAACCATATCTATCCTTGATCTGGCCTGGCGGCTGGCTATAAGTGTCATTCTCATCTTTATCGTCTTTTTTGTTACCAGAAAAATTATGCCCCCTGTTCTTGAAGCTATAGTCAAAACAAGGATCAAAGAAATCTTTTTGATTCTGACTTTGCTACTCTGTCTTGGCATGTCTTACCTGACTGCTTCGGTTGGGTTTTCGCTGGCACTCGGAGCTTTTCTAGCCGGGATTATACTATCCGAGTCCAGTTACAGCCAGCAGATAGTTTCTGACATTTTGCCTTTCCGCGATGTCTTCAGCAGCATCTTTTTTATTTCGGTTGGCATGCTTCTTGACACCGGATTAGTCTGGGGCTTAAGAAGGCCAGTACTGTTAGTGGTTATCGGAATTCTTCTGATTAAGGGCCTGGTGGTCATCCTGGCTGTCAGGTTGTTGAAATTTAACTTCAAGATTTCACTTCTGTCGGCTTTTGGCCTGGCTCAAATAGGTGAAATTTCTTTCGTTCTGGCTACCGTCGGCCGGGAAAATGGTTTGATGTCCTGGCAGGTTTTTCAGGTTTTTATTGCCTCTTCCATTGTGACTCTGGTGATAGCTCCTTTATTAATTGAATTTGGTCCGCAATTAGTTGATAAGCTTTCTGATCGGTTGGAGATGCAGAAAGAGATTAAATCTATGGTGCCGGAGGAAAAAACTTTTCAGGAGCATGTCATCATTGCTGGCTTCGGGCTCAACGGTCAGAATCTGGC
>JAQULR010000074.1:3206-4457 GCA_028749205.1 Acidobacteriota bacterium | reverse complement strand
AATGTTGGCCATTGCGATTAGAGCCTGAACTGAGTTGGGGTCTTCCTTTAAGATTTCATCCAGGAGTTTTTTGGCGGCCTCTTTTCTTCCTAGCTCCTGATAACAGGTTGAAAGCAAAAGCTGGGCCTGTGGGATACCCAGCTCCAGGCTCAAGGCTCTTTCCAGATATTCAGCAGCCTGGCTGTATTCTTCATGATTTATCAAATTACCGGATTGTTGAATCAGTTCATAAATTTCCAGTTTATCCTTGGGGTCAGCCAGGTCTCGAGCTGGCCTGGTTTGCATCTGGACTGAGGCTCCGATGTAACCCAAAGCTGCCAGGCGCTCAATGGTTTCAGAATCCAGGTTAGCAGCTTGCGGTTCTGGAGCCCCCAGGCTTATTTGCTCCACCAAAGCATCGAGAGCTCTTTTAAGTCTTAAGCCAACTTCAGGATAGAGATTTTGAACATCGTTTTGTTCTTTGGGGTCCTGCCTTAAATCATAAAGCTCTGGCCTGGGAGCGTCTATGAATTTGAATTCTGAGGTTCTCAAGGCCAGAAGTGGACTCCAGCCATAATGAAGGTTAGGACTGAGCGATTCGCTGTAAGCTGGAACTTCTTTCTCTGTCTTTCCGAACATCAACCGCACTAAGGAACGTCCCTGAGTATCAGGAAGGCTAAGTCCGGTCATTTCGGCTGCTGTTGGTAATAGATCTACCACACTGACCTGGCTGGAAACCCTTACTCCTTGAAGTTTTTGATGGGGGCTGACCACAACGAGCGGAACCCTGATAGCATAATCATAGATAAAATAGCCATGAGCCAGTTCTCCATGCTCACCTAAGCCTTCCCCATGGTCACCAACCAGGATGATAACCGTATTCCTATCCAGGCCTTTTACTTTCAACCAGGAATAAAGCCGACCTATTTGTTCATCCATAAAAGCAATTTCCCCATTGTAAAGACTGGCCGGCGGGTAATAATTGTATTGAGAAAAATATGGTTCTGGTGGTTCGTAGGGAAGATGAGGATCATATAGATGAACCCAGACAAAGAATGATTCTGATTGATTTTCTTCCAACCATTTTAGGGCCGAATCCACCACTTCGTTACCAGGACGCTGGACCGTTCCCAGGTCCAGATGTTTATACTTTCTCAAATCAAAATGGTCATCATAATAGTCAAAACCCTGGTTAAGCCCCCAGCGTCCATCAAGAACAAAGGCAGCAATAAAGGCTGCTGTCTTGTAACCGGCAGAGGAAAAAATCTCTGC
>JAQULR010000074.1:0-3106 GCA_028749205.1 Acidobacteriota bacterium | reverse complement strand
GGATTCAAGTAGGCTTCCGGGGTTTTAAAGAAATAGCCCTGGCCTTCCTGACTCCAGACCATCCGGTATACTCCATAGGCCGTCTGCCAGGCTTCTTTTTCAAGCCCGTGGAGGAGGCAGTTAGCGGCAAAAGCATAAGCTGTTCCCACCCAGACCTCATCTCCCTGCTGGCTTAGAAGCTGCTCTCCTGAGGCTTTCCTTCCGTTGACCGCCCCCATCAACCCATCACCAAAGCCAGCCACATTGGTTCTAAAAATGGTCCTCAAAGTTCTTTTTATCTTTTCAGGACTTAAGAGCGGCTCTTTATCTTCCAGACCGAGCATGCTGGCATACCAGAGACCGAAGAGTTGGTCGGTCATGATATCATCAGTGTGGCTATCAATCTGGAAATAGCCTTTTTGTTCATTCCATAATTTCTGGATTTCTTTTTTGCCAGTTTCCAACCAGTGATCATATCTTTTGATAACCTCTCTTATTTTAAGATCATTTACCCCTTCGATCCCCTGCTCCAGGAGAAGTTCGCCTAAACGATTGGCGGCCTTCAAAGCTGAAAGCCAAAGCAGTCCGACATAAGCGCTGGTGCCTTTCATCCTCCAGGTATCATAGGTCTGGTCGGGAATGGCTTCATTCTGAGGAATATGAGAAACCGGATTAGCAAATTTCTTTTCCAGGGTATCTAACCCTAGCACCGAAGCTCCAAACAGCTCTCTCAAAAAATCTGGGTCTTCCTGGCCGGTAGCCAAATAATCCCGCAGAGCTCTAAGCGGGAATTTGGGGTTGAGGTCTTTCCAGATATTTCCATTCTGCCAGTCAAAGGCATTTAGCACCACCCAAGGCCTGACTCTGGGAGAACCCAAGTCGTGAGGAATCATTCCCAATTCTTTATTCACATTCCAGTAATATCCTTTTTTCTCAGGCGGAACTTCTTCAGGGAAAGTCTGAGCATACTGATAAACCTTGTAGGACGGGTCCAGTATTTTTATCGTCCGGGCAAAAAACTTGAGGTTTGAAAGTTCCAGATCTGGCCAGAGCTCCAGGAGCTGCCAGCAATAAGAATCAACATCAAAAGTTCCGTACATTAAATAGTCCGCAGACTCTAGATAGGTAAAAAGACCAGTCGTAGCCTCCCAGATGCTGGTTTCAGATAGGACATAGAGTTCGTTAAAAAGAATTTGTTTGAACCAAGCCGGGAGCTTTTTCTGATTCAGAATTTGAGCTTGCCAATTATCTATGGTTTTCTCCCATTCCAGATAATCTGCCAGTCCTTCAAAGGCAATTTTGAGAGCTTGTTGGCCGTCGCTCCCAAAAAACTCCGTGTATTTCTTGCGGTACTTGACACCCTTTTCAAATTCGTAATAGGGAAAATCCCAGCTGACCACAAAGGGTACTTCCACTTTCTGGCCGGCCTTCAATTTAATGTTCAGAGCCAAGGCAGAGGCTAGGCGCGGGTTTTGAGCCTGAAGCCTGCTGTTAGCCTTTCTTGAAGGCAGTCGTCCGTTAGCTGAAAAAGCCCCCATCACCTCTGAGCCATCACCAACAGGATTAAAATCAGTTAAATAAGAAACCTGAGCTCCAGGAATTTCCAGGACAGCTATAGCCATTGTGCCACTCATGGCGTTTCCGGTTTTTAAGTCCATGTCCTCCTTTTTGAAAATTATCCCTTTTTTCTGATCATCACTGATGAATTCACTAAAATTACCCTGACTTTTCTTATCCCAGATAAACTGGGTCGTGGGAACTTGACCGCCAGGCCAGATAGCTTCCCAGCCAACCATATTTTCCCAGGTGAGCATTATAGAGACCTCAATCGCAGAATTAGAAGGGTTTTGAATTATCCATTTGTACACAGCCACCGGATAGCTGGTCTGGCAGTAATTGTGGGGAATAACTGGAGAAAATTGGACCACACCTATCCGCACTGGCCAGTCCTTTTTTCCCTCAAAGGAAAACCCACTTTTTGGATAAAGAGCAAAATAATCGCCGCTTCCGGGCTCAAGTTCCCAGTTCCAGCTTTCAAGAATTCCCTTCGGTTTATCGGCCGATATTGTCTGGACTACTTTCTGGTTTCCTTTTTTTATAAAAATATGGAAGGCATCAGCTGGAAGCCTATCATCAACATACCAGCCAGATTTCATAAACCAATAACGAAAATTCCCGCTGATAGTCCATTCATAGCCAGGCGATCCCAAGCCCCCTGCCGGACAGGCACTACCTTCGGGGTCGTTATTTATGTTTTCTGGAACTGAGGTCTGCCCGAACTTTTCCATTTTATAGCCAAAGGGTCTGGTAAAAGCACTGTCTGGAAAACCGGTCAGGTTGGCCGGCCCTGGCTGAAACTTAAATTCAATGGCCGAGAGTGTTTTCTGTGATTCTGAACTGTCAGTCTGACCAAATGTCCAAATTGGAATGATCAGACAGAAAAAAATCATCCCAAAAATCAAAGAAGGAGGTAACCCCTCCGATTCGCCCTTCAAAAAGCCAATTTTCCTCATATTCCCACCTATTCATTTTTCTTTTCAGGGTAAACTTTTTTCCCTCTTAGATAGGTAGCAACGGTTTCAAAATTACGGTCAAAGACAGCCACATTGGCTAGCTTGCCTTTCTCCAGGCTGCCCAGAAGATAACCCAGGCCAACACTCTCAGCCGGAGTCAGTGAAGCCATCCTGACCACCTGATGAATCGGTAGGCCAGTCCATTGATAAACATTCCTGAGGCCATGATTAAGATGAAGAACCGAACCAGCCAGCACACCAGAGTCTTTCAATCTAACCTCAGCTCCTTTAAGGACAATTTCCATTTCACCCCAATTGTAAGTCCCATCGGGTAAGCCGGCTGCTTTCAGTGAATCGGTAATCAGGCAGATTTTCTCCGGGCCCTTGCGAAAAACTGCCAGCCGGATAAAAGACGGATGAACATGGATACCATCGGTGATCAGTTCAACAAATACCTGCTCTTTATCCAGCACAGCTCCTATTCCGCCAGGCTCCCGGTGATGCAATTCCCTCCAGGCATTAAAAAGATGGGTCGCATGATTAGCCCCGGCTTCTACGGCTTCTATGGCCTCATCATAGGTAGCATCAGAATGACCAATGGAGACTACCCAACC
>JAQULR010000008.1:67631-69401 GCA_028749205.1 Acidobacteriota bacterium | reverse complement strand
ATATCTGTAGGAAACTGGAAGGAAACCGTTCTTCCGGTGGCTCAACAGCTTAAACAATCACTAGAACAGGCTGAGTTTAGAGTGATTCTTGATGACCGGACTGAGTACACTCCGGGCTGGAAATTTTCTGAATGGGAAATGAGAGGTGTACCTTTAAGGCTGGAGGTTGGTCCAAAGGATATTAAAGCCGGCCAGGTAATTGCGGTCCGCCGGGATACCATGGACAAAGCCTCAATAAACATAACTGGTGTTGAAACAAGAGTTAAAGAACTTTTAGTGGATATTCAAAAAGCCATGTTTGATCGGGCTTTGACCTTTCAGAAAGAAAATACTCGAGAAGTTTTTGGATACCAAGAGTTTAAGGAAACCATTGAGAGAAAGCGAGGTCTTGTCAAGACCTTTTGGTGTGGTGGAGAAGACTGCGAAGCCAGAATTAAAGAAGAAACCATGGCTACTATCCGGGTAATTCCACTTAATCCGAAAGATGCGGTAAAAGGTCAATGTATCTGTTGTCAAAAAGAGGCCAAGACTGAAGTCATTTTTGCCCGGGCCTATTAAGGGCCTTTAACCTTTCTTCCAGCTAAAGACTTGAAAAATGACCCTGGCTTTAAGGAGAGGGGATTGAGCCACGCGTCAGCTTATGATGAAGAAAGAAAAGACATGGTTGAATATCAGATCCGCCGCCGGGGGATTAAAGATAATAAAGTCCTCGAAGCTATGGGTAAGGTAGCCCGCCATCTTTTTGTCCCGGAGGAGATGAAGGATCTGGCTTACCAAGATGAGCCGCTACCGATCGGCAAGGGTCAGACCATCTCTCAGCCTTACATCGTGGCCTTTATGACAGAAGCTTTGAAACTCAGCGGGAATGAAAAGGTGTTAGAAATTGGCACTGGCTCTGGATATCAAACTGCCATTCTGGCTGAAATTGCCAGGGAAGTCTATACCGTAGAATTGATTCCGGAGCTGTCCAGAAGAGCCCAATCAGTTCTTAACGAACTTGGCTATACTAACATCCACTATTTGATCGGAGACGGAAGCAGAGGTTGGCCGGAGGAATCTCCCTACGAGGCCATTTTGGTTTCAGCTGCTCCAGCCACAATTCCGGAGCCTCTGGTTGAGCAGCTTAAAGTTGGTGGTAGGATGATAATTCCGGTTGGAACTGATTTCCAGGAGCTGGTTCTGGTTACCAGGAAGAAAGAGGGCTGGGATGAAGACAGGCTAATCGGGGTAAGGTTTGTTCCGCTAATAACAGGGTCTTGAAAAAATTTAGAGGACCAGGCAAAATATTTTCAGGAGAAGAAGAAGTGACCGACCAAATCCTAACCAGGCGGATTTTATCTCTGTTTCTGCTCGGTCTGTTAGCAATTTCCAGCCTTTATTGTCAGGTCAGCCAAAAGGATAAGTTCATTAAGGTCTACCTGCCTAATGGGAAGGAAATTACTGCTGAGCTGGCAGTCAGTCCCGAGGCGAGGGAAAGAGGTCTGATGTACCGGGAGAAGATCGAACCTGACCAGGGAATGCTTTTTGTCTTTGAGGAGGAGGACCTTTATTCTTTCTGGATGAAAAACACTTTGATCCCGCTCGACATAATCTGGCTGAACTCCAATTTACAGATAGTTCATATTGAGAAAAATGTTCCGCCTTGTCCCCGGGATCCCTGTCCCGGCTATATGCCTCGTTCTCCGGCTCTTTATGTCCTGGAGCTAAAGGCGGGGCAGGCCGAAGCCAATAACTTGAAGCTTTATGAGCGGATTTCTTTTGTCCTGCCTC
>JAQULR010000008.1:0-67531 GCA_028749205.1 Acidobacteriota bacterium | reverse complement strand
AAAACAAAAATGGCGATCATCAGAAAAATCAAAATATAGCCCCTTGGAAAGCTTGGTTTGGTGGGCTTAATTTTAGGCGCTCGGACCAGGACCGGCCGGCCATGTTCAAAAAATTGGGCAGTTCTTCTAGTCATCATACAAGTTTAATACTACCAGGTATTGTAGGGACTTCCATCAAGAGATCTGGCTTCAGAGCCCGATTTGACATCCACCACCCCCAGGTTCTCATAGGGGACATACTCATCCGCGGGTGGCATCTGCCTGACTTCTACCCAGGTTTCTGAAGAACCGGTTATCGGGTCAACCGGCAGAGCTTTTAAATAATGCTCCTCGACTAAGGATTGAAGAGTCGGAGGGAACTTTTGCTTGTCCTGGTAATATTGATCAATCATTTTGCGCATTATAAACAGATTTTCTTTAAGAACCGCTTCCCGGGCTCTCTTGACTGACATCTGATACTGAGGAACAGCCAGTCCCAGTAATATACCGATGATACTTAAAACGATCAAAATCTCAATCAGGGTAAAACCTGGTCTCTTTTCCATCCAGGCATATATTTTCATTTTACCAATCCCGGTACTTGGTCCCATCAAGAGCTGTGGCCTGACTCTTAGTGTAGATGTCGTAAACATTCTCCTCACCCCAGGTGTCTGAATCTGGCTCATCTTGATAAGATCTAAGTCCCCAGTCATAAGAATTAGTCATGGGATCACGAGGAATTTTCCTTAAAAAGCGTACCAAAACTTTTTTCACTGTCTTTTTCCCTGATTCTTCTGTGACTTCCTGCTCGATTTCTACCCCTTCTACCAGGGTTTCCAGATCTGGTGGATAGCCGTAACTATCTGGGTCAACTTTGATTTGTTGCTGGTCAGACAATTTTTTATAAGCGTCGATGGCTTCCCTGATAATTCTCAGATTTTGGCGGAGTTCAATTTCCTTTTCCCTTTTGACTGAAGTTTCAATTACTGGTAGAGCCACGGTGGTGAGGAGAGCCAAGATAGAAACCGTCACCACCATTTCGAGCAGAGTAAACCCTTTTCTTCTCTCCTGGGACCCTTCCCTGGATGAATTATTCATGTTTTTTAAAATCTATTCCGGCCACCCCTGGAACGAGAGTTGCTGGAACCATAAGGACGGCGCTTAAAGGAATGGCTCCGAGTGCGGTCACTTCTTTCCCCAGACTCTGGCCGAGGCTCAGTTTCTTCCAGAGCTTTTTTACTAAGGCGAATACGTTTATTGTCTTCGTCTATATCAATAACTTTTACAGTAATCGTGTCACCCAGGTTAATTTCGTCTTTGATGTTCTTGACTCTGTAAGGAGCCACTTCAGAGATATGAAGCAGGCCAACTATATTGGGTAAGATCTCTACAAAAGCTCCGTACTCCTCTATCCGGACTACCTTACCGGTATAGATTTTCCCGAGCTCTACTTCTACCGTGATTTCTCGGATCATTTGTTTGGCTTTTTCAGCTGATTCCATATCTGAAGCAGCAATAGTTACTTTCCCGGTTTCTTCAATATCAATCTTGGCGTTGGTTAAAGAGACAATTTTTTTGATCATCTTGCCTGCTGGACCAATGACATCTGCGACCTTCTCTGGGCTGATGAATAGTATGATGATGCGTGGAGCATGAGGAGAGAGCTGAAGCCTCGGTTCAGGCAGTGCTTCCCTCATTTTTCCCAGGACTTTTAGCCTGGCCGCCTTTGATTGTTGCAAAGCTTCTCTTAGTATCTGGGGGCTCAAATGGGAAATCTTAAGGTCCATCTGAATAGCAGTGATACCTTTTTCTGAGCCGGTGACCTTGAAATCCATATCGCCATAATGGTCTTCCAGACCGGCAATGTCAGTCAGCAGGGCATAACGGTCGCCTTCTTTTATTAAGCCGGTAGCGATCCCGGCCACTATCATTTTCAGGGGAACTCCGGCATCCATCAAAGCCAGAACTCCACCGCAGACGGTCGCCATCGAAGAAGAGCCATTGGATTCAAGAATGTCAGAAACAATTCTAATGGTGTAGGGGAAAGTTTCTTCATCAGGAATAGCTGGCAGAATACCTTTTTCAGCTAAAGCTCCGTGTCCAATTTCTCTTCGTCCTGGAGCTCGCATGAAGGACACTTCACCCACGCTAAAGGGAGGAAAATTATAATGAAGCATGAATCTCTTGTCGGCTTCTTCTCCTAGTCCATCAAGGTGTTGAACATCCTCAAAGGTCCCAAGAGTTACGGTAGCCAAGCTCTGGGTCTCGCCACGGGTAAACAGAGCGGAGCCGTGGGTCCTAGGTAATAGGCCAACTTCGATGGAGATATCCCTGAGCTCATCGAAAGCCCGGCCATCAGCTCTCCGGCCTTGGTTGAGAGCAAGTTCCCTGACCAGTTTTTTCTGCAGGTTAAAGAAAATTTCTTTGGTTTCAGTTATTTCTTCCACATTTTCTTTTGGGATGTTAGCCAGCAGCCGGTTTAAGATATCCCCAGAAGCTTTTTCGCTAGCTTTCTTTTGCTTAATTTGAATTGCCTGAAGTAATTCAGTGCTGATCTCCTCCTCAATTTTTTTGACTTTTTCTGGATGGGGTAATTTTGAAGCTACTGGCAGCTTCTGAATCTGAAGGGTGTTGAATAGATCTTTTTGTGCCTGAACAATTCTTTTTATTTCCTCCTGGGCCAGAAGAAGGCCTTCCAGAACCTTTTCTTCATCTACTTCATTAGCTCCCGCCTCAATCATGCAGATACCCTCTTCGTTTCCGGCCACTACCATGTTAAGAACAGATGTTTCCAATTGGGAGGCAGCGGGATTGATGATAAATTCACCATCTACCAGACCAACCTTGACAGCTCCAAGCGGAGTAGTGAAGGGGATTTCAGAAAAGTAGAGAGCAGCTGAAGCTCCAATAATTCCCAGAGTATCAGGTTCATTTTCCAGGTCAGCAGAAAAAAGCAAAGCCACAATCTGGGTATCCTGGAAATAACCATCCGGAAATAGAGGTCTGATCGGCCGGTCTATCAATCTGGCCACTAGAATCTCTCTCTCCGATGGTTTACCTTCCCTTTTGAAAAAACCACCAGGGATTTTACCGGCGGCATAAGTATTTTCTCGATAATCCACAATCAAAGGGAGAAAATTCTTTTCGGCGGAAACTTCTTTTTTGCAGGTGGCGGTCACCAGCATGATAGTATCGCCGTAGCGGACAAAAGCTGAACCGTCGGCTTGCCTTCCAACCTTGCCGAGCTCAATACTTAGAACTCGACCCCCAACTTCAATATTAATGGTATTTGACATGATTTATGCTCAAGTTAAAGTCAGATTGCCTATTTTCTTAGGTTAAGTTTCTGAATAAGATTTAGATACCGGTTTTTATCGGTCTTTTTGAGGTATTCCAGAAGTCTTTTCCGTTGGCCTACCATCTTCATCAAGCCACGCCTGGAATGAAAATCCTTTTTATGCGTCTGAAAATGGCTGATTAACTGGTTGATTCTCTCAGTCAGAATAGCTACCTGAACCTCAGGCGAACCGGAATCAGCCGAGTGCACCTGATTTTCCTGGATTATTTTTGTCTTTATTTCTCTCGACAACACGATCTTTTCTCCTTATTTTCGCTAAGATAATATCAAAAAAAAAGCTAAATGTAAAATTTTAAAAGCTCGCCCTGAAGAATTACATCATAATCGGAGAAAGCCGAGCCCGTTATTAATCTTGCCCGCTCAGGGCCTTTTTGCGGGCCTGAAGGTGTTGAGCATACCTTGAATGCCAACCACCTTGGGTTTTGTTTATTTCTTGAAGCTGGGCTTCAACCTCTCTAAGGGTTAAGCGATTGATTTTCTTTTTTTTCTGGCTTTTTGTCGCTGAATCTTCAGCCATCTAACTGCCTCCGAACTATATAATTTTTTTAAAAATAGCAAAAAAACCTCTACTTGACAAGAATGACTAAATGAAAAACCGCCCTAACATTTTTAGTTACATAAATAATCCAGATTAAAAATTTTCTTGCAAATTTGAAGCCGATAGGTTATTTTCGGGCTTTGAAAGGGTCTCAATTTAGATGAATAATAGTTCTCTGAAAAGAAGAGAATTCTTAAAAAAAACTGGCCAGGGAGCTCTGGCAGCAGCTGGACTGATTATTATGCCTGGCTGTCATCAAGAAGACGATTTTGACCTTTTGATACAAGAAGCCCTGGTGGTTGATGGCAGCGGCCAGAAGCCTTACCTGGCGGATGTGGCCATAAAAGGAAAATATATTAAATTTGTTGGAAAAGCAGGATCTCGAAGGGCTAAGAGGGTGGTTAGGGCCGAAGGCTTATGTCTATCTCCTGGTTTTATTGATGTCCATAACCACACTGATGTTGAACTCTTGCTCTGCCCGACAGCTGATAGCCTTGTAAGGCAGGGGATTACTACAGTAATTGGGGGTAATTGTGGCTCTTCCCGCTTTCCGCTAACGGCAGAAATGCTTGAAGAAGAGAATGAATATCTTGAAAAAGAATTCGGACTTAAGATTGACTGGAATAACCTGGCCGGATTTTTTCAGAGATTAACTCGGGAAGGCCTGGCTGTAAATTATGCAACCCTTGTCGGTCAGGGAACTATAAGAGCAGCCGTGGTTGGTTATAATGATCGTCGGCCTTCCAGAGAAGAGATGGACAGGATGAAAAGCCTGTTATCAGAAGCTCTCAGGCAGGGAGCCTTAGGCCTTTCTACTGGATTGGAATATGCCCCAGGAAGCTTTGCTTCTACCGAAGAGCTGATAGATCTTACTTCGGAGATGAAAAGGGTTGATGGGATATACGCCACTCATATGAGAGATGAGGAAGATAAAGTCCTGGAAGCTCTGGTTGAGGCAATAACCATAGCCGAAAAAACGGGAGTCAGCTTAGAAATTTCTCACCTTAAAGTTGGTTATCCAAAGAACTGGTCAAAGATTGATGACCTGCTGAATATAATTGATGAGGCTGCTTCCAGAAAAGTTAGAATTGCTGCTGACGTTTATCCTTATACAGCTTTTGCTACTGGTATGAGTATCTTTTTCCCCCTATGGGTTCGGGAGGGCAAGAAAGAAGATTTTCTGGGACGCCTGAAGAACCCGGAGCTTCAAGAAAAATTGTCTGAAATTATCAAAGAAGCTGAACAAAATATTGGTTCTTGGGAAAACGTTCTGATTTCTTCGGTCCGGACAGAAAAGAATCGATATCTTGAAGGTTTGAATCTGGTTCAAGCTTCCAGACTGCAGAACAAGGAAATATTCGCTTTCATTAAAGATTTGCTGCTGGAAGAAGAAGGTCAGGTTTCTATAGTCTGTTTTGCCATGAGTGAAGATAACCTGAAGAGGATTATAAAGCACCCTCTGACCAGCCTCTGCACCGATGGAGCACTGGCTTCAACTGAGGGAATTCTGGCTAAAGGTAAGCCCCATCCGAGGTATTATGGCAGTTTTCCTAAAGCCATTGCCGAGTATGTCAGGAAGGAACAGGTCCTGTCTCTTGAGGAAATGGTCAGAAAGATGACTTCGGCTCCAGCTGAAAAATTTAGATTGCTTAGGCGAGGCAGGGTAGAAGCAGGCTATTTAGCCGACCTGGTTCTTTTTGATTTTGAAAAGATTCAAGACCGAGCCACTTGGTCTGAACCCCATCAATATCCTGACGGTTTGCTCTATGTGTTGGCTAATGGCCAGATGGTGGTGGAAGATGGGAAAATTACTGGCAACCTTTCAGGCCAGGTTTTGAAAAAAAATCTGAAGGGATGGGTAGAATGAAAGGAAACCTTGGCGACATTTTAATTTTCAGAATAGCTGGAACAGTGAGAAAAAAAACTGTATTTTGGCTGGCTGTATTTATGGTGGTGGCAGCAGCTAATGTATATTTTCCTTTAGCAATAGAGGCTGCTGAAGTCCAGGTGATAGAAGCTCAAAGTGGAGATCTTTTTGAACTTCAATATCGAATGCTCCAGCCCGGTGAGCCTCTGGTTCTGGTTTGGAAAAACCAGATCTCAGAGTATGCCGGGATTTTTTTCATGGAGGACAATTATTGGCTGAAGAACAAAAGGGAAAACCAACCAGTTTTGCTACTTGGTTTGGATGTGATGGCTAAGCCAGGCCATAAAGCTTTAGAAATAGATTTATGGAGTCAGGGCCAAAAGATCGAGAGGCTGGTTGTAACCCTGGAAATTGCCGCCAGGGATTTCCCGGTAAGAGAGTTGACAGTGGATCAGAAGTATGTAACTCCACCCAAAGAGGTGCTGGCCAGAACCAAAAGAGAAGCCGAGATTCTGGCGATGGTTTACAGTGTTATTACTCCAGAATACTTAGCTGAAGGCCCTTTCATTATGCCCTGTGAAGGACGCCTCTCTCCGAATTTTGGCCAGAGGCGAGTATACAATAAGGTTCCCCGCTCAGTTCATACCGGGGTGGATATCGCTGTACCCCTGGGACATCCAATCAAAGCTTCCAATTCCGGTCGGGTAGTGCTGGCTTCAGACCTTTATTATTCCGGAAAGACTGTTATTCTTGACCATGGCCTGGGATTGTTTACCAGCTATTCTCATCTTTCAAAACTTTTGGTAAAAAGGGGAGAGACAGTCCAGACTGGCCAGGTGATTGGTTTGGCTGGCTCAACAGGATTATCGACTGGCCCCCATCTGCACTGGGGGGCTAAAATTCATGAAGCCAGAGTCGATCCGCTGTCTCTTCTGGAATTAGATTGGATTATTCATAACTAATCCCGCTCAGCCGTCTTTATTCGCAACCAAATATATTATTTCCGGGAATAAATAAGGGAACAGGGTTTCCGAGGCTTTGACCGGAGTGATAGGGCCAACCGCCGCTCTTTTTTCTATCATGAATTTCAATCAGGCGGTCTCAAGAATTATTTTTTCAGGTAGGTAGCCAGCCAGTCCAGGATTGTTTTCCACCAGAGCTCGGCATTTAGTGGCTTTTGGATAAAATGGTCTTCATCGGGAAAGTATAACAACCGACTGGGAACATTCATTCTTTGCAGGGAAGTGAAGAATTGTAGCCCTTGCTCCAAAGGAACCCTGAAATCATTGGCACTATGAATGACCAAAGTAGGAGTCTTGAAATTCTGGACATAATAACTTGGTGAGAACTTCTGGTACATCTCAGGGTTTGTCCAGGGGGTGCCACGGAATTCCCATTCTGGAAACCATAATTCCTCAGTGGCTCCATATTCCGAGCGTAGGTCAAAAACCCCTGAATGGCTGATCAGGCAGTCAAAGATATCAGTCTGCCCGGCAATCCAGTCAATCATATAACCGCCATAGGAAGCCCCGGCTGCCCCAAGTTTTTCTTTATCTATAAACTCATAATTGTTATGTAAATAGTTGATTGAGTTGATGATGTCATGATAAGGCTTACCGCCCCAATCCCCACTAATGGAATCAGTGAAGGCCTGTCCATAGCCAGTACTACCATGGAAATTGACCATAGCCACTACATACCCTGGGGCAGCAAACATCTGAGCGTTCCAGCGGTAGTGAAAACCATCCTCCCAGGCCGATTGAGGGCCGCCATGAATCATCATAAGCAGGGGATACTTTTTGTTAGAGTCAAAGAACGGTGGCTTTAAGAGCAGGCCGTGAACTCGGTCTCCCTGTGATTCAAACCAGAAATCTTCAGCTGGATTCATTTTTAAGGTAGCTAAGAGTTCTGAGTTGACTGCCGTCAGCTGCTTAAGTTTTCTTGTTTTTAAGTCCAGAGAATAGACCTCATTGGGGCAATTTATCGATTGTTTTAGGGCATATAGAATCTTCCCATCGGGAGAAATTTGCAGGTTGGTCAAATAATGGCCATCCAGCAATTGGTCAATTTTCCCGGTGGCTATAGTCAACTTGAAAAGGGTAGTTCGAGCCTTATCTTCACAAAGAAAATAAATGGCCTGGCTATCCGGGGAGAAGATGAATTCACTCAGTGAGAAGTCAAATTTTTCTGTTAGATTGGAAAAAGACTTTTTTTGTCGGTCGTACAGAATAAGATCCAGTTGGTCAGCCTCAAATCCTGGCCTGGCCATAGCCCGGTAAGCCAAGTACTTGCCATTAGGCGAGTATTGGGGGTCAATATCGTTAGCCCGGCTTGTGGTCAATTTTTCGATAGCTTTGCCTTGTAGATCTGTCAGGAAAACATCGTTGTTGGTTCCAAGACCCAGCTTGAGTTCCGGATCGATATTCCGAACAAAAGCGATCTCTGATTCATCAGGAGAAAAATCGAAATCCAGGCCTCCGCCGAGAGAGATAGGGGGAGTATCAAAATCGCCTGGAGTCAGGTCCACTGGTTCTCTGCCATTTAAGGGAAACAGAAAGAGATGACTTCTGGTACCATCAAACCAAGAGTTCCAGTGGCGGAAAAGCAGGTGGTCATAAATTCGGGCTCTGACCCGGCTTTTTTCCTGGTCGGTAAATTTTTTTCGATTGGCTTCAAGGTTGGGGCACTCTGGAAAAACCGAGCTGGTGACCAGCAGAAAATCTCCCCGACTCGACCAGCTAAAAGAGCCAACCCCGCCTGGAAAATCAGTCAATTTCACAGACTCACCACCTGATACCGGGATTACCCAGACCTGGGGAGAACCACTGCGGGTAGAGATAAAAGCCAGTTTTTGGCTATCAGGAGACCATCTGGGGAAGAAATCAGCAGCTGGACTGAAGACAAAAGGAATCGGCTGACCGCCTCGTGCCGGGAGGAGATAGATATCACTATTGCCTCGGTTAGTCTCAAGATCCAGAACAGTAATGACCATGGCCAGCTGCTTTCCATCAGGTGACAGCCGGGAACCAGTGACTCTTTTAATCTTAATAAAATCTTCAAAAGTTAGGGCCTTCCGGTCCTCAGCCTGAGAAAAGCAGAAGAATATCAGGACCAAGCTTATTACCAAAATAAATGACTTTCTAAAGTAATTTTTGGGCATTTTGCCTCCTTCTTATTGGTTTCTTTGATAATAAATTAGCCTGGGTTATTCATCCATAACCCTGGTTAACCTTTATTTTTTCCTTAGCTATCATAATTGAAAATCTCAAAGTATGTCCAGTTTTATGAATAATTCAGGCTGACAAAATTCTGCTGGCAAAAATTAAAAAATTCGGTAAAATTACTGGAAATGACTGATAAGCTGGTTTGAGAAAAGAGGCCCGGCCTGAGGTGGTTGGAAAATTGGCTGGTGGGTAAAGCCTTGGCCACTGACTTCTCTCAAAACAGCTTAAGGCGATTTGAGATTATAAATGGTCAGAAGTAAATTGAAAATCAGGCAGCTTGATGAGTATTGAACTTCAGAACATTCATTTTTCTTATGGCCGGGTTAAAGCTTTGAAGGGGATTAGTCTGTCGATAGATAAAGGGGCCACTGGACTCCTTGGACCCAATGGGGCTGGCAAGAGTACCCTTCTCAAAATCATGCTCGGATTTCTGACACCGGACCAGGGAGATGGCCAAGTTCTCGGTTATAACCTCAGGACAGAACAACAATTTATCCGGCGCCAGATTGGATATATGCCCGAGGATGAGTGTTTTATTCCTGGTATGGATGCGGTAAGTTTTACAGCTCTAATGGGAGAGTTGTCAGGGATGCCCCGCCAGGAAGCTATGAAGCGGGCTCACGAGGTCCTCTTCTATGTAGGATTAGGGGAGTCACGCTACCGGCTGACGGATACTTATTCATCCGGAATGAAACAGAGGTTGAAACTGGCTCAGGCTCTGGTCCATGATCCAAAGCTTCTCTTTCT
The DNA here is from genome assembly GCA_028749205.1 of Acidobacteriota bacterium. GTDB lineage: Bacteria > Acidobacteriota > Aminicenantia > Aminicenantales > Saccharicenantaceae > Saccharicenans. Next base: position 57,818 of record JAQULR010000008.1, on the reverse strand, counting down.
GGATGAGCCGACCAGTTATCTGGATCCGACCGGCCGGCAGGAAATTCTGGAATTAATCGGAGAAATAGCTTCCGCTAAAGATATCAGGGTCCTGATCTGTTCTCATATCCTGGCTGATATTGAAGCTATCTGCCAACAGGTAGTTATAATCAATCGGGGAGAAGTTGCTGCTGTCGGACGGATTGAAGATCTGAGGATGGTTAATTATGAGCTTTATGAGCTAAAAATCAAAGGAGAACTGGAGCTGTTAAGAAAGGAACTGGAAGCCGCAGGCTGCCGGGTGGAAGAGAATGAGGAGCGGGTAGTTAAGGTTTACACTCCGCCCGAATTTGATCACCGGCAAATTTTTAAAGCTGCTGCCAGAAACAGAATTCAGGTCAGGCAATTTGTCCGCAGTCAGACCAGCCTCGAAGATTTATTTGCCAGGGTAGTGGGAGTTGATTGATGACTGAAGTCAGAGAGAAAGGCTACCATCACTGGGACGGACAATTAGAAGACAGGCGTCAGGTTTTCTGGCCTATTACCAGAACCGGCATTAAGTTGGCCTTTGAACGACGCCATTTCAAGCTGCTGTTTTCTATGTCTTTTTTGCCAGCTTTAGCCTATGGTGGGGCTATCTATATTTCCGAGCGGTTGGAAGACTTTAAGTTTATTGCTCAGGGCAGTGAAAAGAGTTTTCAAATTAATCCGGCTTTTTTTAAATCCTATCTGACCATGGAGTTTATCTATTTTATTATTCTGTTGCTGTTGTCGCTCGGAGGAGCTGGCTTAATTGCTGATGATTTCCGACACAAAGCCATTCAATTGTATTTTGCCCGGCCAATAAGAAAACTTGATTATCTTCTGGGAAAAGCCGGGGTAGTGATGTTTTTTGTCGGACTTCTGACCATAGTACCGGGGATAATATTAGTGGTGCTCAAATTGCTTTTTTCCGGGAGCTTCAAATTCTTCTTAAATTATCCCTGGTTAATACTGTCGATTATTTTTTATTCGTTATTCTTGATGATATTTTTTACTGCCTTTGTCCTTTTGGCTTCATCGTTAAGTAAAAACCGTAATTATGTTATCGCCATCATTTTCGGCCTTTATTATCTTTCAGAAATTATCAGGGGGATATTGTATACCATCTTCCGTTCACCCTATTCAGCCCTGTTTTCCTTCAGGGCTAATTTGCAACAAGTTGGAGCCGGATTCTTTTTAACTAATAAGCCCTATGGACTTCCCTGGTATTTATCTTTTATCGTCATCTGTCTTTTCTGCTTATTTGCTTACTATGTGGTCAACCGAAAGGTTAGGGGAGTGGAGGTAATCAAGTGACCGCGGTCATTGAGGCGACCAGTCTTTCTCGCTGGTATGGGAATGTTCTGGGGATAAGCGATATAAGCCTGGAAATTCAGCCGGGAATTACTGCTTTGCTCGGACCAAATGGCGCCGGAAAATCTACTTTTATGAAAATAATCACCGGCCAGCTAAAGGCTAACCTCGGTCAGGTTAGAATTTATGGCCAGAAGGTCTGGAATAATAACCAGATCTTTCACCGTCTTGGATTCTGCCCAGAAGTTGATGCTTTTTATGAGGAATTGAATGGCTTGGAATTTTTATCCGGATTGCTTTCTCTTTACGGATTCAGGAAAGCCGAGTGCTTAAAACTGGCTGAACAGGCCTTGAAAATAGTTGAACTTCAAGATGTCAAGCTGAGACCGATTAGAAGTTACAGCCGGGGAATGAGACAACGACTGAAGGTGGCTCAAGCCCTGGCCCATGATCCTGAGATTTTGATTTTAGACGAGCCCCTCAGCGGGCTGGATCCTTTGAGCAAACGCCGCCTGATCAAATTAATCAAGGAACTTAGAACCAAAGGTAAAACCATTGTGGTCTCCAGTCACATTCTTCCAGAAGTTGAAGCCATGACCTCTGAAATTATCTTGATCCATCACGGCAAGATTCTGGCTAAGGGTGATATCTATTTTATTCGGGAACTTCTTGATACCCATCCCCATATGATCAAGATTAAATCACCACAGTTTCGAGAATTGGCCAGTTGGCTGGCTCCTGAGGATTATATTCTGAATATAACTTTTGAGTCGGAGTCTCAAGCAGTAATTTTTGAAACTCATCATCGCGATAGATTTTTTGACCGCCTGAATGAGCTGGTGCTTAATTCTGATCTCAACTTAGAGGAGATAACCTCACCTGATGATAATCTCCAGGCGGTTTTCGATTATCTGGTGGAAAAGTAAGATGAGAGAAGAGATTCTGAGAGTTTTCTCCTTTTATTTTTTTCTGGGGAAAAAATCGGCCAGAACCAGGACCTTTTTTCTGGTTAGTTCAGTTTCGATTTTAATGGCTTTGATAATCAGGGCCTATCAACTGGCCGGCTACTGGACAGAGAATGGTCAGGTGATTTTTCAGAATTTTTTAATGGTCTTCTTTCTGCAATTCTTAATTGTTCTGTTGGGTTTGTTTTACGGGACTTCAATCTTGGCCGAGGAGGTTGAGGGCCGGACTATGTCGTATATCACTACCAGACCGGTGCGACGGGCCGCTCTGATAACCGGAAAATACTTAGCCTACTTGAGTCTGGTGTCAATTATGCTCATCTCCACTGTTTTAATTTCTTATTTGATTTTAAACCTGGGTCGGGACTTCCGGCTGGACGATATCGGGACAGTATTCAGGTATTTCATAATTCTCTGGTTAGGTCTAGCCGCTTATATGTCTTTTTTCAACTTTCTGGGGGCCTGGCTGAAAAAGCCTATTCTGGTTGGGCTCGCTTTTGGCTTCGGCTGGGAAAGTATCATTCAGTATTTTCCTGGTACTACTCAGAAACTCTCGGTGGCCCATTACCTCAAATCACTCTTGCCTCAATATACCAGCAGCAGTGGCAAACTGGGTTTTCTGTTTATCAGGCTCGAGCCCACCAAACCTGGCTTAGCGGTCCTGATTCTCATAGCAATTATTTTGGTATTTCTTATTTTGGCTAGTCTGATTTTTTCTTATAAAGAATATTTGTTTGAAGAGTAGTCAGAACTAAAGTTCCCAACGGCTGATATTATTTAACAAAACCATAAAGAACTCAGGTTCTTTATCTGTTTAATTACACTAGAAACCAACTTTAACAAGTCAGACAACGGCAGACATAGAGATAATCGGTGGTAAGCCCTGAAGTAGGGAAAATAAAGCAGATTAGATTTCCTGGTCAGTTTCTTTCGATTTACTCTTTAAATTTTTTTCTTGCCATGTCCTCTTAAGTTTTTCCAGCAATTCTTCATTGAGACTGATAAATATCTTTACATATTTTTCACTTGAAGTGATTTCCAAAGAATCCAGAGCCTGCCCTATTTCAGGAGTTTCCCCGCTTAAACCCAGACCTAAGGCCTTAAGTCCAGTTAGAGTTTCGGCAATTTGCTGATGGTCTTTTTTATCTTCAGCATAAACCTTAAGTTCGGTGAGATAGTTTGGCTGCCGATAATCTGAAAATGAAGAAATATAGCGCACTTTCTTAGCCAACTGGAGGACGGGATTTTCGCTGGTTTCTTCTCTTAGAAGTTCTGCAGGAAGAGTAAGCCAGGTAAAAGTAAGGGCATTCATGTTTATGTCCTTAAGGTAGGGCTTGATTTCAGGTTGGCTTAGTAAATTAGGAGTCTTACCTTTATAAGTGTCAATAACTTTTTTTATTGCTTTCTCTGAACCGAGGGCCAGATTAGAATCATCTAGAAAAGCCAAGCAGGCTTCAAAACCTTCAGTTTCAATAAACGGGAAGTAAGGGATTTCTTCATAATTTTTCAGAGTAGAGTCCGGATCACTTTCCGGGACCAATTTCTGCTGGTCATATTTTAGGTTAGTTAGGAGAACCAGATTCTCAAGTGGTTTTTTTATTTCTCCAGTCATGGCTAGAGCTACAAAAAAGAGGTCCTGTTCCGGGTTGAAAAAAGCCTCGGCTTTTTGTCGGTAAGGTTGCAGTTCTTTTTCTTCGGCTATTGCTTTTTGAACTAATCTCTGGTTCATGATTTGATTCCAGTTAGCCACTATAAAAGCTGAAGTTTCGGCTGGCAACAGGGTTAACATATCTTGCCCCCGGGCCTGTCCAGCCACGGGAATTTTGGGTCCTGGGCGGCAACTGAAAAGGCTAATTATCAGGGCTAACATAAGAAAACTGGTCAGAAATTTAAAATAACTAATTTTCATGGTTTTCTCCTTCTTATTTCCTTTAGCTCAATGCTTTTGGCCTTTATCTATAGCTATAAGGCTATGTTACCAGAAGATGTCTCTTAAATAAAACATATTTTCTTGCCAGGAACGACTGAAATAGGATTAAATATGTATTCTAAAGAACCTGGTTTACCAATCAATAATTTAGGATAAATCAGACAAGGAGGACTTATGAAAAAGACAATAATCAAGAATGTCGCAATCATTATCTGGCTACTGGTGTTGTTTAATTTTACTTATTCCTCAGGCCGACCTCCGGAGATTCTCTCGGTAAATGAGCAGGCCAGGGTTGTAAACCTCTGGTTGGAGCAAAGATTAGAAAAGATTTTACCGGAGTTGATGAGAAGAGAAGGACTGGATATGTGGATAGTAATCTGTCAAGAATATAATGAGGATCCTGTTTATTCTACCCTGGTTCCCTTTGAAAACCTTTCGGCTCGTCGGCTTTCTATGCTGGTTTTTTTCGATCGGGGAAAGGAAAAGGGAGTTGAGAAGTTTTCTATAAGTCGCTATCCGATAGGCGAAATCTATCCAGCTCTTTGGGACCAGGAAAAAGAACCTGACCAATGGAAAGCTCTGGCTGAACAGATTAAAACCAGAAACCCGTCAAGAATAGCTATTGACGAGTCGGCTACTTTTGCTTTGGCTGACGGTCTGTCGGCGACCAACAATCGGCTTCTAGCTCAATATCTGGGCCCAGCCTACTCCCAGAAGTTCTGTTCAGCCGAACGACTGGTTGTTGGCTGGTTGGAAAGAAGGTTGCCAGAAGAAATTGAGGTCTATCATCATTTAGCCAGAATAGCTCATCAGATTATCCAGGAAGGATTTTCCGAGGCGGCTATAACACCTGGTATTACTACCAGTGACCAGCTTGAATGGTGGTTCTGGCAAAAAATTACTTCTCTTGGGCTTAAGACCTGGTTTTCGCCCTCAGTTGATATACTGCGTCCAGATTCTTCCCCTTATAAAGATAACATTATAAGACGGGGAGATCTCCTGCACTGTGATGTTGGTCTGACTTATCTACGTTTGAATACTGACCATCAAGAACAGGCTTATGTATTGAGGCCAGGTGAAACTGAAGCCCCCGCCGGTTTAAAAGAAGCTCTGCGAAGAGCCAACCGAGTTCAGGATATATTGATTGGAGAATTTATCGCTGGCCGCACCGGGAATCAGATTTTGTCTGCAGCCCTGAAAAAAACTAATCAAGAAGGACTCGAAGCCAGTATCTATACTCACCCCTTGGGGTTTCACGGTCATGCTGCTGGCCCAACCATAGGTTTATGGGACCAACAGGACGAAGTTCCCGGGCGGGGTGATTATGAATTGTTCTATGATACCTGCTATGCAATAGAACTTAACTGTCGCTCGAAGGTACCAGAATGGGGCAACCAAGAGGTGGTTATAGGTCTGGAGCAGGATGCTTCTTTTACCAAAGAAGGAGTAATTTACCTTGATGGGCGGCAGACCAAATTTCATCTGATTTATTGACCTTAAATATAATATAAATTGGCCTATAGCCGGTAATTCTGGGTGATGAATATGTAGAAGATAGCGAGGTGGTGGATGACCAAAAGTCTTGATGAGATCATAAAAAGCCGGCGTAGTATCCGGCGCTATGCTGACCGGCCTGTTGAAAGGGAAAAAATTTTAGCCTGCTTACAAGCAGCTCGCTTGGCCCCATCTGCAGAGAATGTCCAGCCCTGGAGGTTTCTGGTTATTGATGATCAGGAATTAAAAAAGCGAGTTTCTGATAGTGCTTTTTCCGGTATCTATTTAACCAGTAGATTTGCGGCTAAGGCTCCTGTTCTGATCATTTTGATGGCTAAACCAGATATCTTGGCTAACAGACTCGGCCGTCTTGTTCAAGGTACCCAGTTTTACTTGCTGGATCTGGGAATTGCTGGAGAGCATTTTATCCTGAAGGCTGAGGAGTTAGGCCTGGCTACCTGCTGGATTGGCTGGTTTAATCTCAAAGGTGTCAAAAAAATATTAAAAATACCTTCGAAATACCGCCCGGTGGCGATAATCTCCTTAGGATATCCAGCCAGTTGTCCACCAGGCAATCATATTAGAAAGGAGCTTAAAGAGATTGCCTGGTTTAACCGGATCGAGGGTTAGATAATTTCCGAGAGTCAAAGTGTTGAAGTGTTAACTTTTTGAATAATGACTAAGACAGGTTGACCTGGGAATGAGCAAGGTCAGATAATGAGGAGTTCAGAATTGATCATATTTTTGATAATTACTTTGATATTATATGGTGTAATTAATGGCTATATTCTCTGGCGCGGACTTCAAGCCGTTTCCAGTCTAAATTTGGCTCGGTTGATTTTTATAATTATTTTTGTGTTTTTGGTTTTGGCCTTTCCGGCAGGCCGAATAATAAACGGGCAATTTCGTCATCATCTTTCCGAAGTGCTGATATCATTTGGGGCCGTCTATCTAGCTCTGATGATTTACCTGGTCATGTTTCTTTTTCTTAAAGACCTGGTCCGCTGGGGCGCTAAGATTTTTAAGATGCCCTTAGCCGGATTTGGTTGGCTGTCGGTCAAAAGTCCCGGCTCCTTTTTCGCTATAGCCGGGTTGGCAGTGTTGGTAGTCTTTCTTGGTCATCTTAATGCTATTAATCCCAGACTGAAAATCCTGGAGATCGGAATCAATAAGAAAGTTCCAGCGGGTACTGAACTTAAGGCGGTACTGATATCCGATATTCACCTCGGAATAATTAACCGCTCTAACCGTCTGGAATCTCTGGTTTCAAGGGTTAACCAGCTACAACCGGACCTGGTGTTTTTAGCTGGAGATATCGTTGACGAAGCGGTGTCGCTCGAAGAAGAAGAAAAGATGGTTTTTTGGCTAAAAAAAATTGACAGTCGGTTGGGCCTTTATGCCTGTCCAGGAAATCATGAATATTACGGGGGGTTTGATAAAAACATTTCTTACCTGGAAAGAGCTGGAGTAACTGTTCTGCTGGATAGAGCGGTTAAGGTTGATGACTGTTTCTTTGTAATTGGACGCCGAGACCGGGCTGCGGCCAGCCTGGGAGAAAAAAGGCTCCCTCTTAAAGAAATTATGGTTAAAGACAATGTGGATGAATCCTGGCCGGTAGTGGTTCTGGACCATCAGCCACTTCACTTAGATGAGGCTGCTGAAGCTGGAGTGGACCTGCAGTTGTCGGGGCATACACATGCCGGACAGCTTTTTCCTTTAAACCTAATCAACAAATTTGTTTATGAGAAGAACTGGGGTTATCTAAAAAAAGGAGATACTCATATTTATGTCACTTCAGGAAGTGGTACCTGGGGGCCGCCAGTCAGAACCGGCAGCCGGTCTGAGATTGTCCTTTTGAGGCTTTCTTTTTCTGGGGAAAGGGAGGGAGGCGGTGATAAATAAAGGCTAGGCCTCTAATTTTTATCTTTTTTTGAAATGGCGACAAACCAGACTGCTTTTTAGATAGCTATCTTTTAGTGACTTTACTAAGGTCATAGAGCTTGATGACTTCATCGGTTATATCCAGCTCGGGCTTATAGTGGATCAGGCCGGAGCCGCTGAGGTCAAAAACCAGCTCATAGTCTCTTTCCTTTACCAAGTCATCTATGATAGCCAGCATTTCATCTCTGATTCTCTTAATCAATTGACTTTTGAATTGCTCAAAATCATGGGAAGACTCCTGTTCATATTTCAGGCGAGCTGCTTCTTTCTGATCTATCTCCAGCTGGAGTTGGCTCTGAACTTCAGTACTGAGAGTTAGCCGCTGGCTGGCTAACCGATCTTTCAGTTTTTTTATTTCTTCGTCCAGCTTTTTTAGCTGGCTTTTCATTTGCTCTTCTCGTTCCTGGAGTATAGCTACCGCCTTTTGGCCTTCTGTCGATTCATCAAAAGCTTTTTGGGAATTGATTATGGCCACTGTTATCTGGCTTTGGGCTAATCCGGGGAGGATGATTAGTCCTGTAATTAAAAAAATTAGAAATATTCTTTTGGCAGTTAAAATTGCCTGGTTGGTCATTGCAAACCTCCTGCTTACGGCTTTCTTGGTTAGATTTTTATTTGAAGTAAAAATTCGCCTAGCCGTGCCAGAGCCGATTTCAGGTATCCCTGATCTGAGCCATAACCCAGACGCAGATGCTGGTCGAGCTCAAAATGGTCTCCGGGAACCAGCAGGACACTTTTTTCTTTTAAGATTTTTTCTATCAGCTCGGTTGAATTGACCTTAAGGTTGTAGTGAGTAAATAAAATGGCCCCTGCCTGTGGAGGAATGTAATTGAACAGACCATCGAAGCTCTGGAGCCAGTCCTCTAAAATAGGCAGGTTATTGTTTAAGATGTTTCTGGTTCTTCCCAGGATTTTCTGTCTTCTTAGTGGCTCCAGGACTTTGGTAGCCAGATGGTCGGTCAGAGCTGATATGGAAATTGTGGTGTAATCATGGTAAGTCCAGACTTTTCGGACCAGCTCTGCTGGCCCCACCAGCCAGCCTAACCGGAGGCCCGGCAGGCCATAAGCTTTTGACAACCCGGCCACCACCAATAAGCGATCATAACTACCCCAAAAAGACGGAGTTTCTTGCCCATTCCTCTCGGCCCCCCGGTAGACTTCATCTACCAGAAGCCAGGCTCCAGCTTTTTCTGCCAGATTAATGATTTCTTCTCTAACCTTCTGGTGTAAAATAGCCCCGGTCGGATTGTTAGGATTGGTCAGGATAATAAGTTTGGTGTTTCTGGTAATCAGCTTTTTCAATTCCTCCAGGTCTGGCTGCCAATTTAACTCGGGCTTCAACCAGAGGGGTTTGACCCTGGCCCCAAAACACCGGCTCAACCCCCACATCTGCATGTAATTAGGTAGTTCAAAAATTATCTCGTCTCCAGGTTCCAGCAGGGACCAGAGTAAGAGAAAATTAGCTTCGGAGGAGCCAGCGGTTACCATTATTTGTTCGGGATCAAGATTCGAGTATAATCTAGCAATCTTTTCCCTTAAGGCCGGCGTTCCGTTGGTCTGGGTGTAACCGATTCTGATTTCTTTTAATTCTTCGATTTCTTCTGGGCTCAATAATTCCTTTAAATTTAGAGGGTGGACGCCGCTTTCTGATAGATTATAATCCACCACATTTTCCCAGAGTGATTGCATCCTTTCCATCTTAAAGATTTCGATCTTCATTATTTTCTATTCCTCTCTTAAAGTAATTTTAAATTTCTACCTTAAAAGGTCTCTTTAAGGCGAGCCCGAAGATTATAGATAGGAGGAAATAAGCTACTAACCAGTGGAATCCTATTCCCAGGCAATTAAGTCTCTGTTCAGGATAGACCACTTCGATCCTTTTGATAACGGACTCAGCAGGCAAGGGTTTTTCTCCGGGGTAAAGCAATTCCTGCCAGAGGTTTTTTCTAACTCTGATTGTAGAAACCCGGCCTAAACTATTTTTGATAGACGGAATTTCTTTCTGAAACCTTTGACCGTTGACTGTGATGATCAGAGCTTCTGAAACTTGATCTTCTAACCTCAGCCTCCAATCAGCTTCTTTTTCATCTATTATTCTCAAGACCGGAGTTTCGACAGTCAGGCCTTTGGGAGCTTTTAGATCCAGATTAATTCCTTCCATATCCACTTCGTCTATAAACTTGACTTTTAAGAGAAAAGTTTCACCAGGCTGAATAGACTTATAGTTAAACCACAGATTAAGCTGAGCCAGAATAAGAAAAATGGGAATTATCATAATGAGCAGTGGCTTAAAATTAAGAAGCAGGTAGCGCCAGTTGGCCGTTAAAAGTTCTTTCTGACTGGAGAGTAAGGTTCTGAAATCATTCTGATACAACCGCAATTCCAACAGGCTGGCTTTAATCTGGCTCTTGACCTGCTTGATGGCCGCCTGGTTAGAGGTTTTCTTGTAGATGAATAACATCAACAGGGCAGTTAAAAACGAAATTAGTATCATTGCTACCCAGAGTGAAAAATTTTGAAAAGGTAGGAATATTATTTTAATTAGGGTACCTACTGCGCTATTTAACCACCAGATCATGGACTTTAATTTCTGTTAACTTCAAGAAATATAACCAAGACCTTTAAGTCTTTTTTTAATTTCTTCTTCTGAATCGGCCCCCTCAAACTTAGCGATTTCTTTTTCCAGGAGGTGGTAGATAAATTCCTCGGTAGAGCTGTAACCTGCGGCTTCGGCTATTTTTTCAACTTTCTGGTAAAGGTCTTTATCAATTTTTATTTTGGTCTTGCTCATTACTAGTCCTTTCTATTATTTTAATCTGGTATTTTAATCTGGCTTTCCAAAAGCTGGTCGGCCAGTAATTTCGGGGGGAATTTTTACAGCAAAAGCAGATAAAATTCCGGCGGTGATGTCTTCCAGGGCTGGGTCTTGTAGTCTAGCTGGCTCATTGGCCAGAAGAATTCCGGGAATTAACCCGGGGGCAGCCATATGGTCGCCGCTCCATTTCTGCGGGTTGCTTTCAATTATTTCTCTCGGAAAGTTTCCCAGGGGTGAGTTCCAGGAAATGCGATAATTGCGATTAAAGCCAAGGATAATATCAGGTGCCTCAGAAACATAAGGGCCACGAAAGACTTCCTGGCTGAGGTAAGCTTTAAGAATAACCCTTTCTCCGGTCAAAGGGTCAGTTACCTGTTCCAGCTTAGAAGCTAATTCTTTAAGCAGAGCCCCCTTCTCTTCTGGGCTAACGATGCCCTGAGCTTCCCGTCCTTTAAGGTTGAGGTAAAGAGCATTCAACCCAACCCCATAGGCTCTGGTCCTGGCCCAATCCGTAGTCTGGAAAAGAGTAACTTCTTCTGGTCTCAGGCCTGGCCTGAGGTAATGATACCCATTCCTTAGAAGCCAGGTATTCAGATTGAAACCTCGGCGGAATGGACAGAAGCCATGGTCTGACATTACTATTATTAACGTCCGCCGGTCAACCTTTTCCATGGCTAGTTGTAGGGCTTTATCCATTTCCCTATAAGTATTTTCAATTACCTGTCCAAATTCTTTAGCCAGATTTTCATCATAAGCTGGATGGTTGCGGTCAATCAGTCGGAAAAACATGTGCTGGCGCTGGTCGGTATTAGAGAAATAATAAAATAGTAGACCAGAGTGGAAGTTCTTGAGCTCTTCTTCCAGCATGGCCATTGATTCCTGATAAATCAGGTCATCCTGATAGAGGAATTCTTTTTCATCCAGGATATCGTTTTCTAAAGCGGCCGTATCAGCGGGCAGTCCTTTAGTGAAAAAGGGGCCGAATTTTCTGGCTAGCTCCCGGGCATAACTTTCGGGAGTGCTAATAGGTAAGGCTGGTTCGGCCGGGTCAATATTGATTGGGCTGACATAGAGCTTAAATTTCGGCCTGAGCTCTTTTAGGTAAAACAGGCAAATTCCGCTAACACTCTGGGTAGGAATGAACTCGAACCTGATTTTCTTCCAGTCGCTCCATTCCTTTTCTCTCAGAATAAATTCTTGATCTTGATATTGAATCTTGGCTACCGGATTAACCGGATCTAAAAAAACCTTAAAATTTACATAGGTTTCGGGGTGGCCTTCTTTGAAGGGATTATTGGGCCCAGGGATTCTGGCTTCTACCCGGTTTCCGATGACATAGACATCGTGCACTCGTCCGCCACCGCCATATTCTTCAGTCACCGTTTTGTATTCATTGGTGTAATAGTTAAAAAGCCCGTAGTATCCTTTAAGGTCCGGTGTGCCCATACCAGAAAGAGTTTTCTGCTTGGTTTCTACCGGGGGATAATTAGACGGAATCTTAAAAATAGTCGATGGAATGTCATAGTCTTCCAAAATCTGCCAGAAAGCTCTTCCCTGGCGTAGATTCCTTATTTCTCCACCCGAGATGGGAACAATCAGTTTTCCCAGCTTCAGATTGTGTTCTGATGGCAGGCTCTCTGAAGCTGAAAAAATCGGAAGATAATTTTTCGGGTCCCTGTGAACGAAATCAAAAATGGCGTGACCCCCGGGGTCAGTTCCGTTTATGAAATTAGCCCAGGCTACTGGACTTTGTGGGGGTAGGCTGGACTGAAGTGGTAAAAAGCTGCCGGAAGCAGCCAGCTTTTGGAAATAAGGGAGTTTACCTTCTTTTAAGTACCTATTAACCAGATTTGGGTCCATTCCATCAAACCCGAGGGCTAGAACTTTAAGCTCGGTTTCCTTCTGCCCAGTGGTTCGCATAAAGGCTTGAGCCGGGCTCAGAAACAAACCGACAGAACTGCCAAGTATCAACTGAAGAAACTCACGGCGTTTCAGAGCCTCATCGTTTTTTATTCTGCCCATCTCTTTTGGCCTTTTTCTGCTGAGAACTTTTAGTCTCAGCTATAGGTTTGTCTTTTTGACTGGAAAAGAGCGATTGTCCATCCATATAAGCTGGAGCTTTAATCCCAAAAAGATCCAGAACAGTCGGCGCAATATCCATTATACCAGGTTTTTCAGATTGTAGCTTGAAGTTGCTGAAAAAGACACCTGGAACTACCTCGGGGTCTAAACAGTGGTCAGCCGACCAGGCTTTTTTGTTATCTTCGAAAACTGTCTGGTTGACTTTGCCGACCACCGAATCCCAAGAAGCTCTATATCCCTGATTATAAGCTACTATTAAGTCAGGAGAGTTGTCCCGGTAGGGACCGTTGTATATTTTTTCTGTATCTATTAACCGGTTTATGGCTATTTGGCCTTTTTCTTGATCTCTAAAGCCGGAGAGCTTCTCCATAAGCTCCTGCTTGAGCTTTAAGCTCTCCGGGCCTGGCTCTACGATTCCATGAGCTTCTCGGCCCTTGAGGTTAAGGTAAATTCCGGCCAAGCCGAGAGCATAAGCTTTGGTCTGGCCCCAGTCAACTTGTTTGAACCATTCTTCACTAAAACTGGCTTCTGGTTTAAGTTTAAGATAACCATTGAGATATAGCCAGGAATTGAGGTTTACTCCTCGGCGAAAGGCTTTAAAGCCATGGTCGGACATAATGAAAAGACAGGCCTTGTTATCAATTTGTTCCAGCACTTCTCCAACTAAAGCATCCATTTTACAATAAAGCTCTTCTATCACCCGATTGCCCTCAGACAACGTGGCCGTGGTTTGATAGGCAGGGTGAGTTTTGTCCAGGTAGCGCCAAAACATATGCTGAATACTGTCAGTAGTTTCGAAAACACAGACTACCAGACCTTTCCTGGTTTTTTTCAGGCCATTGAAGAAAATATTTTCCCAATCATGATGAAAGGAATAAGCCAGCTCCAGAAAAGCTTTTTCTGGCAAAACACCTTCGTTTAAGGCCCAGGTGTCATTGGCTTCTCCTAAGGTCACATAATTGCCAAAAACTTTGGCTAAATAGGGAGCATATATGAACGGATGGGAAATGGGTAAAGCCGGCTTTTCCGGGTCAATGTTGAGTGGAGATACATAAAGTTCGAAATGAGGCTTCAGACTCACCAGGTAAAATTTGGCAATACCCTGAATTTTCATTCCCAGACCAGCTGGAAAGGTGAGTCGGACCCATGGGGAGAACAGTCCCTTTTTCAACTCAAAATTCTGTCCGGAAACTTCAACCATGGCCGAGTCTTTTTCAGGATTTAAGGTTATAGTCATCGGCAGTCTGATTTCCTCAGGCTTTTTCAGAATAGAATTTTCAGGACCGCTAAGATAAGTTCTGATAGTTTGACCTTCCAGCTTGACCAATAGAGTTTGCCCGCCTTCCTTTTGCCCAATTCTTTGAGGATCAGAAGTATAAAAGAGAAAAGTTCCCTGGCTGCCTTTCAGGTCTGGCAGACACATGCCTGAAAGAAGATGACCGGCGAATTTTTCTGGCGGAAAGGTGATGGGAACTCTTAAAACCGTGGAAAAAATTCCCTGCTGCCCCAAGAGTTTCCAGAAAGGTTGGCTCTTACGGAGTAATTTAATTTCAGGCTTTCCAAGAGGAAAGCGGTATTTACCAATTGAGATGAATCTTTTCGGAGGCCCGATTCTGGCTGAGGATAAATCTGGCAGATAATTTTTTGGGTTGCGGCTGAGGAAATCAAAGATATTATGTTTGGAAGGTTCACAACCGGTCATGAATGAAGACCAGGCTACTGGAGATATAGCTGGAGTTGTTGTTCGTAATCGACCGTAAGCGCCTTCTTTCCTCAGACGGTTGAGGTTGGGCAATTTCCCTTCTGACATAAACTTTTCTGCTAGAACCGGGTCCATACCATCAAAACCCAAAATTATAACCCGATTGACCAGGCTGTTCTTATAAGCTTTTTGACCTTTTAGAACCCTGATGAGTAAGCGAAAGGGCCAGCTGAAAATAGAAAAAATAGCCGCAAAAAAGGCCAGGAAAAATACCAGAAAAGATGACAGGAAAGCAAAACCAGCACCTGGCCCGATATAAGCTAAGGCCGTGGAATTGAAGCTGAGAATCAGGAGAATTAGGCAAAGCCAAAAATGGCGACGAGGTTTTGGGAGATAACTATTATTTAAAATGTCTCCGTTTCTAAATCTCATTTAAATCTTTTCAAGATGATCCTGGCTAGATTTTCTATAGCCAGATTGGGACCATGGTCTTCCATTGACCAGAAAAAAGCATCATCCCAGGTATGCATTCCTTGCAGGTAGCTCCGTGAAAAAACTTCTTTCTTTCTTAAGGAACCTTTCAGGTCAAAGCCGGGCTCTGAAACCACCACCAGGTCGGGGCCGCGGGAGGCATATTTCCCCTTATAAATTTCTTCGGATTTGAAAACCTGCCGAATGACCTTTTGCCCGTTGAACTCCAATTTAAAGAGTTTCTCGGCAATTTCTCCTTTAATTGCTTTTTTATCAGATTTTTCTACTCCTCCCCGGGGGAATTTTTTCTTCAGGTTTAAGTAGATACGGTTAGGGTCAAGGGCAAAAGCCACTGTTTTGTTAGAAATGTCATTTAGAGTCTTAGGGTCATTGTTATTAAAAGAAAGATAACCCTCCTGCTCCAGCCAGGCATTCAGGAAAACTTCCTGGGTAATACCGGTAAAACCATGGTCTGAAAGCAGAAAAAAGTTTTCTTCAGCTTGACCCATTTTTTTAAAAGTATTAAGAATTTTCCCGATTATTCGATCCACCTGCTGGTAGAAATCGAAAAAGGGTTGACGGTAAGGATGATTTTTCTGTTCATAGGCATCCCATAGGAAATGGTGAACCCGGTCGGTACAGGTTATGACAAACTCAAAGTAATCCCAGTCTTGATCCCAGAAATAATTGAGAGCTTTCTGGTGACTGGCCATAGTCTTGGACACTTCTGGCCAAAGAATAGAGGGATTTTCGGCTACTTTGGCTGAATCGACATCAATCTGATAACCCATTTGCTCCAAAACAGAGAAATAATCAGGAGGGAAAACCGATCGAGACAGATCTATGGCCACAAAACCTGAAACGATCACCCCGTTAATTTTCCTAGCAGGATAGGTCGAAGGTTGATTGATAACGATGCTTTTTAAGCCATTCTGAGCCAGAAGGTCCCAAATGGTATCTACCTTCAGGTCTAAAAAGCTAGGGAATTTGAGATCATAGGTCCCGGGTTTAAAATCAGTAAAACCGAAAATTCCATGATTCCCAGGATTAGTTCCAGTCATAAAATTGGTCCAGGAAACCGCCGAAATTTCCGGGAGACTGGCTTTTATCTGGTGCAGGTGGCCAATATCCAGCAGCCGGGCCACTGTGCTCATCACTCCCGATTTGGCCAGCTCTACCAGCATGGAATAGGGAACACCATCCAGACCAACCACGCAGACCTTCTTTTTAGGTTTGGGCTTTTTTGTTATAGTCATAACTCTGATAATTATAACACCAGACTTTTAGCTGTCAATTTTTTAGGGCGAAATAACCAATATCTGATTGATATTAAAAAACTTAGTTTTACTTCCAGGGTTCAGCGGCCTTTCTGACCCCCAGCTTGAATAACCTGCTCTAAAAACATTTCTTCTGGGACCGCTCCCTCAAGAGCCAGATTTTCATTAAAAATAGACTTTGGCACTCCAAAAACCTGGTGTTTTTGAGCCAGCTCAGGAAATTCAGTGGCTTCTATCATAGCCGCCCGAACCAGTGGCGACTCCAAAGCCATCTTATGGCCTAACCGGACTGCCATCGGGCAGTAGGGACAGGAGGGGGTGACAAAAATTTGAATATTGACTTCATTTTTGAGATTCTTCAAAGCTTGTCTGGTTTCTTCGCTTAAATCAGAAGAACCACGGCTGACATCAACTATGGCTTCCAGAAGACTGGTGAATTCATAGCCAGAAGGGATGCCGAAAAAGCGAATGCCAACATCCTCCTCATTCATGACAATGATAGCCGGGACTTTATCTATCTGAAGTTCGGCGGCCTTAGTCGGTTCTTTTTCCAGATCATAGGTGGTTAGCTTTATCTTATCTGAAAGCTCAGACAGTTCTTTCAGAAGCTGTCCGGTTTCGGGACAGAGACCTGAAGCCTCTTCAGCAGCTTCCTTTCCAGGCAAGATCAAAGGACTTTTTTCTTTCATAAAAAAAACCAGGTTAACTGGATTGACCAGTTCCTGTTCAAATTTCTTTGTGGTGAAATCTCTGACTTCTTCATTTAATAGTTGCATTTTGACCTCTCCTTTTTTAGTAGGTGACTAAAATTTTTAATTATACTATTCTTATAAGAATAATATAATTTAAACATTAATTCAAGCTTTCGCCCTCCGATCTCTGGCTTTGATTGACTTTACTGGAATATTGAGCTTAAATTAACTTCTTTTTAATAATTTCTATTATTCAAAAAATATGGTAGTTAAAATCATAATACTCCCGTAGGGGATAATTGTAAAATGAATAAACTGTTCAATTATTTG
Organism: Acidobacteriota bacterium; assembly: GCA_028749205.1. Taxonomy (GTDB): domain Bacteria; phylum Acidobacteriota; class Aminicenantia; order Aminicenantales; family Saccharicenantaceae; genus Saccharicenans. The sequence continues at coordinate 40,805 of JAQULR010000008.1, read as the reverse complement.
GAAAAAGAATATAAGGTGAGAACCCCAAGGAGTCTGGAGCTATTTAAAAGGGCTTCCAGGGTAATGATTCGAGGAGGAAGTCATAGTCTCCGGCTCTGGAAACCTTATCCTTTTTTCCCTTATTCAGCCCGGGGAGCTGAAGTGATAGACGTTGATGGCAACCGTTATCTTGATTACTGGCAGGGCCATTATGCTAACATCCTGGGTCATAACCCCGAATTTATTCGCCAGGCTATTGAACCATATTTTAACCAAGGAGCTTTTCATACCGGGCTTGAAAGCCTTTCCCAGGTAGAGCTGGCTGAAGAAATAGTTTCCAGTCTCGGGCAGTCAGGACTTAAGGTTCGATTTACCACCTCTGGAACGCTGGCCGCCACCTATGCAGTTATGCTGGCTATGGGCCACACTGGGCGGGACTACCTCCTGAAAATTGGTGGGGGCTGGCATGGAGCTTCACCCTTCTTGCTTAAGGGAGTAAAGTACCACCCGGATTCAGGCTTTAAGAACCATGATTCAGCAGGCTTGCCTTCTGATTTTCATCGGAAATTAATTGTCACCAAGTTCAATGACTGTGAGCATCTGAGCAAGACTTTTAAAAAATATGGTCCCAAATTAGCCGCTTTTATTCTGGAACCGTTCATTGGTGTGGGCGGATTCCTGTTTTGCTCGAAGGAATATCTTAGGTTAGCCCGCAGCCTGGCTGATCGCTACGGTGTTGTCCTAATCTTTGATGAGATAATCTCAGGTTTTCATTTCTGTGCTTCTGGCCTTCAGAGGCTTTATGGAATCAAGCCGGATATCTCTTTGTTTGGTAAGTTGATTGGAGGTGGCCAGGCGGTAGCGGCGGTGGTAGGTCGCTCTAAGATTATGGAAGGTTGCGAGAAGACCACCAAAGGCAGAGCTAGAGTTCATTTTGAAGGCGGAACTTTTTCTTCCCATGAAGGATATATGAGAGCCGGTCTGGCTATGATAAGGTATCTTGTTGAAAATGAGGGGCAGATATTTAGCTACTTAGGACAGCAGGCTGAGAGATTAAGAAAGGGTATCGAGAGAGTTTTTCTGGAGCAAGGAATTGAGGCAGTTTGCACAGGCTATGGTAATGAAATAGTCCAAGATAGTTCATTTTTCATGGTAAATTTCCCCAGGAAAAAGATTACTTATAACTGTCCGGAAGATCTCTGGAATCCCAACCGATCAGAAGTTAGACTGCGAGAAGAAGCTTTAAAACTGGCTTTACTCATCAAGGGAGTTCATGTGGTTCACGGAGGAGGCTGCCTGTCAGCGGCTCATACTCCCGAAGATATAGACAGAACCCTGGAAGCCTATGCGGAAACAGCCAGAATTTTTAGGCGCTTTAGGTGAGCAGCCCGCAGCAAGATTGGAAGTTTATTCCCAGACCAGCTAATTAGACTTTTCAGTAAGATAATCTGACCCGAGAGCCTGGGGATATTAGCCGATTTGCGGGGAATCACTTCCTGAAGATGTTATCTTAAGATAAGTCCTGTTTTAGGGACAGTCCTGGCAAAATCAGTCGGCTGCCTGCACCAAGAAATAATCTGGTACCTGAAGGTCATAATCTTCAGGATCAATTTCCTTGACAATAGTTCTCTTATATTGCCCGGTTTCCAGGTCCACTTCGATTAGATCAACTTCCGGGCCGTCGATTTTTTGGCCCTGCGTATCTACGATAATTTTCACCCTGGGCCTCATCAGGTATTTTATTTCCTGGTTGCTTTCCACCACCAGGGCGAGCTCTCCGCTGTTGAGCAAAACCACTGAACCTACCGGGAAGATGCCCATCATTTGAACAAAACTCTTCAGGATAACCGGATTAAATTCCGTGCCAATATTTTCCAGCATCAGGCTTAGAGCTTCGGCTCTGGTAAAAGTTTTTTTCCGGTAAACACGTTTGGTGGTGATGGCATCAAAAAAATCACAGACTTTCACAATCCGGCTGTAAAGGTTGACATCACTTTTTAGTCGATATTTGGGGTATCCGGTCAGGTCTTCTTTAATATGATGTTCCATGGCCACATGAATAGCGCTCACCGGCAGGCGCCGGAAGTCTCGGAGGTGAACCAGTTTCTCTGCTCCCTGGTGGGGATGGAGTTCCATGATTTTTCGCTCAGCTTCAGTTAGCTGTCCCGGTTTGTTTAAAATTTCTAACGGGATGTCAATCTTTCCAAGGTCATGGAAAAAGGCTGCCAGCCCCAGGTCGACCAGCTCAGCCCTGGTTAGACCCAGTCTTTTGCCCAAGGCTACTGCCAGCAGGCTGACATTTACTGAATGGTTTAAGGTATATTCATCATGGTTCTTAATAGTGGTTAACCCGAGCAGAAATGATTCATTATCAACTAAATGATTGAAAATCGACTGGATCAAACGCCTGGTAGTATTTAATCGGATCGTTTCATTTTCTTTGTTTCTTTCTGATATTTCATGTAGATGGAGGATGCTCAGGAAAAATAATCTAGCTGAGCTCTTTTGGGGGCTCGGCAGTCTTTCAGCAATCTCGAGTTTTTCTAAATTTAGCCCCCTAACCTCTTGCTGATCGAGTTCGGCCATTAGGTCCTCAAAAGGGGAGTCGGAGGTCCTTTTATGGCAGATTATGGCTACAGCTTTTAACAGCGATTCTTTTGAAATATCCGGAGATATTGACAGCAGCCCGATGTCCCGCTTTCGGAACTCTTCCAGCAAAAATTTGAATATCGGATAGTTGCTTAAAGAGAATTTTATTCGGCTCTGGTTAAAGAAAATTGATTCCCGCTTTATTTTGAAACTAATTTCCTCAGTTTCTTCCTTTAGTGCCTGTAAGGTTTGCCATAGCAGTTCAGTCTGTTCCTGGATAAGTTCATTATTTTCAGCATAAAGTTTTAATATCTTAAAAACGATATAGAAGCGGATTAGAAAATCAGTGGCCAGCTTCTGAAGCTGCTTACCATTGGTTCCGGTGGTTTCAGGTTTAGCTGGGTTTTCAGCCATTTTTTCTTTCCTTTTGATTGTTCATACTAAGTCTTACCAGGGCTTCTGAAGCTGCCTGCCGAACCCGGCGGTTAAAAAATCTTTGGCCTCGTTGAAGGAGCTGGATTGCCTGTTCAGTCTTATTAGCTTCCAGTCCGGCGACAGCACAGATTCGCAGTTCGGTTGCTGTTGGCAAGAAAGACTTTTTTAGATAAACTTTTTTCAGGAAATTAAAAGCTTCCTGGTTTCTGCTTCGACCCAAAAACTCAAACAGGGCTTTTCTCTCCTGCAGTGGCTTTTTTCTAAACTGTTTAGTTGAAATATCCCGCATTAGCTGTTTCAACCGACTGGAATTCCCAAGATACTTCAGGCTGTTGGCGGCTTTAAGGCGTACCTCAGAATCAGAATCTTGCATGAAACCCATCAAGATTTTATTAGCCATTTCATCATTGAAGGAACTCAGAGCTTCAATGGCTTGAATTTTCAGCTCTTTGCTGCTTAGAGTCAGGAAGTTGCTGAACTGAGAAATGATGTTTTTGACGGTAAGCCCTTTCATCGTTTCTATAACTGAGGCGGTTAGGGTTGGTTTAAGCTCATCAACAAAAACAGCAACAGCACCGGGATCTTTCTGGATTTTGTCTCTAATGAGTTCAATGATACTGGCTCTAAAATCTGGATGATCTATCTTTTCATAAAGTTCAGCTAAAAAGGGCAGAGCTGGCTCTCCAAATTGCTTCAAAAATTCAAATAGGGAAGAGTAGGGAAGCTCAATTTTTTGGTCAACCAGCTTTCTGATTTCGTCCAGAATATTCAAGCTGGAGGTTTCAGCCTGGAAGGCTTCTATGGAGGGTAATTTTTCTGGCTGTTCTTCTGATATCAGTGTTTTCAGTTCCTTAATCTTATGGTTGAGCCTAACTGGAAGGCCAAACTGACCACTTTTTATGCTATCTCGATAGAAATCCTGAAGGATATCAAGATTAGCCTTAAAGAGATCAAGGTCTTTTTCCATAGCCAGGATTTCCATCATAAGATTCAGAAATTCTTCTTCGTTCGACAGCTGTCGATTTCTTTCGATCAGGCCATTCAGGGTTTCAATTTCTTGCTGACTGAGGGTAATTCTTCCTGGGGCCCCAGGGCTGACTGTTTCTGCTTCAGATAGTTCTGGTTCTGGCTGACGGTCTTCTTTTCTCTCGACAAAATCAAAGCTCTGCTGCCAGTTTTCTGGGAGCTCGGGGATATCCTGCGGCTCAAATGACTCCAGAGCCTGTTTTTCTTCGGGTCGCAGCTCCAGCTGACCGGAAAACAAATTTTCTCGGTTAACTTTAATTTCTACTGTCCGATTGGCCAGTTCTTGGGGGATGATCTGCAAACCCTTTCTGGTCAAACTCTCAACCCTTTCTTCCAGAATTCGATTTTCGATAAATTCTTCTGGGGCATAGTACTGAACATTGGCCAGGTCTTTTAACCATAAAGCGTTCACCACATCCGATTCTTCTGCTGGTTTAGCTGATTCGGTTCTGACCAGGTCCAGAAACTCGTTAATCTCTTGATCATCCATACCTTGATAAAAGGCCAGCAGTCTGAGACCATCTTTGTAGAAAAAGAACGGCAGGCTTTTGCTGGAGATTTCATCCTGGTAGACGGCTTTTTCCTGAAAATAAAAGGCATATTCTCCTACTTCTAGTTCAAGTTTCTGATACTTTTCCAGGAAGGCTCCAAACTTAGATATAAATTCCTGGCGAAAATGGATAGCAGAAGAATGATGAGAAGGGAAAATTTTCAAGGCAGAAATAGTATTACAGAGCAATAGGACCAGATCTCTGACCTGCTGGAAGGCCTGATTATCCCGCTGTTGATTGTGGAGAGGCTGCTGACTTTTTTTATCTTCAGAGGTCATAATTTGAAGGCCCAAATATTTTAATTCAATTCGAAATACATAGTCAACTTTTTACTCAAATCTGGGAGGTTTCTGCTTACTTAAAACCCAGCCCTTATAGACCTTGATTTCTAATAGCCACAAATTTTCGGGTAGGGTCTTAGGGGGGTCACAGGCGATAATAAGTTATTCGAACCTTTGAAACTCCAGCCTGAATTATCTATATTTTTTAGAGAAGGAGTTGCAGATGAAAATTATTAGTGATTCTATAACAATTTCTACCCATGGTCATAACGATATCCGGGACCTTACCAGCGATGTTCAGGAGAAGCTCCTGAGTTCCGGCTTGAATGATGGGCAGGTGACTGTCTTTGTCCAGGGCTCAACCGCGGCCGTAACCACAATTGAGTATGAACCAGGGCTGGCTAAAGATCTGTCTGAACTCTTAGAAAAGTTAATCCCTTCCAGTCGAAGCTATTATCATGATGAACGCTGGGGAGATGCCAATGGATTTTCTCATCTAAGAGCAGCTCTCCTCGGTCCATCCCTGGTTGTCCCCTTTGAGAAAGGTAAGTTAAAGTTAGGAGTCTGGCAGCAGATTGTCCTGATAGATTTTGATAACAGGTCCAGAAACAGAAATATTGCTCTCCAGTTTTTTGGTGAATAATTATAAGTAAGGCTAATTGAGGTTGAAATTTAATGGTCAGGACTAAAGTTATTTCTGGAGTATACTATTGTATAATAAACACAGAAGATAAAGAGAGAAACCATGGATATTGATGACCTGAAGGAATCCCTGAGGAAGAAAACCAAAAATCAATCACCAGACCGAGTCAAAGAGCTTTGGGAAAACATAAACTCTCAGAACAACCTCTCTACCAAAGACAAGCTGGAAAAACTTCTGGCCCTTTCCAGAAAGCAGATAACCTCGAGGGAAAACCGGGCCAAACCCGAAAGCCCCAAGCCAGCTTCCAGATGGAGTCATCAACCTTATTCGGTGCTGGAGAATAGTTTCAATCGTAATACTCATTATGGGCAGATTCCTTTATCCCTGGGACTTGACGTCCCGGGGAAAGTCCTGGCTGTTCTGGCCAGGGATGAAGCCTTTGAAAAACTGTCATTATCCGGTTCAGTCTTTATAGATCTGGAGACTACCGGTCTGGCTGGGGGTACCGGAACTGTGCCTTTTCTTATAGGTTTGGGGTTTTTTGAGAATCAAGAATTTAAGCTGGTTCAGTATTTTCTTAGCGACCTGGCTGCGGAACCGCAAATGCTATCAGACCTCGAAAGGCTTCTCCAGGAGAAGCAGTTCACCTCAGTCGTTTCCTATAATGGTAAAGGTTACGACCTACCTCTTCTGGAGACCAGGTTTACCCTAAACCGGAAGCGGTTAACATTGGCTGACCGGCCTCATCTGGATTTTCTTTTTTGTGCCCGACACCTCTGGAAACATAAATATGAAAGCTGCCGTCTCTATGATTTAGCTCTCAACCGTTTAGGAGTGGATAGGTCAGAAGATATCCCTTCTGAAGAAATTCCCTGGAGATATTTCCAATATCTACGCACTGGGGATTTTTCTCTGGTGGAATCAATTATATATCACAACAGGGAAGACATAATGTCTCTCTACGGACTGGTCGTGGCTGGGGCGGTGCTGGTAGCGAGGAGTCTTGAGGGAGCTGGGAGTGACATTGAGGCTACTGAACTTCTTGGAGTGGGTAAGGTTTGGGAGCGAGCCGGAGAGCTGGATAAGTCGGTTTATTTTTACCAAAAAGCCCTGGCTAAGGAATTACCTGTTCTGGTTTCTAATAAAGTTAGAAAAAATCTGGCCCATCATTATAAGAAGAAAAAGCAGTGGGAGAAATCCATAGAACTTTGGGAATACCTTATGGAAAATAGCGAAGATTTGGAGTGCTTCCGGGAGCTGGCTATCTATTATGAGCACCGAAAAAAAAGCCCGGAGGAAGCGCTCAAATATGCTCTGGATGGTCTGGCTTTATCTGAGGGGCATAACTTGAAATATGAACAGGACTTTAAAAAAAGAGTAGAACGCCTGGGCCAGAAGATCAATCGGCTGAAAGGCCCGACTGAGAAATAAAAAAGGGAGATCTTTGTTGAAAGCTATGGTCGTTTCGGAATTCAAGCCGGCGGAGGAATTACCGCTCCGACTGCATGATAAGGATCAGCCTGTCCCTGGCGAAAAGGAGATACTGCTAAAAATAAAATATTGTGGCGTCTGCCATACTGACCTTCATACAGTTGAAGGTGAGCTTCCAACCGTCAAGCTGCCCAGGATTCCTGGTCATCAGGTGGTTGGCAATGTAGAGAACCTGGGTGAGGGTGCTCACAATTTCAAAAGAGGTGACCGAGTTGGAGTGGCCTGGCTTTATAAAACTTGTGGAGCCTGTCGTTTCTGTCGAACCGGAAGAGAAAATTTATGTCTCCAAGCTCAGTTTACAGGATATCAGGTTGATGGGGGCTATGCTGAATATATGGTAGTTTCCGAAGATTTCGCCTATAAGTTACCGGAAAATTTTCCTGAGGAGCAGGCTGCGCCTTTGCTCTGTGCCGGTATCATCGGTTATCGGGCCTTGAAACTGAGCCAGGTCAAACCTGGGGAAAAACTCGGACTGTATGGCTTTGGGGCTTCAGCTCATGTCACTATTCAGGTGGCCAGGTACTGGGACTGTCAGGTGTATGTATTTTCCAGATCCCAGGCGCATAGAAAACATGCCCAGGAACTTGGGGCTATCTGGACCGGTAAACCTGATGAACTTCCTCCCGCAAAACTGGACAGGGCGATCGTTTTTGCCCCAATTGGTGAAGTGGCTCGTCTGGCATTAAGGGCAGTAGACCGCGGCGGGACAGTAGCTCTGGCTGGGATTTACATGAGTCCAATTACCGAAATTGATTATGAACGAGAACTTTATTTTGAAAAAAGCCTGAAAAGCGTGGCCAATGCTACCAGACAGGATGGGATTGAGTTTCTGAAAATAGCTTCTGAGATTCCAGTCAGAACTGATATCCAGATTTACCCACTGGATGAGGCTAACCAGGCGCTGATTGATGTCAAGCACAGCCGGGTAAACGGAGCAGCAGTATTGAAAATTGGTTAAGGCTGGTTGAAAAAACTAACTTCCTGGGATAAGATTTAAGCAGTTTTTCTCAGGCGCCCGTAGCTCAGTTGGATAGAGCGGCTGACTACGAATCAGCAGGCCGCAGGTTCGAGCCCTGCCGGGCGCATTTTCTCTTATTCAAGATTAAAATTTATGAAAGCTATTTTAATAACCGGCCCTCCAGGAGCCGGGAAAAGCCCCTTAGGAGATTATCTCGAAAAGCAAAGACCGAAAGGGAAAATTCTCTGGCATTTTGATTTTGGCCGCCAGCTAAGGGAAATAATCAATCTCTCGAGGCAGCGACAGAAAGAAAAGATCAAGACTGGCTCTGGCCAACCCGATAGTAGTTTATTAAAGCCGGGATTAGAAGCTGAGCAGAAGCATCAGAAGATTGTTTACTTAGAAAAATATTTTAGCAACCAGGAGCTGGAAAGAATCTGTCAGTCGGTGGAGAGGGTTTCTCTTTTTGAAGAAAAGGATAGATGGTTAGTTAGAAAAATTCTCAACTATTTTATGGAGAAAACAGGAGTTGGGGCTGATGATATCTTGATCTTAAATGGTCTGCCGAGGCATTGGGCTCAGTTAAGCTGGCTTCAGGATCTGATCAGCATTGAGCTGGTAATAAATCTAAGCTGTTCAGAAGAGATAGCCACAAAAAGAATCCAGGCTAACCTTGAGGAGGAACGTCAGGGCCGGAATGATGACCGGAAGGGAGTAATTTCTCGCCGTTACCGGCTCTACTTAACCAGGACCGAGCCCTTAATTGATTATTTCAGGCAAACCGGTGTTCCTGTTATTGAGCTGCCAGTTGGTCTGAAAACCACCCCTGAGATGATTTGGAGCCAGATTAAAAGTTCAAAAGCCTTCAACCAGATTCTATAAAATCTACTGGCCCGATCATAATTCTATAAAACGTCTTGGTCAGGGTTTCAGTCTACTAATTTGCGGGCTTCTAAGTAAAACCGCTTTTCCCAGGCTTCCCCCATGGAAAAAGTTTTCCTTGGTAAGGCTCCATCCAGAATAACAGTCGGAAACAACTGGCTTTTATCCATCGCCGGAAGATAGAATCCAAGGTTATCTGCAGCTTTTCTAGCAAGGTTGAGGAGAGATTCATCTCCGTGAACATAGTCAATGTCAGAAGCTAATTTCTTTTTTAAGTAATCATCAAGAAAAGACTGCAGGCTGCCAACAGTTAAATTATGGACTGGTTTCAGAATTTTTACAGATTTGAAAGAATCTTTCTTGATTATACCGGCAATTTGTTCCTGTTTTTTTCTAGAATTTACCTCGGCCTTGAGGTCTTCAAAGGTGAGGTGTTGGTGAAACTCCACGGCTCCGTTGAAAAATGTTTTTAGCTCTGGCTCGAAACCGTCTGGGTTGACCACTCCAAATAACACTCGATGAATCGGCTCAAAGACTAAAGAATCATCATGAAGATTGACCACTTCTACCAGGGCATAACGCAGATTGGATTCCTTCAGTTTTTCTGGATTACTAGCAGTCGCTTTGGTTTTTTCCCAAATAGTTTTGGCGGTGGCTAAGGAGTGGTTGCCGTCGCCAACCGCAAAGAGAAGGGTAGGGGTTCCATCTGGCAAGTTGTACCTTTTCTGGAATTCTTTCGGCGATGCCAGGCTGGAGAGTCCTGAGATGATCATATTTTCCACTCTGGGTTGATCTACAAGATAGCCCTTAAGACGGCCCGATTGCATCATCAGCTCGAAATCGTATAGCTTTTTTAATTCTTTACTGTGATCAGTGGCTGGTCCGATGACCAGATTGCCCGGGTCATCAATCAGAATCATAATATGGGGGACTTCTAGCCAGGCATTTTCTCGTATCCTGACTCTAGGGGGGATTCTTTCCAGGATAGTCCCTTCGGTAGCCCGAATAAGACTGCTAGCCTGCGGGCTAAAATCATAACAATCGAGGTCCAGGCAGAAAAGTAAACCTTTTCGCCAGCCATGAGCCGTCTCTCTTTCTACATAAACCAGCCCTGAAATTGGGCGAAGAAGTCCTTTATTTAGGTAATCCTTCATTGTGGATTGAATTCTGGCAATTCTCTCCTCTTTATCGATAGCATCTAAGTAAACCTCGGGATAGATAAGATGTAAGGTAGATGGAGCCTGACCTACCAAATCTTCCACCTTTTGCCAGTATTCGGGCTCGGAAGTATATTGGTCGCAGGCAATTACCGACCACTTAGTGAGATCCAGCCCCTCAGCTGGCAGTAGGATATCGGGAATGGCTATAGCCAAAGAATTATACATCTTCATATTATGAATCCTTTCTGAATAATTTTATTACAAGGATTCTTTATATAATAGAAAGTCCGCTTTTTTTCAACCATTTTCAGGTTCCTAAACTATCGAGACTACCGGTTTCTATCAGAAAGGCTCAAGAACTTGAATACTGGAAGCGGCCAGCCGCTGTTGAGGTAGCTAAGAAAGTTACCTGAGAAACTCGATAAAACAACCTAACTTTATTTCTTAAAAAATGGTCGGGCTGGTAGCTTTTTCCAAATAAACATATATCAGTTTAAAGCATGGACTTATTGATAACAGGATGGGGGTTTATCAGCCAAAAGCGTGGGTAAATAAGAAGGTTGACAAAAAGGGGCTAATTCATTATAAAAGCCTCGTCGTTTTGGATTTGTTAAATCTAATTTGAGAGGTGCAAGGTGATTTCTTTTGAGCTTACCGAAGAGCAGCAAGCTTTACAGGAAATGGCTCACTCTTTTGCCGAGAAAGAGATGAGACCTAAAGCTGCTTTTTATGACCGGGAAGAGAAATTTCCTGAAGATGTTATGAAAAAAGCTTTTGAGGCTGGGTTTTTGACCTGTAATGTACCAGTAGAATACGGTGGCGGCAGCCTAACTGACCTGGAGATGGCCATAATTTCAGAAGAATTAGCCTGGGGTTGCGCTGGAATGTATACCACCATGATGGCCAACTCTTTAGCTTTTACTCCGATAATTTTGTATGGAACTGAAGACCAAAAGAAAAAATTTTTGACGCCATTTAGCCAGAAGATGGCTTTTGCGTCTTATTGCTTGACAGAGAGAGAAGCAGGGTCTGATACTTCAGCCATTAAAACCATAGCCCGAAAAGAGGGTTCAGATTATGTTCTAAACGGGTCTAAATGCTTTATCACCAATGGTGGGGTGGCCAGCCTGTATGTGGTTTTTGCTAATGCCGCCCCGGAAAAGGGTGCCAGGGGAATTTCTGCCTTTATGGTGCCTAGAGAGACTCCAGGAATATCCGTCGGAAAAATCGAAGATAAAATGGGTCACCGGGCTTCTAACACCGCTGAGATATTTTTCGAAGATGTCCGGGTTCCAGCTGAAAATATGCTGGGACGGGTTGGTTCAGGTTTTTTGATAGCTATGAGGACCTTTGACCGGACCAGATCTGCAGTAGGAGCTGCTGGAGTCGGGCTGGCCAGAGCGGCTCTGGAACTAGCTGTCGACTATGCTAAAACCAGGGTCCAATTTGGACAGCCTATTGCTACTTTTCAGGCCAATGCCTTTAAGATTGCCCAGATGGCTATGGAAATCGAAGCAGCCCGGTTACTGGTCTGGAAAGCAGCTTGGATGGTGGATAGCGGGCTTTCCTGTGGCCTCAATTCAGCTATGGCTAAATGCTTTGGTTCTGATCTGGCCATGTGGGCTTCTCTGGAAGCTTTGCAGATTCTTGGCGGTTATGGTTATATGAAGGATTATCCGGCTGAGAAATTGGTCAGGGATGCCAAGCTTTTGCAGATATATGAAGGAACTAATGAGATTCAACGTCTGGTCATTTCGCGAGAAGTTATTGGCCCCATCATTCAGAAATAAACCTTAAACTCAAAAAGAATAGAAGTTGAAAAAAAAACCCGTATTAAAAAAATCAGACTGATTTGTTTATAAATTAAAAAAGAAATAAATTTTAACTAAAATTTTATTCTTCGAATTTTTCGGGAATAATAGCCAGGGTCTCGACTCCTGCCCCTTTACAAATGTCCATGACTTCCATTACCTTGCTGAAAGGCAACCGGGCATCAGCTCGAATAAAAATGGTCTTATCCTGGCGGGCTGCGAAGACGCGTCGCAATTCTTCAAGAAGCATTCTTAATTCAAGGGGATTTCTCTGAAGTTCGACCTGGTCATTTGTCTTTATAGTCAGAACAATAACATTGGGGTCAGTACTGCCCTTAGTCTCAGCCTGGACTTCAGGCAATTTGACATCAATGCCGACCTGCACCATGGGTGTAATCACCATGAAGATAATCAACAGGACGAGTAAAACATCACAAAGAGGAACGACATTAGGTTCTGCTTTTGCCATATTCTCCTCCTTAATATCTTTTGAGAAATGATTTTATTGCAAAGCAAAAGCTTTGTCAAATAAATTTGCTGCCTTATTCAAAAAACCGTGCTCCGAAAGCTTATAAGGGGTTACCAGCCATACTTAAACTAATGGACAGAGCTTTCCGGTACCTGAGAAAATCTTATCATGTCCCTGTTTTCAGGTTTTCGTCCCTGATTCTCTCGGTAAGATACTCGAGCTATATAAATAAAGCCTATTAATCTGGTATATTTATGAATAATTCAGATTTCTAGACATACTCAGAATAGAATGGTTGCCTCATTTCATTACAATTTTTTACCATCCAAGCTATGTTTTAATCTATCAGTTTAGTTTTGATTTTCGATAGTTGATGTGGTATATCTCAATCTAATTTTTTTCCTTTGTTTCTCTGGTGGAGGCGAGGATGAATGTCTTGTTTCTGCTATTTGTAGCCCTAATTATTTTCTTCCTGGCTGGTCGCTTTTATGCCAGATACATTTCCAGGGAAATTGGAGAAGATCCTCGAGGAACCACCCCGGCAGTAGCTTACAATGATGGCCGGGATTTTGTTCCAACAAAAAATTATATAGTTTTTGCTCATCACTTTTCAGCTATTGCCGGTGCCGGGCCTATCCTGGGGCCAACTATGGCGCTTCTGTATGGCTATGTTCCGGCCTGGTTATGGATCGTCCTGGGTGGAATTTTCATCGGAGCTGTCCATGATTTTACTGCCCTGTTTGTAAGTATGAAAGAGGGAGGGCGGTCCATGGCTGAAGTGGCCAGACGCACTCTTGGGAGGACGGGGTTTAAGCTGTTCATTGGTTTTACCATAATTATGATTGTTCTGGTTACCTCGTCTTTTTTAAATGCTTCAGCTGTATCTTTAACCTCGCTCTGGCCATTAGCCAAAATCGGAGTCAAAGAGGGTGAAACTTTCTTGAAAACCGTGGTTATAGATGGGGTGGCAATGGGCCGGATAGGAGGAATTGCTTCAACTTCGGTCATCATTATCACCCTTTTTTCTCCTATTCTGGGCTGGCTGCTTTACAAAAAGAACATGAAAATAAGCTTAGCCTATATTTTGGCTCTGACAGTAGGAGTAGCTTCAATCATTGCCGGGATACACTATCCAGTTACTCTAAGCCCCAGGATCTGGATGATAATAATTTCCCTTTATGTTCTAGTGGCTGCCGGAATTCCAGTCTGGGTAATTCTTCAACCAAGAGATTTTATTAATGTCCAGATTCTATATGGTGGAATAATCCTGCTGCTATTATCCGTCATCAGCACTGGTTTTAATGGATTAAGAGTCTCTTTACCAGCTTTTAACCTTCAAGAAGGTGCCCGGAGCCTCGGTTTAATCTGGCCTATGATGTTTTGCACTATAGCTTGTGGGGCTATTTCAGGTTTTCATGCTTTGGTTGCTGGTGGGACCACTTCTAAACAACTGGCCAGTGAAAAAGAAGCCCGGCGGGTAGGCTACAACGCTATGTTGCTGGAATCTGTTCTGGCGGTGGCCGTGGTTCTGGCGGTTGGGGCCGGGCTTGGTTTTTCTGATTATAAGTCTATTGTCTGGCCAGTTGACCCGGCTGGAGAATCCAATCCAATTCTGGCCTTTTCTCTGGCTGCAGGTCACCTTTTTAATCTTGGCCTTGGGATCCCGGTGGCTCTCGGAACAGTTTTTGGTATTTTAATGGTAGAGGGGTTTGTGGTTACTACCCTTGATGCGGCTGTGCGCCTTAACAGGTACCTTTTGGAAGAACTCTGGCCCATTATACTTAAAAATCCACCGCGGCTGCTCAAAAATTTCTGGGTTAATTCTGGAATAGCGGTGCTCTTGATGTGGGCCCTTGGTTATTCCAACGCCTTTAACGTCCTCTGGCCGATTTTTGGGACGGCCAATCAGCTGCTGGCAGCCTTAACCCTGTTTGCGATTTCGGCCTGGCTTTTGCTGAGGAAGAGGAAAAACTGGTTTACTTTAGTCCCAGGTATATTTATGCTTGTGACCACTATAGCTGCACTTTTTATCTTATTAAGAAATTACTTAACAACCAAAAATTATGTCCTGATGGTGGCTGACCTATTATTGTTGGGGCTGACGGCTGGGGTAGTCTTCCTATTTGTCAAGACATTTTCAGCCAGGAAAGGAGCTCTAAGAGTCTGAGCTTGCTGATCTGTCTGACATTTGGCCAGCTGTAAGGCGTTTATATAAATCCTTAGAGCCCCTTAGCTCAACAAATAAAAAAACAAACAACTTCTTCCTGTGAATTTTCGCCAGCCAGCGAAGACTACCTTTCTGTCCTGATAGGTAGATTATATTCTAGACTTTCTTGATTGATTAAAATCTATTGTAGAGTTTTCACAGCTTTTTTATTGTTGCTGGTTTTGAAGACTAAAAGCGTTCTTCCTCCGCTAACTGAAGAACCATAAGAATATTTAATATCTATTACAGCACTTCCAAGGAGAGCACCGATTTCTGCCCCGACTCCAATCCGATCAGTTACTTCAACCGTAACCACATTGGTAACTTTAATTTTATAGCCCAAAGCTCTGAGGGCTACCTCAGCTTTTTTATTGTCCGAGGTAACCAGCAGAAAATGGCCCCGGTCTTTTTTAGAACTAATGCAATAGGCTCTAAGGTTGATACCAGCATTAGCCAGAGTTCCCAGAACTCGGCCGAAAATTCCAGGTTCGTTGGGGGTGATAACATGTAGTTCAGTTTCATTTTTAACCACGTTCACTTTGGCTCTCCTTTTTTTATAATATCACAAAGAACAATTATCGCCTAAAATAGTAATTCATCATCAACCTGTTTTTTTTACCTGATTTTTACTATAATTTCAACTTATTTTTTAGAATATTAGAATAAAGGTGATCATTGAAAAAAATAGCAATAGTTGACAATTCACTTTGGCCTGATATCTATAATCCAGTTGAACACTGGTCTGCCTGGCTCGACCTTCCAGTTGAGGCCTTCAGAGTAGCAGACGGATACCTGCCAGATCTTGAGAATGACTATACTCATCTTATCATTACCGGTTCTGAAGCTTCTATAGTCGATTTTCATCCCTGGGTTCAGCCTGAAACTGAGTTAATAAGAGAAGCATTGGATAGAGGACTAGCAATACTGGGAAGCTGTTATGGCCATCAGCTGCTGGCTTTAAGCTTAGGTGGCCCTGAATATGTTAGAAGAGCTGAGCGACCTGAAATCGGTTGGATTGAGATAGAAATTCTGAAAAATGACTTGTTAATCGGGGAGAAGGGGAATCACTTTGTTTTTTCCTCTCACTATGATGAAATCATCGATCTTGATGAGAGCACCTTTGAAGTTTTGGCCAGAAGCAGGGATTGCCAGATTCAAGCCTTCCGCCTCAAAGGAGAACGCCTTTGGGGAATCCAAGCCCACCCTGAAATCAACCCTGATTCTGCCAGGCAGCTTCTTCAGGGAATGCTGGACAAGGGCTTTCCTGGAGCTGATCTTATAAGTAAGACTCTGAGGCAGCAGGCCAAAGATGATGGCTGGATTAAGACAATCTGCCAAAACTTTGTTGATTTATAATCCCGGGCCTTATAAGAAGCTGGCTATCCTATAATTGATGTTAATCTGGTCTAATCAAAATAGCTAAGTTCAATCTGCTTTATTGCCAACCCGGTTTTCTTCTTAGCTCCTGGTATCAAACCTAAAGGTCTGGTCAGTAGCATTAATCATGACCAGCGTAAGTTAATCAGGACTAATCCAGCCATTTTCAAGCTGAACTTGAAGAAAAACAGAATGAATGGGGGGGGGAACCGAGATCTAAAATGAGATTTTTAACAAAAGTAAATTTATCCCGGACATTTAATTTCTTCTTGACATCTTATAACTTTTTATTTATTAAACACCTAGTAGAATAGCTTTTCGGGAGGTGTGGTTATGAAAAAAAAGAAAGTAATGGCGCTGCTTGCTATTATGATGTTCTTAATCATCGTTGTGCAGACCTCGGCCCAAGTGAAAAAACTTACTTCAATGGGTTTATATACATTTGCTAGGGTCAGAGGAGAGATACCTACGCCTGAAGTCATGAAGATGTTGGCTGATAGATATGCCGGCGATATCAAATATGGATTTGACCAGGCTGGCTATGGGGATATCTACCTGGCCTTTATCGATCAGCTAAAAATGGCTGAGTTTGAGGATACTACCTGGAATGTTGGGGAGACTGTTAAATGGATGCTCTTCCGGTCTCAAGGGAAAATAAAAGTAACCGGTCCAGTAGAATGGGCTGGGAAAAAGCCTGTTGATGTTTTTGCAGTTAAGGTTAAGAAGGGATTCAAGACCTACACATTCATTATCCCTAAACCATGCGGCAATATAGCACTTAAAGATGAGGTGGAAGAGATTCCTGAAGCTATCTGCTCGATTCAGGTATCTCCTGCCAAAGCTAATATCGGCGACCCGATAACAGTTGATATGAGTGGTACCAAGAATGCCAAAAGGATGATAGTGGATATCTTAGATAAACAGAGCAACAAGATCATAAGTAAAGAACTGACCCCTGAGGCAGCTAAATGGCAGACCAAGCTGGATAAAGGGGGCGAATATCTATTTAAGGCTATGGCTATAGATTATGCCGACCGACCTTCAACTAACCCCTGCGAGGCAAAAGTTTACATTAATTATCCACCTGCGGCTGTAGTGGTCCCAGATTGTCTTAATTGCCTGGAAAAGGTTGGCCAGCCCCTGAACTTTGATGCCTCTGGTTCTTCTGATCAGGACGGAGAAGTGGCCAGAATCGTTTTTGAGTTAACCGATTCTTATGGACAAGTGATAGATTCATTTGTTGATTCAGAACGGCCTTTTGTCTGGCAAAAAACTATTTATGATCCAGGAACCTATACTATTTCGGTCACGGCCTATGATAATGATGGAGCTGCTTCCACGGCTACAAGCGATTCCAAAAAGACTTTTAAAGTTACCAGAAAAACCTTTTTCATCTCAGCCGAGGTAGGTCCACTGCTAGTTCATAGTTCTTCTTATGAGGTTTTTGGCTTTTTAAGGACCGGGATGTTTTTGTGGCTTAAGCCAGACAAAACCAGTTTAGTCTTTACCAGCGGAGCTGCCATGCCTTTTGAAGGTCAGCCTTGGAAACCAGTAATTACGGCTAATTTAGTGGGCAATCTACACTTCGGACCTTTGTTTACAGGGGTCGGGGTTGGTTTTATGACTAAAGAGCATGTCGACCGCAAAGCTGGAGTAGATGCCTTAGGTCAGGTTGGTTTCACTCTATCAAATAAATACCTTAGCTTATGGCAACTTTACTTTGAATTCCGGGCTCCACTCGGTCGCAACTTTGAAGATTGCCATAAGATGGCTGTCGGCTTGAGATATAATTTTTAGGCAATAGAAAAATAGAAAATCTGGTAGAAAAGTAGAAAAGAAGAAACCGAATAGGCTGGGATCGAGAGTTCAGTTCTGATTGTTGGCGGAAAATTTAGTTGAGTTTTAATCCAATAATAGAGGGACGAAATAGATTATTTCCTTGACAAAGGAAAGTTTTTTTTATTTAATAAAATGGCTGAAAATAATAAAAGGAGGTAAGGTAGATGAAAAGTAAGAAGATAGTTATATTTATGCTTTTAGTGCTGGTGCTGGTTTTTTCAGTTGAGGCCTTGGCCCAAGCTAAGAAAATTGACAACCTTGGCCGCTATACTTTTGCCAGGGTAAGAGGAACTATCCCTACACCTGAAGTCATGAAAATGCTGGTAGATCGTTATTCTGCAGATATCAAAATCGGATTTGAGATGGCTGGTTATGGAAATCTTTATCAGCCCTTTATAGATCAATTAAAAGCTGCCCAGTTTGAAGATACAACTTGGGAAATTGGCGAGACTGTTGAGTGGATGCTTTTTAGATCGGGCGGAAAGCTAAAGGTTACCGAGAAGCTAGAATGGGCGGGTAAAAAACCGGTTGAGGTTTTCGCTATTAAAGTTAAGGAAGGATACAAGACCTATACTTTTATTATTCCCAAGCCTTGTGGAAACATCGCCTTAAAAGGTATGGTAGAAGAAATCCCACCGGCTATCTGTTCCTTGAATGTTAGTCCCGCTAAAGCCAACATCAATGACCCGATAACAGTTGATATGAGCGGCACTCAGAATGCCAAAAGTATGAAAGTTGAAGTTTTTGACAAGCAAGGCAATAAAGTCGCCACCAAGGACCTGACTCCTGAAGCCGCCAGGTGGCAGACCAAGCTGGACAAACCTGGTGAATATGTGTTCAAGGGCACAGCCTTCAATCTTGAAAATAAAGCATCAACTAATCCTTGTGAAGGTAAGGTCTATATCAACTATCCTCCAGTAGCCATGGTGGTTCCCAGTTGTCTTGATTGCAAAAATGCTGTGGGTCGTCCCTTAACTTTTGATGCCTCTGGTTCTTCCGATCCGGATGGCCAGGTAAGCAGATTGGTTTTTGAGCTAACTGATCCTGACGGTCAAGTAATCGATTCTTTCACTGCTACTGAGAAGCCTTTCACCTGGGAAAAGGTTGTTTATAAGGAAGGAACCTATACTATTTCTGCCACAGCTTATGATAACGACGGAGCAGTTTCGGCGACTACCGAAGACTCCCGAAAGAGTATCAATGTTACCCGGAAAAAATTCTTTGGACTGATTGAATTTGGCCCGATGCTGGCTCACGGTGGAGAAGATTATGATTTGCCTGATTATGTTGCCTACTTGTATATCAGACCCGGTTTCTTCCTCTGGTTAAATCCAGATAAGTTTAGCTTAACTCTGACCGCTGGGGCGGGAATTCCACTTAAAGGTGATCCCTGGAAGACCATCATAATGGGCGAACTTCTGGCAAACGTTCACTTTGGTAGCTTCTACCTTGGAGTTGGGCCTGGCTTTACCACTAAGGAACTGGACAATTATGACAGAAAGAGCGGTGCTGATGCAGTCGGTCAGCTTGGGGTTAGCCTTTTTAACAATTATTTAAGGATGGGTCATTTATTCTTTGAGTTCCGGGCACCCATTGGCAGGAATTTCGAAAACCATCACAAGATGGGCTTAGGTTTTAGATTCTGCTTCTAATCTGGGAGCTTGATATTTCAAGAAGGGGCGGCTCAAGGCCGCCCCTTTTTTTAAGTCTGATCTATCTACAAATAATCCAAATCAACCTGCTTTATCCTCATTAGTTGATCGATTATAATCGCAACAATTTACCGACTCCATAGGCTAAATAGAGTTGGGGGATCGGACAAGCAAACCAACTGGGCCTCGATCATCATAATTAGAAATTTTAAGGAGGGATCAGCTTTGAGAATAATGGATGGTAGTGATTATTCTGAGAGCTTGGTCAATTTAGAAAGCTCTTCGTTATAGTATTTCCGATAAAGGATTTCCCATTCCTGAGAGCCTTCCTCAATATGTTTTTTCTGAGAAGCAATCTTTTCTCTGGCTTTTTGATTAATCTGTTCGTAAAGCTTCATTTCTTCTTCAATGGCTCTGAATATCGCTAAACGAATTTCATTGGGTTCGTCTAGAAAATCTACCAGATCATTTTGGTAAAGAGCATTAACTATTAACTTGGAGAGATAGTGGATCTTTTCTCTGGAGAGTTTGTTCATCAGATTACAATGTTCCTTTCCTTGGCCAGTTTAGTCTTAATCATCTTGAACATCGTCTGATATTCAATGTTTCCCTTACGGATTTCATCCAGGTGCTTGTTTAGAATTTCTCGGACTTCTTGATCTAACTTATCTTCTTTAACAAATTCTTCGGTTATCAAATTAATAATTTCTTCTAAAACCTTGGCCTTATCTTCAACCAGAATTTTCCCTTCCTTTATTAAGGTTCGTAGAATTACAAATGATAGATGTTCTATCTGATTCCTGTTAAGCCTCATTTCGTAGATAAAATATAACAGAGCCGACCAAATTTCAAGGGGACTGGCTAACTTTTCTGTGGTTAGCTAAAATTAGCTAAAAAATATACCTCTCAGATTAGAAGGTCTTAGGATCGGGGCTATTAAAAACCAAAACAGGCTGGAAGATTTTATCCTGAAAATCAAATGAGGCCAGGCCAAGAAGCTTCTGTTCTAAGGAAAATACCTTATAAAAGACTCCGGTTTGCTCCCCCCGGTCTGTCACGACCACCCGGCTGACCTGACTTAAGTTGATTTTAGCCCCATTGAGAAAAGCTGTCCTGCCTTCCTTAACAAGCCAGACGGCAGGGTAATTGGGTAGCAATTTTTCCATCGGGATCACAAATTTGGAATAAGCCTTCCTCTGGGCCAGTTTTTCTATTGATTCTGGTTTTAAGGCATCGGTTTCGGAATAACAACCAGCGGCTATTCTTCTCAGGGCGGTCAAATGTGCCCCACAACCGAGTTTCTGTCCAAGATCATGGGCTAAGGACCTGATATAGGTTCCTGATGAGCACTCTACCAGGAATTCTAGCTCGGGCTGGTTGTAAGCCAGAATTAAAAATTTATAGATAATTACAGCTATTGGATTTAATTCAGGCTTCAATCCCTGACGGGCTAACCGAAAGGCCGGTCGGCCATTTATTTTCTTGGCTGAATAAGGAGGGGGAAGCTGGTTTAGCTTTCCTTCGAAATGACTGGCTACCTCCAGAATCTGATTTTTCTCAGGGAGTTGATAGCTGGGTGGACCCAGTGGCTGGCCCTGGGCATCATAAGTATCTGTGTCTTGGCCGAGTTTTATCCTGCCTCTATAGGTTTTGTTTAGCTGAGAGAGATATGGAAATAAGCGGGTAGCCTGTCCGACAGTTACTAACAGTACTCCTGTAGCCATAGGGTCAAGAGTACCACAGTGGCCAATCCTGCCGGTTTTAAGAAGTTTCCTCAACCTGAGAACCACATCATGTGAAGTCCAATCTGTTGGCTTATCGACAACGATTAGACCATCCATTTTTTCTAAGTATTAAAATAGTTCTCAGGATTTATGACGATTATGCTCCAGGAGCTTCTCCACCTGAGCTGGGATTTCCTGAAAGAGCGTTTCAAAATTGCCCTTAGCAGTAAAACCAGCGGCATGCATATGACCGCCTCCTCCGAAATACTCAGCTACCAGGGCTGAATTGGCCCGATCCTTAGAGCGCAAGCTAACTCTGAATACTCCCGGCTCCATTTCTTTGAAGAAAATCACCATTTCTACTCCTCTAATAGACCTGGCTATAGTGGTGATATCTTCGACATCAACATCTTTAAGCCCAAATTCATTCAAGTCTTTTCGAAACATTGTCAGTATGGCTAAGTTTCCTGCTGAGTTCAATTCCAGACTGGAAAGGACCCGCCCAAGAAGTCTGACTTTCGAAGCGGTGTTATTATTCAAAAGCTTGGTAGCTACGGCTTGAGGCCTGGCACCTGCCTCTACCAACTTGTGGCAGACATAGAAAGTCTTAGAATTAGTGTTGGAAAATTGAAAAGACCCGGTATCAGAAAAAATAGCTGAATACAAAAATTCGGCCACCTGGGAGGTAGGCTCAAGGCCCAAGGGTTCCAGCAACTCATAAGCCATTTCTCCGACCGCTGAGGCTTCTGGGTCAATCCAGTTAAGATCGGCATAGGGAGAATTGGAATAATGATGGTCAATGTTTATTTTGGGCAAGGCGTTTATCCTCGTCTGGCCAGAGCGAGAAACATCAGCACATTCCAGAAGTATGACCAGATCCAACCCTTCGGGATTGATCTGACCAGTCTTAACCCTCTTTGTCTCTGGCAATTCATTAAAGGGAAAAGGCAGAGGGTCCTGGTTGATAATCTCAACTCTTTTACCTAAAAGCTCTAACATTCCAGCCAAAGCCAAACTGGTGAAGATAGAATCTCCATCAGGTCTTAGGTGGGATGTAATAGCGATATTATTACTGCCAAAGATCTTTTCGGCAATTTCAAGCTTTATCTTCTGACTCATTTTTGCCCTTTATATCTTCTAACACCTGGTCGATTCTCTCTTCTAAATCGGCTGAAGTGTCAATGTCAAAAATTAGCTCAGGATTATATCTTAAATTTAGCCTGTTAGCAAGAAGTCTTCTGAAGTGGGGAGCCCGCTTTTGCAGAAGCTTCAGGATATCTTCCCGTTTTCCTTTTTGAAGGACCGAAACTGAGATTCGGGCTGTTTTAAGGTCGGCAGGCATTTCCACTGAGGTAACAGTTAAAAAACCCAAAAATTCGGGGAGTTCTCTAATAAGGTATTGGCTGATTTCCTGGTGGATAAGCTGGCTAACTCTTTTAGCCCTATAAGAACTTTCTCTGGCCATATTAAAATTTGTGTTCTCAATAATAATAAAATTGATATCCTGAAAGTAAAGCCTCGGCACAAGTATGTGCTTCATCCAGGATGCGGGTTAGAACCTGTTGAATTACTGCCTGCTGACTGTTTACCATAGCTACAGCTATAATGGTCCTCTGCCAGTTTTCCTGGAAACCAATCTCTGAGACTGAAACATTAAAGCGATTTTTCAGACGGTTGGTAAAACTATTGATAAAACGCCTTTTTTCTTTGAGAGAATGAGAATAATCAAGAAAAAACTCTAAAGTTAGGACTCCAACCATCATTTCCCGGGCCCCTTATTCAGGCATAATTTTTTCCCGGATGAAAACCTCAATCATATCTCCCGATTGAACCCCCTGGGCCTTTTCCAGCCCGATCCCGCATTCATAGCCTCGGCTAACTTCAGTAACGTTCTCCTTAAGGTGTTTGAGCGAGGAAATCCTGGTCTGGTATAGGATCTGGTTGTCTCGGATTACTCTGGCCTCTGCATTTCTGACCACTTTTCCCTCAAGTACCTGACAGCCAAGCACTGTCCCCACCTTGGGTATCTGGAAGATTTTCTTGACCACGGCTCTACCCAGGAAACTTTCTTTTATCACCGGTTCCAGCATTCCGGCCACAGATCTTTTCAGGTCATCTGTTAGCTGGTAAATGATTTTGTAAAGTCTGATTTCAACTTTTTCTTTTTGGGCCAGTTCCAGGATTTTTGCCGGAACCTTTATGTTATAACCGATGATTATGGCTTTAGAGGCCGAGGCCAGCAAAACATCAGCTTCGGTAATGTTTCCAGTAGCGGATTGAATCACAGTTATTTTTACCCGGTCAGTGCTTAGAGTTGGCAATAAATCTTTCAGAACTTCAACCGAGCCATGGACATCTGCTTTAATGATAACTGGAAGTTCCTTGGTCTGTCCCTTTTCAATTTTATTGAATAGTTCTTCCAGGCTCAGAGGTTCTTCCTTCTTCTGGTATCCTTTTTTCAGCCGGGCAATTCTAAACTCAGAAATCCGACGAGCTATTTCCAAGTCAGGGACAACCTGAAAAAAATTGCCGGCCTCAGGCACTGTATTAAAGCCCAACACCTCTACTGGCACTGAAGGTCCAGCACTCTTAACCTGTTTACCAAACTCATCAAAAAGAGCCCGGGCTTTTCCAAAGGTGACCCCTGAAATAAAGGCCTGCCCGGGAACTAAGGTTCCTAGCTGAACAATAACTGTTCCTACGGGTCCTTTTTTGGGGTCCAGCCTGGACTCAAGAATGACACCCTGAGCGGGAACATATGGATGCGATTTAAGCTCCAGAATATCTCCGAGCAGTAGAATCATCTCCAACAATTCATTAATGTTTTTTCCCTCTTTGGCAGAAATTTCTACGCAGATGGTCTTGCCACCCCAGTCTTCAACAATCAACCCTTCTTTAGCCAACTGTTGTTTAACTCTTTCCGGGTTGGCTTCGGGCTTATCTATCTTATTAATAGCCACAATTATCGGCACATTGGCAACTTGAGCGTGGCTAATGGCTTCTTTGGTTTGGGGCATTACTCCATCATCAGCCGCCACCACCAGAACCACAATATCGGTGATTTGTGCTCCTCGAGCTCTTAACTGGGTAAAAGCTTCGTGCCCGGGGGTATCGATGAAAGTAATGTATCTATTTTTGCAGCTGACTCGATAGGCTCCGATATGCTGAGTAATGCCACCAACTTCCCGATCAACCAGCTTGGAGGACCTAATGGCATCTAAAAGAGTGGTTTTACCATGGTCAACATGGCCCATGATGGTAACTACTGGAGGTCTGGGCACCAGATCATCTTTCAAGCCGAAAGCCAGCTTCCGAATATCTTCTTCTAAAGAAACCATCTCCAGATCAATTTTGATGATTTTAGAGATGGCCTGGAGCAGTCTTTCATCGACCAGGTCGGAAGCTGCTACTTCATATCCTGCCGATACTAAGTGATCGATAAGATCCTTGGGTTTGATCCTGAATCTCTCGGCTACGTCCTTGATGGTAGAGCCTTCCTGAATATTAATTTTTGGCCTGGGTTTATGAACAGACTGAGCCTGATCCTGCCTCTGGCTGCTAGAAGTTTGCTTTTTTTTGACAGCTGGTCGTTTAGTTTTAGTTGAGGTAGTTTTCTTAGTTGCCAGATTTTTCATGATTTATTCTTTAGCTTTCTGTTCTTGAATTATAGAGATTTTCCAACCGACCAGTTTACTGGCCAGTCTAACATTAATTCCTTTCTTGCCGATAGCCAGAGAGAACTGCTGCTTATCTACTCTGGCTTCCATTTCCTTGGCCTGATTGTTGGTAATAACAATCTTGTTAATTTTTGCCGGGCTGAGGGCTGACCTGGCATAAGCTAATGGGTCTGAATCCCAGACAATTATGTCGATCTTCTCGCCCTGGAGTTCTTTGGTTATATTGAGGATCCTGTTACCTTTAACACCAATGCAGGCGCCAATAGGGTCGATGTCCTTGGCCTGGCTGAAAACCGCCACCTTAGTTCTTTCCCCCGGTTGTCTAATAATGTCTTTAATCTGAATTGTTCCAGCAGCAATTTCCGGTATTTCGAGTTCCAGTAACTTGATGAGGAATCGTGGTGAAGTCCTGGAAAGCTGGATCTGTGGTCCACGGGTATTTTTCAGGACGTGAGTAACCACCCCCTTAACCAGGTCTCCTTTCCGGAATTCATCTGCTGGCAGTTTTTCTTTGTTGGGAAGAAAAGCTTCAGCCTGTTTTATTTCTAAGATCGTCCCGTTGTTTTCAAACCTTAAGACCGTTCCCGTCACTATTTCTCCAATCCTGGGGGCGAATTCCTGATAAATTTTTTCCTGTTCGGCATCACGAACTTTCTGATAAATTACTTGCTTGGCAGCTTGAGCGGCAATCCGGCCTAAAGTTTCAGCCGGCAGTTCAATTTCTATAGTTTTATTGAGCTGAGCAGTAGGGTCATAGAGCACGGCTTCATCCAGTGAAATCTCGCTGGCCGGATTTTGGGCTTCAGACACTACCTTCTTGATGGCATAAACTCTCAATTCACTCTTTTCCGGCCTAAAGTCAACCACTACTTCTTCACCTTTATCGAAAAACCTGGCTGCGGCGATACGCAAAGATTCTTCTATAGCTTTGATGATAATTCTAGGCTGGACGCCGCGTTCTTTGCTAAGCTGATTAATAGTATTCCAAACATTAACCTTCATGACCGGGTTTATCCTTAAATCCGACAAAACGGATTAAAATTATATCTTAAAAGAGGAATGGTTGCAATGAATCCGGGGCAAAATATCAGCCAGATAACTCTCCGTGAAGACTATAGGGACCACAACCGGTGATTTTTACCTGCACCAGCCCCAGGCTGACATTATTGGGTGAGCTGAAATTAACCACCTGAAACCACTCGCTTCTTCCAGCAAAGAGATTTCCCTTCTTACTGGGCCCGAGGCAGAGTACTTTAATGGTTTTCATTAGATAGTTTCGGTTGAGCTCTAACTGGATATCTTTTTGTTTTGCCTGTAACCTGATTAGTCGGTCAATTTTGGTTTGGTCAGGGACATCGTCTTTTATTTTTGAGGCGGCAGTCAGTGGGCGGGGAGAATACCGGAAAGAAAAGACGTTACTGAAGCGGACCTTTTCCAGAAGCTCCATGGTCATGGCGAAATCTTCTTCAGTCTCGGTGGGGAAACCCACAATAATATCGGTACTCAAACTGATATCAGGCATCAAGGATCGAAGAAGGTCTATTTTATTTAGGTAATCTTCTCGACTGTAGCCGCGATTCATCTTTTTCAGGATACGGTTAGAACCGGATTGCAGGGGCAGATGAAGTTGATGGCATATCTTTCTCGAGGACACCATGGCCCGAATAAGCTCAGGGCTAAAATTTTTTGGATGAGAAGTTAGGAATCGGATCCACTCAATTCCCGGAACCTCAGCTATCTCAGCCAAGAGTTCTTTTAGTCCGGCTCCGCTTTCTGGGTCGCGATAGGAATTGACGTTCTGTCCGAGAAGTTGAACCTCGAGGCATCCACAGTCAGCCAGTTCTTTAACTTCCTTAAGAATTGAGGAGAGCGGTCGGTATTTTTCTCGGCCCCGCGCAAAGGGGACGACACAGAAGCTACAAAAGTTATTACAGCCTTCCATGATAGTTACATAAGCTGAAACCTGGCTCTCTCTGGCTTCCCTGGCAATCGGCAGTTCCAGCCAGCCTTTCTTCCGGCCAGTCTGGACCCGTTTTTCTTCAAGCAGGTTTCTTAGAAAAAAGGGAATAGCTGAATATTGATTGGTGCCGACTATCAGGTCAAGATAAGGAAATTTTCTTAGTAGTTCTTCGCGGTATATCTGGGCCACACAGCCCAAGCAGACCAGCAGAGATCCGCGTTTTTCTTTGGACTCTTTTAGTCGCCCTAAGTAGGAGAAGAATTTTTCTACTGACTTTTCTCTGACAGCACAGGTATTAACCAGGATGAAATCACTATCCTCTACCTGAGAGGCGGGCCTGGCACCTTCAGCCAGCAGCAGGCTAGCAATATGTTCCGAGTCATTGACATTCATCTGGCAGCCGAAGGTCCGCAGGTAATAAGTTTTTCCTTCTAACATCGGTTCTTAGTGATCAAAATATTTTTATATAGAGCTATATTATAGCTGAAATTAATCTGAATTGTTCATAAAACCGGGTAAAATCGGGGGTATGAAGTAATAATATCTGGACTCAATCTATCTTCTCTTATTAAAGAGAAGCCAGGGTTATTCTCAATTACTTCTGGAGTTTTGTTCCAGCAATTCCTTAGCCATTTTCAGGCTGGCCTGGCTCAGCCGGTTTCCGGCTATTAATCTGGCTATCTCTTCTGGTCGATCCTCATCCTTAAGTTTCTTAACCAGGGTATAGGTCCGGCCCTTTTCAGTCATTTTTTCAATCTGGTAATGGTGGCTAGCCGCCGAGGCAATCTGAGGCAGATGAGTGATACAAAGAACCTGATGTGCTTGGGATAACTGTTTTAACTTCTGGGCTACAAAATCTGCGGTTTTGCCTCCAATTCCGGAGTCAATTTCATCGAAAATCATGGTCCGACCCGTTTCAGCTTCTTTAACCAGAGCTTTAAAGGCCAGCATAATTCTGGACAGTTCACCGCCCGAGGCAATCCGACGCAAAGATCTGAGTTCTTCACCCGGATTGGTCGACAGTAAAAACTCCAATTCCTCAGAGCCCAGGTCTCTGATGCTTCTAAAGTCAGTGAGTGATGGGTTTATGGGTTTAAATTCTACCCGGAATCTGGCTTTAGCCATTGCCAGTTGTTCCAGTTCACCAACTAAAAGTTTTTCCAGGCTTTTAGCTTTTTCCTGGCGCTGCGATCTAAGTTGGGAGCAAAGTTTCAGATAACTGTCAAAGGCTTTTTCTATTTCCCGGTCAAGGTCGGTGAGTTTTTCCTGGCTTTTTTCCAGTTCCTCTTTCTCTTTTTTTATATTATTAAGATAATCAAAGATCTCCTTGATGGTGGTGCCATATTTTCTTTTTAACTTTTCCAGTCGGTTGAGCCTTTCCTCAATTTGTTCCAGCCTGAGAGGCGAAGGTGCGTATCTCTCTCGAAGTTCAACAAGATTACTAACCAACTCTGGCAAAAATATATTAAAATCAGAAATTTCATTCTTTACCATTTCTAACTCGGGGAAAAAACTTTGAAGTTCGGAGATAAGGTTTTCAACTTTTTTTAGTCCGGCCATTAAAGACTCTTCTTTTTCACAAGAAAGTTCTATGGCCGAGTTGACCAAAATGACTATTTTTTCTGAGTTCTTAAGAATAGACCTTTCCTGAAGGAGTTCTTCATCTTCGCCAGGCTTGAGGTCGGCTTCTTCTATCTCTTTTATCTGAAAACTGATGAAATCAAGTCTTTGGGCTCTTTCTTTCTGCTTGGCTTCCAGGGCTTCTTTTTCTTTGATTAAGGAGCGGAGTTCCCTGGCTGCCTGCCCGACCATATTTCTAAGTTCTGTAACTTCGGCAAAATCATCCAGAAATTTCAGGTGGCTGGAAGTGTCCAGAAGAAAGATGTGGTCATTCTGACCGTAGATGTCAATCAAAAACTCCCCAACCTCTTTGAGCTTTTTTAATGGTACCAGCACCCCGTTTAGATAAGATTTGCTCCAGCCCTGACTGGAAACGATTCTCTGAAGAAAAATCTGGTTTTCGGCTTCCAGGTCTATCCCTTCTGGGAGAACCTGAAGGTCGGTGACCTCCAGAATAGCTTCGACTGAAGCCTCTTCCTTTCCAGTGCGGATGAGCTCAGGTGAAGCTTTTTCGCCCAGAAGAAGCTTGATAGCGTCGATGATGATGGACTTTCCAGCTCCGGTTTCTCCAGTTAGGATGGTAAATCCGGGATATAACTCCAGTTCAAGATCTTCAATAGTTGCTAGATTTTTTATTCTTAAATAGCGAATCATTCTCAGTTGAGGCTAAAGCGAAAAGCTACTTTTTACCTGTTTTGTTTCTCTGAATTTCTCTAAATAATCCAACCCGGTCTATTTGGCTGTTATAAAAGATGGCCTTAGGCCTCCAAATTTCTGCCATTTGGTGATTATAACTCTTGACTCAGGCCCTTTCTATGATTAATCCAGGCTAAATTATTTCAATATTCTGAACGGGGTCAAAGCCCTCTCAGTATTAATCCGGCCATAACCGGCATATTCATCTATTCCAGCTTCGTGAATATCATCAGGTGTATATTTGATTATCTTCATGATTTCAGCTGGCGTTAGCCAGGGCTTGTGGGATTTAATCAGGGCAGCAAATCCGGCTACATGGGGAGCAGACATGGATGTTCCGGAGCCATAAGCATAAGGAAGATATCCGGGTTCAGTCATGGCCATAGGAATCGTGCTGAGCACCCAGACTCCCGGAGCAGCCACATCGACCTCTGGGCCACTATTACTGAAGTCGGCAATCTGATCGTTATAATCACTGGCACCTACTGCCAGGCAATAATTATCATAGGCCGCTGGGTAGAGAACACCTGGTAGCCCATCATTTCCAGAAGCAGCCACCAGGATAATTCCCTTGTTGTAAGCATATCCTAAGGCTTCCTCCAGAGCTTCAGCTGGTTCATCTCCCCCAACACTCATGTTGATTACTCTAACCCTGGCCTGCCCCGAGGTATAATCAGCAGCCCAGACCAGAGCTTCAATCAGCCAAGAGTAATCGCCTTCCCCCTCAGCTGATATTATCTTGCCTGGAAGAATCTGGCAGTTCCAGGCAACTCCGGCGATACCCTCGTTGTTATTAGTGGCAGCTCCGATTATTCCAGCCACGTGGGTTCCATGCCAGTGATCGTCGAAGGCATCATCATCCTGATTTACAAAATCACGCCCAGTAGAAATAACCTTGCTGGCCAAATCCGGGTGGGTATAATCAACTCCTGTGTCCAAAACTGCCACCAGGACCTCAGGGTTGCCTCTGACATAATCCCAGGCTCCAGTGGCTTTAATATCAGCTCTTTGCTTTCCAGTGGGACTACCGGGAATCTGCAGAGTCCCACCTTTATTGTAGAGGGCATACTGGTACTTAAAAAGCTCGTCGTTAGGCTCAGCCAACAGATGCAGTTTATAATCTGGCTCGGCATAGAGCACGTCGGGATTTCTCTTTAAAGCAGCTAGGCTATCTTCAACCGAAATTTCTTCCTGAACCCTAACTACATAAACATTTATCTTTGGAATTAGTCGGTAGCTCTCAGCTTGATAAGCCTCAAGGATATTATGAGTAGCCTGGGTTGAAAGACCTGGCTTAAATTTAACCAGAATTTTTTCTGAAGAATATTTTTTACTTGACTGCCGGGCCTCGGGCTGACTCATTATTTTTATTTTATTGAGAGTATCATCGTTAAACTTAGAGGACAGAACATTTCCTAATTTACTCTCGGTCTTTTGCGTCTGGGCAGCAGCTTTCTTTTCCTTAATCTTTTCTTTAATGGTTTTCTGGGCAGCCAGGTGCCCGGTGCCTATAATTAGAATCATCACCAAAAGAATCGATAAAGCTACTGGAAAAGACTTTGCTTTTTTGCTATGGATCATAAAACTCATGGTTACCCTCCTTTATGGCTGTTAAAAACCATAACAAATACTTAGGCCGCCACCCATGGCGAACTTTGAAGCTGGATAAAGGCTTATTCTCGGCGTAATGGTAATTTTATCGACCAGGAAAAAATTCCAACCAAGAGTAATTGAAAGGAGGCCAGCAGACTTTAGGTCAACTGTCTGGGCTCCCACCAGGTCTTCTATTTGCTCAGTCATTTTAAATGAACCCCAGAGGTGAGAAACAGCCAACTCCAAAAAAGGTTGACTGCCTGCCAGAGCTTCATAGGAGACCATCAGGCCACCCGAAGCCTGGGCCCAGTCAGGCTCAGCCTTAGCCTCGGCTGTTACCGGAAATCCTGTCATCTCGAATGACTTTTTGAATCCGAAATAAGAAGCAAACTCAGCCAGGACACCAATATTAAAATTGGAGACGGTGAAAAGTTTAGTGTCAGCTCTAACTCCAACAATTATTCCAGTTATATTTCCCCCTTGATATTCCAGGGTAATTGGAAGATTCTCGAATAGCAAGCCATTCATTTTGGCCAGTTCCAGTCCGCCAAACAATCGCAGGTTAAACCTGTTAGCTAAGTTTCTGGCCTTAAATTCCAGCATAATATTAGTAGATTTAAGAGTTGAGGTCTGATCTTCCCATTTGATTCCACGGTTGAATAATTCTCCGGTAAGACCGTACTGACAGGTAGTTTTATTCCAGGTTTGACTCTGAGCCATCAATGTCTGACTGCCCCCTGATAGGCACAGAATAACCAGTAAAACTACCAGAGAACAGGCCGGTCCCTCTGTCTTTCTAAGTATAGTTGCCATTAACTCTCCTCCCCAACTGGGTTCAACCAGTTTTCTTGAGGTTGTCTGCTTTTTTAATTTCATCTATTGATTGTAATCTCTTTTGAGCCTTCTTGACAAATTTACTGTTCGGAAAATCTGAAATTACTTTGGTGTAGTAAGGAAAACTTTCATCATATTGCTTGGTCTGGTAATAAATCTCGGCTAAATAAAAGTAGACGGCGTCCATCCGATCGAAATCAGGATAGGTGGTTATAATTCCCCTGAGTCGGGGTAGAGCAGCTCGGTAAGCTTTAGTCTTAAAGTAATGTTCTGCAATATGAAATTCATGAGCGGCCAGACGTTGCTCGCATTCCATGATTTTTTCTTGGGCCTGAGCAGCATATTCGCTGGTGGGATAATTAGCTACAACTTTTTTGAATTCGTTTAAAGCTTGGATGGTCTTGGTCTGATCTCGACCAGGTTTCAAAATATTTTTATAGTAGGTCATGGCAATCTGATACTGACAGTAAGGGACAGAAGGACTGGTGGGGTACAGGCTCATAAATTCCCGGTATTCGGCTGCGGCCAGAATCATGCTGGCTTCATCTCCTTTGCTGAAGTAAGTATCAGCAATCAACAGCTTGGCTCGCTGGGCATAAAAACTCCTGGGATAAGAATCGATGAGTTGCCTCAAATAGAGCATGCCTTTATCCATGTCCTTTTTGATATAGGTTTCTCCGAGCTTGAAAAGGGCTTCGTCAGAGGATAGGGCTTCGGGAGGTACAGATTCTAAGCCGCTTTTTTTGCATGAAATAGAGATTAGAGAGCTGGCTATCAGGGCTAAAGTTAAAACAATCAAAAAGCTTTTTCTCATCTCGGAACCTCAACTCAAATCATTTTTTCTGGACAGAACATTTATTAAATTCTGTAGCCAGGGCCTTCATTTTCCGGATCATCTCCACCGGGTTATCGGCCCCATAAACTGAAGAACCACAGATGGCAATATTCATCCCAAGCTCGAATAAGGCAGCCATATTGCTAAGACTGACTCCACCGTCAACGGCAATTAAGGCCGGCAGTCTTTTTTCGGCTAACTCTTGACTTAGCCGTTTTATTTTGTTTTTAGTAGCCGGGATAAATTTCTGACCTCCCCATCCTGGATTGACGGTCATTATCACTATAAAGTCCAGATCTTCAAGAACTTCATTCAGCAATTCTATCGGAGTGGCCGGGTTGAGAGCCAGGCCAGCTTTTCGTCCCGCTTCCTTTATTGTGGACAGGTCTTTATGGACGTGCCGAGAAGCCTCCAAGTGAAACGACAACCAGTCAGAGCCAGCTTCTATAAATAACGGAATCATAATTGAGGGATTGTCCACCATTAGATGGACGTTTAAGGGCAGGCTGGTTTTCTCACGCAGGGAGGCCACCAGTTGATGGCCGAAGGTTATATTAGGGACAAAGTGACCATCCATGACATCAAGATGCACCATATCAGCCTGGCCCTTCTCAGCCAGACTGGCAGCCTCAGCCAGTTGGGAAAAGTCGGCTGACAAAATAGAAGGGGCTATAAGATGCATTTAACGGCTGACCTCCAGGTTGATAGGGTTGCGTTTCTGTATCGGATAACCACTGGGTGGATTTTGCCTGACAACAATCCCTTTTGCCAGACCGGGGTAATAAACATGTCTGATATCCTCAAGCTTAAATCCGGCTTTCTGCAACCAAAGGACTACATTATCTGCTTTCCGGCCTAACAGGTCAGGCATTATATATTTGTTTTCCGGTGCCCCCTGGCTGATAAGAAAACCAACCGGATGGTTCCTTTCAACTACAGTTCCTGCCGGCGGCGTTTGAGCAATTATTCTTCCTGCTGGATAACGGCTGCTGTGAATCTGAGATAGGGGGCCTCTCGCCAGACCGATTTGTCTCATATTAGCTGTGGCCTGTTCGAGACTTTTACCAGCATAAAGGGGGACAGTGACGGCTTCGCTGCCGCTGCTGACAATCACCGATATCTGCCGGTTTACTTTGAGCCTGGAGCCGGGTGCCGGGTCCTGGGCAATGATACGTCCCTTGTCCAGTTCCTCTGAAAAACTAAAGCCAGATATTGTCAAACCCAGGTCCCTTTTCCGGAGTTCGCTCCTGGCCTGGTCAACGGTTTTTCTGGTAATATCAGGCACATAAACCATTTCATCACTGAGAATAATCTGGGAAGAAATAACCGCTCCACTGAAAAAAAAGATAAGAACGAGCAGTATAATGTTTATCACGTCGAGGTACCAATAGTTATTGTTGTTAGCCATACTCAGGTTTACAATGAAAGCAATTATTTTTTAAGACTTATATCTATATCATAGATTGATAACCGAGTAAATAAGCTATGAGTTGCCTTAAGAATTGTCTGAAAATAAAGTAGATTGTTTGAAGGTCGGTGATTTTCTGGTTGTTAGAGCTAAGAAATCGTCCTATAATTATTTAACTTAGGTGATCGATTTAACAGGTAAAACAAAAAATCTTTTTCATATTTCATATAAGGAGAGCTCGATGAAACTATATTCAGATTTTAGGAGTGATACTGTTACTCAGCCTACCGAAGAGATGCGGCGGGCACTGATGGAAGCTGAAGTCGGCGATGATGTCCTGGGAGATGATCCGACGGTTCAAAAGCTAGAAGATCTGGCAGCTTCCCTCATGGGTAAAGAAGCCGGATTATATGTGCCCTCAGGAACCATGGGGAATTCCATTGCCGTTAAGATGTGGACCAGAGAATTGGAAGAGGTCATTGTCGAAGAAAAATCGCATATTTACAATATGGAATCAACCCATATGACTTTCATTTCCAGGGTCACTCCGAGACCATTACCTTCAGAGCGGGGCGCCTTGGCACCTGAAATTATAAGAAAGAATGTGAGGTTGCCTTCGGTCCATACCCCGCGGACTTCTCTAATTTGCTTAGAAAATACCCATAACAACTGGGGTGGAGCTGTTCTTCCTTTAGAAACCTTCGTGGAAACGAGAAAAATTGCTGATGAGTTCGG
Organism: Acidobacteriota bacterium; assembly: GCA_028749205.1. GTDB lineage: Bacteria > Acidobacteriota > Aminicenantia > Aminicenantales > Saccharicenantaceae > Saccharicenans. The sequence goes on along the minus strand of JAQULR010000008.1, from coordinate 6,374 downwards.
ACTGAAAGTCCACTTGGACGGGGCCAGGATATTTAACGCCAGTCAGGCTTCAGGGGTCCCTGTAAAGGACTATGCAAAATATTGTGATTCAGTAATGTTCTGCCTGAGCAAGGGGTTATCTTCTCCGGTTGGCTCTATGCTGGTTTCTGACCGCCAAACCATCGATTATGCCAGACGTTTTAGAAAAGCCCTGGGCGGCGGCATGAGACAGGCTGGAATCCTGGCTGCCTGTGGAATAATCTCGCTAACTAAAATGGTAGCCAGGCTAAAAGAAGATCATCTGAGGGCCAAAAGGCTGGCTCAAGCGATTTATGACTTACCAGGAATCACCCTGAAACCCGTAGATGTCCAGACTAATATTATTGTTCTTTACTTTAACCATCCGAAGTTGACCATACCTGAGTTTCTGGACAAACTAAAGGAAAACGGTATCCTGGCCCTAAGTGTTTTTGGTGGTATAAGGCTGGTAACCCACAAAGATGTGGATGATGAAGACGTAGGCAGAGCTATCAAGGCATTTAAGGCAATATTAACGGTGTAAAACTGAAAGGCTTGAAGGTTCAGAATAGTAGCTTGTCCTTGACCTGTGAAATAGACTGGAATAAAAAGGCAGTTCTAACAGTCTGAATTGAAATAGAAGGAGTCATGGTAATAAATTCGGAGTTGGTAATAACATGGAAAGTTTTTTTCAACAATAAGCAGGGAATAAAAGAAAAGGAGAAAAAGATATGGGAGAAAAGAACCTGGTAATAATAGGCGGCGGTCCAGGGGGCTACCTGGCCGCCCTGAGAGCCGCCCAGCTCGGTCTGAAGGTGACGCTTATTGAAGAAGATAGAGTCGGGGGAATCTGCATAAATTCCGGATGTATTCCGACCAAATATCTCTGTCATCAAACTGACCTTTTTCATCAACTTAAAAATAATATTAACCTGGAGGGTCCACTTCAGGAGCTCAAGCTCAACTGGCAGAAAGTTCAGCAAGGAAAACAGACGGTGGTTAACCGTTTGGTGAAGGGATTAGAATTTTTACTTGACCGTAATAAGGTTCAGATAATCAAGGGAAAAGCCAGGATAACTGCTCCAGGTGAGGTTAATCTTACGAACGGCTTAGATGAGAAAGCCCTTAGAGCTGATAAAATTATCCTGGCTACTGGGAGCCGGCCGGCTGATTTTCCATTTTTGAGGTTTGATAGAAAACGGGTTATTTCCAGTACAGAAGCTCTATCACTTGCAGAACCTCCCCGAAGCCTACTGGTGATTGGTGCTGGGGCGATCGGGTTGGAGCTGGGGTCTATCTATCAAAGGATAGGGACTGAAGTCACTATCCTGGAAATAATGCCTTCTATTCTTCCCGGTACAGACCTGACTACGGCTCAGCGACTGGAGAGAATTCTAAAAAAACAGGGTTTGAAAATTCATCTTAATGTGAAGATTGAATCTTCTGAAATAAGCCAAGACCAGGTGAAGCTTAAAGGAATTTCCATGCCTGATAATAAACCCTTTGAATTTAATGCTGAAAAGGTGTTGATTGCGGCTGGCAGAAAACCCAACATCGAAGGCCTGGTCTGGGAACCAGGCCTGCTAAAGTTACAGAGGGGAAATTTTGTCGAAGTTGATGCCCACTGCCAGACTTCTATGCCTGATGTTTATGCTATTGGTGATTTAATAGGGGGAAAACTTCTGGCTCATAAAGCCTATCATGATGGAATTGTTGCTGCCGAGAACGCAGCCGGACTCGATAGTCAAGCCGACTATGCTGCTTTGCCAGCAGCCATTTATACCGAGCCAGAACTGGCTACGGTCGGTCTGTCACAGGAAGAAGCCCAGGCCAAAGGGATAGAAATAAAGATAGGGGAGTTCCCTCTTCAGGCCAGTGGCCGGGCTCTAACTCTGAATAGTCTTGAGGGAGTTGTCCGAATAGTGGCTGACAAAAAAACCGATGAAGTCATCGGGGCTCATCTTCTGGCACCACATGCCAGTGAGCTGATACCGGTGCTGACTCTAACGGTTTCCAGACATCTTAAGCTCAAGGATATTGATTCTATTATCTACATTCATCCGACTCTATCAGAAGCTATCTCCGAAGCTGCGCTAAAAGCTAATGGGAAGGCACTGCATATATTGAATAGCTAAAAATACGGTCAGATTGGTTGAAGCAGCATCTTATCGGGCATCATCGGATAGCGAATAAAGCAGGATTTATAATTTCTGATTAACTCTATCTTGCCACAGGGGCTCAGTAAGCTGACGGATCTTTTCGCCAAACTCAACCATTTTCTGGAAGTATTCGGGATCCTCCAGAGCTGCTCTGGCCGAATCATCTTCAGGTTTTATATCAGGCGCTAAGATTTTTTCTCTAAAATGCTGGTGGTTGTCTCTGATAGAGCAAGGAGCAAGGAAATTTCCTGGTGGTGTGCTCAGGTATCCATATTCCTCCTGCCAGCTTCTTCCTCTCTTAAAATAATCACTCATCAAAGCATCCTCAATTGTTTTTCCGTTTTTATAAAGCTCATAAATGTTGTCTTTATAATATGGAACAAACACACATGGCATGATATTTCCGTTCCAGTCGACGTAAAAATATCCATTAGGACGACCATAAGCGATACAGCCACGGCTGGCCGCTCCGCTATTCCAGAAATCTCCAATAAAATAACCTCGCTTGAAGAGAAGTTCTTCCCACTTAGTCATCAAGGCGACTCGTTCTTCGGGTGATAAGACCAGAGACATTACCTCTCTGGCCCGACCTATCGGCAGCAGATGGAACATCCACATGTAGGTTGCTCCAATCTCTTCGAACCAGTATTCATAAAAGCTATCTTCAAGTAAGAGATTAATGTTTTCTTTAGTGGCAGTTATAGAAACGCCGAATCCGACACCGTATTTTTTAAGCCGATCGATACTGGCCAGAGATTTACGGAAAACACCTGGACCTCTCCTGTGGTCAGTTTGTTCTTCATAACCTTCAAAGGAAATAGCTGGAGTAATGTTTCCCAGTTCTAACATTTGTTTAGCCCGCCGGTCATCGATGAGCAGTCCGTTGGTATAAACCAGAAAGAACATATCATTGAATTCTTCCAATAAAGTTATTAGATTTTTATTTCCATCGTGCCATAAGAATGGCTCACCCCCGGAGATGACAGTAAAACTGGCACCACAGATGTCCCGCATTTCTTTGACCAGGCGCTGGACAGCCCAATAAGGCAAAGTAGCTGAGGACCGCGAGCTGCTGGAAGCATAACAACCGGTGCAGTTAAGATTACATTTTTGGGTTGGAGAGATGGTGCAGAAGGCGGGTGGTTCCATACCATATTTCTCTATGTATTTGACAGAAGCTTCTTGACTTCGGTTAGACTCTCCCCAAAGGCCGCGGCCAAGAGTCTCGGCTACCTTTTTCAAATATTGAGGCGATAGAATTCCCTTATCAAGATTTTTGATCCCCTGGTTCATCAAGTTTATAATGTACTGAGCCTCCACCGAAGCCAAATATCTGCACTTTGAACCTTTGGTCATTTCATAATCGAGCAGGTTTTCCTGAACTTTTCTGGAAGCTGTTTTTAAGGCCCAGCTTCGAAGAAAACTTCTGTTGGTTAAAAGTTTAAGAGTGGTCACAGCCATGTTAGTCCTGATTTTTGCCGATAACAGAGCTTTAGCCATTTTTACCTCCTAAAATAATTAAACTAAAGAATTTTTGATTTGTTACATCTATATGATAAAGGGCATCCTTATGTTCATTTCAAGCTAACCTGAATTATCTAGCACCCAGGCTAGTCAGTTCTATTCCCCTTAAAAGAGGAAAATCAGGGTGTAAAAACAAAGGACACCAACCCATTTAAGTAAGTCGCTTAGCCTCCCCGATCTTCTTATCAATGGCCTTCGAAAATCTTTAAGTATATTCACTTTAATAAATATAACATCTAACCAATCAGCCAATATTAATTTAAAGTCGGCATAAAGAATTGTCAATTTGGCCGAGAAGTATCTGAATCATCAGCCCCTGGCAGGGTAAAAGAAACAAAAATACGGCTGTTCACCCGGAAGTATGGCTCTCAGCCAAAAGTGTTTGACTAAGCTTTCTTTTTATCTTATCATAGCCTTTCAAATATAAAATTGGGAGGAAATAATGGAGAAAAAAGTAACGGTTGAAGAGCTGTTAACCAAAGCGCAACAGCCATCCAAAGATGCACTCCGGCTGCATCCTTATTACAGGGGAAAGGTCGGCGTCACCCTGAAATGCCGGGTGCGGGATTTTAGAGATTTCGCTATCTGGTATACTCCGGGTGTTGCTGCTCCTTGTATGGAGATTAACAAAGACCCAGAAAAGGCCTATGACATGACCAACAAGGGCAATTTTGTGGCCGTTGTTTCTGATGGCACCAGAGTTCTCGGGCTGGGTGATATCGGGCCAGAAGCGGCTATGCCGGTTATGGAAGGAAAAGCTCTGCTTTATAAATATTTAGGCGGTGTTGACGCTTTCCCTATCTGTCTTAGAGAAAAAGACCCGGACAAAATAATTTATATGGTTAAGGCTCTACAGCCAACCTTTGGTGGAGTCAACCTCGAGGATATTTCTCATCCTAAATGCTTCCATATTCTTGATACTCTTAGGGCCGAGTGCGAAATTCCGGTCTGGCATGATGACCAGCAAGGGACAGCTTGCGTAACCGTGGCTGGCCTAATCAATGCCCTGAAAATAGTCAATAAAAAGATTGAAGAAGTCAAAGTTTCGGTTATTGGCTCTGGGGCTGCTGGTATTGCTATTGCCCGCCTGTTGATAGCTGCCGGGGTTAATCCTGAAAATATGTTAGCTGTTGACTCCAAAGGAATTCTATCCAAAGACCGAGCCGACCGTGAAACTCTTCAAACCAAATTTAAAGAGAAATGGGATCTCTGCTTGAAAACCAACCCTGAAAACAAACAGGGTGATATGGCTGAGGCTATCAAGGGGGCTGATGTATTGGTAAGTGTTTCGGCTTCCGGACCTGGAATCATCAAGCCCGAATGGATTAAGACGATGGCCAAAGATGCAATTGTCTTTGCTGAAGCCAATCCTATCCCTGAGATCTGGCCTTGGGAAGCCAAAGAAGCTGGAGCCAGAATAGTGGCCACCGGGCGCTCTGATTTTCCTAATCAGGTTAATAACTCTCTTGGCTTTCCTGGAATTTTCCGCGGTACTCTTGATGTCAGGGCTAAGACTATTACTGATGAGATGTGCATTGCGGCTGCCAATGAATTAGCCAAAGTAGCTGAAGACCATGGCCTTAATGAAGAATATATCATTCCCAATATGGACCAGTGGGAAGTTTTCCCGAGAGAAGCGGTGGCCGTGGGACGTAAGGCCATTGAGCAAGGTGTGGCCCGGAAGGATATTCCGGCAGAGGAATTATATAAGATGGCTGAAGATACCATTCGCAAAGCCCGCGAGGAAGTTCAGCTCCTGATGAAAGAAGGCTTTATTGTAGATCCCGATAAATAAGGCTGAGTCAAAATTTCGGAGAATTTAGCCCGGACCGGCTACCCGGTCCGGGCTTATTTTATATTTCTAATAAATAAAAAATTGACCACGGATTTCGAATTTGACATACATTTTTCTTTGTGGTAATTAGTTAGACAATATTAACCGATAGGGTAAAGAGAATAAAATGCTCAAAATGAGTATAGATAGCAAGAACTCAAAGGGGGTGTTTAGTCTGCCATAGTTTAATGCGGACTAATAAAAACAATACCTAATTGTTCTGGTTCAAAAGGAGAGAGGGAGCGCAGGAATTCTTGAAGAGATAATTGGAAGAGATATCGTATAATATAAAAAGTGATCATCAGAAAGGAGGTAAGGAGAATGAAAAATCTGGTGAAGTTTTCAGTTCTGAGCCTTTTAGTGGTTTTTTTATTCGCCAGTTGCGCCAAGCAGCCGACCCAGGAGATTGATGCTGCTAAAGCTGCTATTGATGCAGTAGTCAAGGCTGGTGGTAATATTTACGCCCAGGAAGAATTGAAACAGCTCAACGACGATTATAATGCTGCTATGGAAGAAGTAAATGCTCAATCCAAGAAGCTGTTTAAAAAGTACGGCAACGCCAGGGAAATGTTGGCTAAAGTTGAAACCGATGCCGAAGCTGTTCTGACGCTAATTCCAGAAAGAAAAGAACAGGCCAAGAATGAAGCTATTCAGGCTATGGATGAGGCTAAGGCTGCTTTTGATGAAGCCAAGACACTTCTAAGTAAAGCCCCGGTGGGAAAAGGTACCAGGGCTGATATTGAAGCTTTGAAATCTGACCTGGCTGGCATAGAGACTCTACTGACTGAAGCCCAGGCTGCCTTTGACAGCGAAGATTATTTAAGTGCCAGAGACAAAGCTGCTTCCATTAAAGAAAAGGC
>JAQULR010000073.1 GCA_028749205.1 Acidobacteriota bacterium | reverse complement strand
GTAGCTTGACTTTACCAGTGCAAAAAGAAATCGACAAAAGGATCATTAAGCCTCTGGGCGCTGCGTTTGTAAGCTCTCGACAGGAAAATGACAAATACCCCTTCGAGGATGAGGATAATAGCTACTATAAAGGCAAGTAGTTTAGGAAATAAAGCGATAAGCACCCCGGCAATAATCAGAATTATTCCTAAGGTCATGATTTACCTCCTATTTAATAAGTGCCCACGGCACCATTATCTTTGACCCTATATTTGCGGTCAGGCTACTCGTATAAAGTAAAGTCTCCTGAACTTATTTGCAACTTGAATCTTATATTATTCTTCAAAATATTGACAGAAAAGTAATTTTCAATAGTGGTTTTTGCTTCTTAGGTTTGATCTGGGGGAGTAACACCTGTTTTCTGGACGGGCGACAGAAACCCTCTCATCTTATCTCTTGTTTTAATCTTTCAACTACTGCTCGAACTTGCTTAATATCCTGGCTGTATTTTTGAGGCGGAGCTATTTCTAAAAATAGCTCCAGATATTTCAAAGCCTCTGCTTGATTGCCTGTTTTAAGTAGAGTTCTCCCAAGATTATAAGCTGCATCAGCCTGTCTCGGGTCTACACTTAAGGCCTTTTTCCAGCTGGAATAGGCCTTATTAATATCCCCTTGATTATAATAGGCCACCCCTAATCCATTATAGGCCGAGGCCAGCTGTTCATCGGCTATGATAGCCTTATTGTAGGTGGCTATAGCCTCGTGATATCTTTTTTGAGCTAAATAGACGTTGCCCAAATTGTTAATAGCCATAGCATAATCAGCATCTAACTCCAGGGCTTTCTTAAAAGCCTCTTCGGCCTGGCTGAGCTGTCCGTCTCGGAAAAAGCTGACGCCTAAGTAGTTATAGGCCTCGGTGTAATATGAGTCTTCCTTGAGAGCTGACTGGAGAAGGCTTATAGACTCCTTAATTTCTCCGGCTTCTTGAAGATACAACCCTAACCTGGCCCTGATTGATACTGTGGTTAGGTCCAGGTCTATCGCCTGGCGAAGGAGAGTAATGGCCTCTTCCAATTTACCCATCTTATAAAAATTGTAAGCCGCATATTCGTAGCCGATAGCGAAATTGGGTTGTTTCTCGAGCATGGTGTTGTAAAGGATTCTGGCTTCTTCCAATCGGCCAGTTTCGGAAAGAATAACAGCTTCGTTGAACAGATTATCAATTTCGATCATCATCTTAGGGTCGGGCCTGTTCTCAGTGGTCTTAACTTTCCTTCCTGATATATAGCCGAGGGACTTCAATTTTTCATAAGTTTCTCGATCCATCTCGGGCTGCTGCACTTTAGCCAGTGGCCAGAAAGCTTCTCTGGACCTCAGCTCGGCCAATTTTTTTTGTAATTGTCCTGTTATCCTGGTCTGTTTTCCATATAGGTTATTGAGCTCCTGAGGATCCTTCTCCAGATCATAGAGCTCAGGCTGAGGAGCTTCGATGTATTTCCAGTTGTTGATTATTAAACCATGCAGAGGAGCCCAGTTACGGTCCAGCATAGCGGCCACCGACTCTATATAAATTTCTCTATTCTTAAGTGATTTTTTCTTTAAGATGGTGGGCATAAATGACTGCCCTTGAATTTCCTTGGGATTGTAGGGAATGTTTAAAAAATCAAGAATGGTAGGAAAGACGTCAGTGAGACCGATCAAATCTGAGATTACCTGGCCTTGGGGCAAAATCTCTTGATTGTAAAGAATGAGCGGTACCCGCATCGTCGAGTCGTAAATAAAAATACCATGGGTTTTTTCCTGATGCTCTCCCAACCCTTCTCCGTGATCAGAGGTCAGGACAATGATGGTTTGGTCCCTTAAACCAAGGGAGTTCAGATTAGTCAATAGTTCACCGAGCATTTTATCAGTGTAAGCGATTTCACCTTCATACTCTCTTCCGCGATAGTCAAAACTAAAAGGAGGTGGGGGCTCATAAGGTGCATGAGGGTCAAAGTAGTGTACCCACAGGAAAAAATTTTCGTCTTTATTACTTTCCAACCAGGCTGAAGCTCTTCTGGTTACTTCTTCTGCTTTTCTTTCAACAAAAGTCAGGTCACGCTGGAGATTTCGGCTTCCGTAATTGTCATCGTAGAAGTCAAAACCTATATCCAGCCCGAACCTCGAGTCGAGAGGAAAAGCTCCAACAAAAGCTGCTGTAGCATATCCCTCAGCTTTTAAAACTTCGGCTAAGGTCTCATTTTTTTGGGAAAATCTATATCCGTTATCTCTCACTCCATGAACAGGAGGAATTGTTCCTGTAAGTAAAGAACAATGAGACGGCAAGGTTAGCGGAACGTGCGTATAAGCTCTGGTAAACCTTACTCCAGAATTAGCCAGTCCATCCATAATTGGAGTCTTGACCCGGCCTCCGTATATTCCTAAGTGGTCAGCTCGTAAAGTGTCAATGGTGATCAAAAGCAAATTAAACTTTTTAGCTGGCTTAGAAAATAGATTTTGATTTAAGAAAAAGAGATTTAAGCTAACGATTATGATAGCCAGTGATGATTGCTTTAGAATTTTAGCAAATGAGTTCATTTTTTAGATTGCATTATATTTATTAACTTGCTTTAATTTAGAATTTTTATAGTTAGCTAATCCTTATTTCCCAAAGATATCTTTTATTATATCATTTCTGGTAAAAAAAAGGGGAGGCTGACCACGCCTCCCCGATTCCTATCTTAAATTTGGTCTTAAGAGCTTAGAAATTCCACTTAACCCCCAGCCTGAGTATTCTTGGAGCCAATATCTCTGTAACCTGCTTATAATAATCTATCCAGGATTCATTTTCCCAGCTAAGAGGCGTATGGGCATTGAAAACATTAAAGGCATCCAGCATAATTTCTAACTTGCCATATCTCTTCAACTCAAAAACCTTGCTCAACCGCAGGTCAAGAATGGCTAAGTTAGGATAACGGGTTTCACCACGTTTTTCGGCATCTACATAGACATCACCCTGATTTAAATCTTCATATAGGAAATATCTTTGAGCCGGATAACCTGACCGGTAATTGAAAAAAGCGCCTATATAGAATCCCCAGGGTAAATCATAAGAGCCGCTTATTTTGATTATGATGGGGACATCGTTAGAATCGACGACATCATCATTAAATTCTCTGTTATTCGGATCATCAACCGCGGTGATTGGAAGCTTTACGTTAGATTTACCATAAGTAATCGAACCCATAAATTGCCATTTATCGGCATATCTCTTGTTAAGGGTGAGTTCGAGACCCTGATAAGAAGTTTGATAACCAATTTGCTGAGTTACATAGGGATCGTAAGCACCAAGTTTTTCTGGGTCCAGGTTATAGACGGTTATCATGTCGCCATCATCACCTGTTCCCCAGAGACCGTCCGGCCCGGGATCTTGAATGTTAACAGGCGTATAGTCGAGTTGTGGGTCGATGGCTAAATTATCAGTCCACCAAAACCTTTTGCTTACTTTGCTAATGAAACTGATTCGGGCGCCAAAGTTTCTGGCAATTTTGCGCTCGTAACTAGCGACGATCTCGTTGATGTATGGTGACTTTAAGTTGGGGTCAATCTCTACGGCCTGAGCAATGTTGGTGTAGATGATATCGCCAAATTCGTCTGTCTGTGGTTGCTTATCACCGTTAGCGTCGTCCCATCTGTAATCGACTTCCCAGTAACCGGTGGCGATGGCTCGATCTACTGGACCGTAACTCATTTGCCAGTAGTAGCGAGCCAGGTAAACTTTGAAGATGTTAACCCCATCATTAAAAGGATCAAAGGTCAGGCCGATACGCGGCGCCAAATTGTTCCAGGCGATAACATTTTTCACCTTTGGTTGAAGATTTATCTGAGTGCCGCCGGTCCTTTCATAATAATAATTAGTCCATTCGTTAGGCTCAACTCGGGATTCGTTAATGTCCATATGGGTGCTGTCAAACCGCAAACCGAATGTAATAACAAAATACTTTTTAAGCTTCCAGGCATCGGAAAAATAGACTGAATAAACTAGATTAGTCTGATCCCATTTGTTCTCTCTGAATGTCCAGACCTCTCGAGGACCGGTTAAATCAGGGTAGCTCCAGTAGAGAAGAATATCGCCGGGATGTTTGCGAGTAGTATGATAAGGAGAGTTCTGATATTCAAATCCAACCTTTAGGTCGTGGTCTCCACCTAAAAAGTCGTCAAGATAATAGTTGGCCGAAGCATTGAATTGATAACGGTCGGAGTAATACCAAGTGTATTGATAATAAGCATCATGGTACATATTCCGATAAGTGTCGTTGCGGATACGAAGAGCCGGTTGGGTCATATCTACTTCGGGCTGCGGCCCGGTCTGGTACCACATATCATTTATTCCAAGTTTGAAATTTAGTATCAGATTGCTACCGATGGTCCAGGTGTCTTCTAAGTGGTAAAAATAGGAAGGAGATTTTTGGTAAAAGGTTGTTTCCGGCGGTCTGGTCGGCCCGGCCGCTCTGCTTGGCTGATATTTGTTATCATAGTAAAACCAACCAGCCAGCCTGTTGTTATCAGTAATCTGATAGGTGAGTTTGAAGGTCCCATGAGTTAAAGACGAATAATCGGTCTGGGGAACTCCGTCCAGCTCGTAACCAATAATGTAACGACTGATGGCTGTTTTACGAAAGGAACCATAAAACCAGA
>JAQULR010000033.1 GCA_028749205.1 Acidobacteriota bacterium | reverse complement strand
ATTATGTGGTTAACTGATACATTTCCTTGACAATAGACTATTTTAATTATATAAAAAAAAGGTTCGTACTTATATCAAAAAAGGAAATACCTATGGCCGAAAAGCCTATTCTTCAGCTGTTTAATAAGGTTGAGGATAGATTTGTTGACTGGCTTCTGGAGCAAGCTTCTGATGGCTGCTCTATTCTCAACCAGGATAAAACCTTCATTTTCTGGAATAAGGCCGCCGAAGATTTAACTGGATTCAAAAAAGAGGAAATCTTAAGCAAATCATGCCAAATAGAGCCCCCCCTTTATACTGATGCCGATGGCCAGAGCCTGTGTCCAGAGAATTGCCTCTGTGAGCAGACTATGAAGAACAAGCAGCCTAAGATCCTGGATGTCTTTATCCGGAATAAGACAGGATACAGGCTCCCGGTTAAACTCAGAGTTTTTCCGGTAATAAATACTGACGGTCAGGCAGTAGGGGCGGTAGAAATGTTTTCCAATTCTTCCCCTGCGGTTACTATTCCCTTACGAGTCCCGGAGCTGGAAAAAATGCAGCTTCTGGATATCGATACTGGTATCCCCAACCAACTTTACATGGAAATGTACCTGAAAAACAAAATTGATGAATACCATAAATACGGTCTGCCGTTCGGACTGATCTATACTGATATAGATAATTTCAACAAGCTTCAAGAGAGGTTTGGCCGGTTTAACGCAGCCAAGCTGGTGAGGATGGTCGCCCGAACTCTTTACAAGAACCTCCGGTATTTAGATGTAGTAGCTCACTGGGATAATGAAGAATTCTTGATCTGTCTTCTAAACATAGATGAAAACCGTCTCGACATCGTAGCTAATAAACTGCGGTTGTTAGTGGCTGAATCTTACATTACCGTAGAAACCGGCTTGCTCAGTAGCACGGTCTCAATGGGCGCTACCTTAATCCAGAGATTTGATACTGTTGAGTCTCTGGTTAAAAGGGCCGAACAGTTGATGCTTCACAGTAAATGGCTCGGCCGGAATAAAGTTAGCTTGACCTTCACCCAGAAAGGAACTTAAGTCATTAACTCAACTTGGAGGGGAACGGCTTTGCGTTCTCACTTCCAAGAGTTGCTAAGCTCCCTGCCGCCCCTTCTCAGGCGGTGTATGAACCCACGCCCTTTGACTAAGGGGTTTACACCCCTTTGGAACTCCTGACGTCCGGCTCCCTGTGGCCAGCGACGGGGCACATCGCCGCTCGTCAAATCATTAAACTGTTTATATTCATTCGGAAAAATTAAATGGGGCCCGAGTCTTCCCTCCCCCCTCAGGAACCAGTCCCCTCGGTTCCCCCATCGGCAAAGCCGACAGTCCTGCCCTCCACTATGGGATCAGAGAAAGACTCGGCCCTCTCTTTCCTATGAGGTTATGAAAAGACTCGTATACCTTGTTTATAAAAGGTTTATGATTCCTTATCATATAAGGGCGATGCTACTCGCACAATATCATTGGGGCTAAAATAGATGCCCCTTTTCCTTTAAGGAAAAGGGGCGAGAAAGGAGGGGTTTATAGGGGGTAAAAGGGGGTCAATGGGATAAAAGGTTTTTGTACTTCTGACTAATACACTCGGCTAAAAGGGCTACCCGGTTTTCAGAACCGGTAAGAATAAGGTCAACCTCAGTTTCATCTATAATCCAGGAGGACCTGAATTCTAAGAGCCCTGAACCAAGAGCCTGGCCCCAAAATTCCTGTTTGCTCTTATAAGTGGAGTCAAGCCAGACCACCTGGTCATCGGCCGGTTGTCCAAACTGCTCTTTTAGATAGCTCTTGGCCTTCATAAAATCAGAAATGTAATAATTGTTATCGATGAAATTATCGAGCATATAAAACCTGGCCGCGGTCAGCTGGTTTTTCCTGAAGACATACTCGACCAGGCAATTACGGTTCATAATTTCTCTTCGATATTGGAGAATTTCAGTCTCTCCAGATTTTTCTTTTCCTAAGGGTTCACCTTCAACTTCAAGCACTTTTTCTTCGGGCATGCCCCAGATAAGTGGGAAATCATAGTTCTGGCTGAAGTCCAGTTCCCGGGGCTCTGAGATACTACTACCATTGGAAATCAACACCGATTTAAAAGAAGGGAATAATTTCCTGAGCTCAGGCTCTTGAACATATCCGGCCAGAGTTTTATCTTTTTCTGGCAGATAATAATAGACAAAAACCCAGTTGTGCCTGAATCTGACAGCGCTGGCCTGGGTCAGTATAGAGCCCTGAGGGAGTTTAGCCACTACCGGGCTCTTTTCGTCGGGGTCTAAATGTAGCCGGACTTGAGCTTTTTCCACCCGGTATTTTCTGGGCTGAGCCTGAGCCGCAGCCGGCAGAAGACAGGCTAAAAGAACGACCCCGATTATCAATCTTTTTTTGAAACAAGGTAACCGCCTGGCCTCTTTTACCCATTTAAAATCCATTTGTTCATGTCCTTTATAGCTGATATTACTTTATATCTAAATTCAGACAATACCCCCTCCTGATGATTTTGGGGGTGAGATTTTTTAACCCTGAGCAGTCTTAAAAAGGATTAGTTCCTGACGAAAAAAGCCAGCGAGAGGATTCGAACCTCCGACCCGCTGATTACGAATCAGCTGCTCTGCCAACTGAGCTACGCTGGCTTGGATTACAATTAACAGTTAGAAGATTATAACATAGCGATGGGAAATTATCGAAAATCAGCTAACCTTTCAGTATTATTCACAAAATGGGATATCCCTCAGGAATAATGATAATTGGGGGATAGAAAAAATCAGCTTTTCTCTTCTCAAACACCTTTTAATTGATTACAATACTCATCTTAAAGCCGGACGCCTAGAGTAAGCCCAGCGGTTTATCCGATAGAGTCCTAATCTCCAAACTGACGGCTAAAACCTGGAAGGAATAGTGGTTATATGTTCATAAAAAGATTGGAAGTTCAAGGATTCAAATCTTTTCCTGAGCGTACTAAAATTCTTTTTCATCCAGGAATCACCGCCATAGTTGGCCCTAACGGGACGGGTAAGAGCAACATCGTTGATGCTATCCTCTGGGCTCTGGGAGGGTTGCGTCTAAAATCTGTCCGGGGTGACCGGACCGAAGATATCATCTTTAACGGTAACAACAAAAGAGCCCCTTTAAGCCTGGCCGATGTGGTTCTTACTCTGGGTAACGAAGAGGAGCTGGTTATCTCTCATCGGGTTTTCCGCTCAGGAGAAAGCGAATACCGCTTAAACGGAAAAGCAGTCCGGCTCAAAGATATCCAGGATGAACTCTGGAAGAACTCTATCGGAGAAAAAGAATACTTTGTCATTGAACAGGGCGCTATCGGTTCGTTCGTTACCTCTAAACCTCAGGAGAAACGGGTCTTAATTGAAGAAGCAGCCGGCACTGCTTACTACAAGGATAAAAAAAAGCAGGCCCAATCAAAGCTGGAATCCAGTGAACAGAACCTTATCCGCCTGGAAGACATCATCATTGAAGTTGAAAAATCCAGGAATTCACTTTACCGTCAGGCTCTGGCTGCTGCTCGTTACCGCCGGCTGCGCCAAAGACTCCGGGAGCTGACTTCCCATCATCACTACCGTAAAATGGCTCAGCTGGATAAAGCCCTGGAGCAAGTCCAGAACCAGCTGCAGGAAGCTGAAGCCCGGGACGAGGAAGCCGTGGCGGCCATCAAGGAAGAAGAAAAAGAACTCTCAGTAAAAAGAAAAGAACTCTGGGACCTAGAAAAGATCTTCAAAGACCGGCAGGAAAAATCCTTCGGCCTTAAAGCCAGATTATCCCGGCTGGAAAGTGAAATTGACCGAGAAAGCAAGCGTTTGGAATATCTGGAAATCTCCCAGCAGAAAGCTGCATCAGACCAAGCTGAACTAACCAATGAACTAAAAGCTCTGGAGGAAGAAAAGGCTGAAATCATTTCCAGACTTTCAGAACTGGAAAAACTGTTGAAGGCTACCACTCTTGGGGTTGAAGAAAAAAGAACAGCTCTGGAGCAAGTCAAAAAGCTCGTATCTGGAGAAGAGAACCTTCTGACCGAGTTTCGTCAATCCCAGATGCAGCGAATTCAAGAAACCACTGAAACCAAAAATAACTTCATCAAACTGGAAAAGGAGCTAGAGCTCTACCTGCGACAATCTGAAAAACTCAGCCGGGAAAAAGAGAATTATTTGGCCCAGAAAAACCAGACAGAAGCCAGAATTTATAAACTACAAGAAGATATCCAGCTTGGCCTGAAAGAAAAGGCCAAACAGGAAAAAGCCTTAGAAAGGCTAAATCAAAAACTGGACATAATTAGTCAGAAGCTGGCAGCTGATGAAGATATACTCTTCCAACTCAACCAGGAGCTGGAAGAGGCCAGCCATCAGTTGCAGGCACTGGAAAAAATAGCCGAGGTGGAGCGGGAAGGCCCTGATAACAGCCTGGCTCCTGGAGCTCTGGGCTGGTTCTCGGAGTTAATAGAGATTCCTGAGGGAGAAGCTTATCTTTTCGACCTTTTCTGGAAAGAAGAAGCTAAAGCTCAGACTTTTCTCCTGGAAACCTTTAAACAAAACCTACCGATTATAGAAGGAAAAACTGTGCTACTTCTTTCTGAGCAGCCTGCTCCCAGAGTTCCGGAAGATCTCTTAAAGTCGGAAGGAGTCCTGGGACTTCTCAAACAGAAAATTAGAACCCAGCCTGGAATGGAGCAATATTTAGAGGGCCTTAAGGAAGCGCTCATTGTTAGAGACATCCTGACAGCAGTCAATCTCTGGGAAAATTATCCGCAGTTTAATTTCATAACAGCCGCTGGTGACCTGCTGTACTCTTCAGGACTGCTCATAGCCGGACAGAAAAAAGAAGGGCTGTTCACCCTCCAGCAGGAAAAAAAGCGTCTAATTCAGGAAACTGAAAGATTCGAAACCGAAAAAACACCTCTAATAAAAGAAATAGAAACCCAAACCAAGGAAAAACAACAACTTGAAGAGTCAATCCTGGAATTAAGAACCCGGATTCAAGAAACAGAACGCCAGCTTTCAGATCTCGAAAGAGAAAATAAATTTGTCAACCTCGAGCTTCAAAAAACAGTTAACAGTTTGGAAATTTTAGCCAAGGAAGAGAAAATCCAGAAAGATGAAAAAGACCGGCTTCAGCAAAGAAAAGAGGCTGCCCTAACTGAACTTCAGAAGGCCGAGACCGCTCTGGAAGAAATAAGAGAAAAGATCAGGCAGAAAGAGGAGAGCTTAAGACAGCTCAAAGAAAAGCAACGCGGTGAAGAAGATAGCTACTATCGGCTTAGGTCGGAATTTAATCTTCTTCAAGAAAAAATAAACAGCACCCGCTCCAATCTTCAATCCCTGGAGAAAAGACATCAGGCTATTGCCAGCAAGCGTGGTGTCTTGGAAATGGATGTTCTCGCAGCTCAGGAAGAGAAAGAACGATTAGGTAAACTGATAGAGGAGCTGAAACAAGAATTTCAGCTTCTGGAAACTGAAGCCCGTCAGCAAGAGCAATCTCTTCTGACCCAAGACCAGCAGGTACAACAGCTTCAGAAACAGCAGGAAGAGTTGGAGGCCCGGCTGAAAGAACTTCGGGAAAACAAGGAAAGATTTCAAGAAGAAAAAACCCGGCTGGAAATCCGCCAGGCAGAGATTGAAAGAGACCGTCTTAATCTCGAAGAGACCTGCTGGCAGGAGCTTAAGAAGAACCTTCTGGAGCTGAGAGAAGAAATAGAAGGCGAGGGAAAAACTAGCTCAACGGCCGAAGAAAATGAAGAGCTTGCTCAAGCTTTGTCTGGAGAAGTAGAAGAATCTGAAGAAGAGAGTGAAGATAAAACTGAGGAAAAACCTAAGGACAGGAAAAGAGGTAAAACCCCGCCGCCAGCTCGGGACCTAAGCGATGAAGACCTGGAGAAAGAACTGGAAGACACTCGCGATATTCTGCAGCGCTACCGCCAGGTCAACATGATGGCCGAAGAAGAATACCTCGAGCAGAAAAAAAGGTACGATTTTCTCATTCAACAGCGCCAGGATCTTCGCGATTCCATTAATTCAACCCAGGAAGCCATTAAAAAGATCGACCAGGAAAGTAAGACTCAATTCCTGAAAGCCTTGGAGGAAGTGAACAGGAATTTTCAAGAAATTTTTGCTCTGCTCTTTCAAGGTGGCACCGCCGAGGTCAAGCTACTGGATCCAGAAAACCCCCTGGAAAGTGGCGTCGAGATCGTGGCCCAGCCACCTGGAAAGAGAGTACAAAATTTGGCCTTACTGTCAGGTGGAGAAAAATCGCTGACCAGTCTGGCTTTCCTTTTTGCCCTTTTCCAGTATAAACCGTCTCCCTTCTGCATACTCGATGAGGTTGATGCGGCTCTAGATGAAGTCAACCTAACCCGCTTCCTCCACCTGATGAAGGCTATCAAGCATCAAACCCAGTTTATCATTGTTACTCATAACTACAAAACAATGGAAGTAGCTGATTTCATCTACGGCACTACTATGGAAGAACCCAATGTCACCAGAATCTATTCAGTCAGGATGGAAAGAAAAGAGCCCATCCCGCCTGACGAAGAACTCAGGCTCAGTCCTAATCAGACATCAGTTGTTGGAGGTAAAGAGCAATCAGCTCAGGAAACTGAAAACAATTCTGGTGAAGAACCAGTTAAGGAATAACATGGCCAAGGCAATATCTGACGCCTATTCAAATTGAAAGGAGGAGTAGAAACAATGACTTTTTACCTCTACATCATCCTTGGTTATCTTCTAGTTCTAACTGTCATTAATTTTATCCGGGCTAAAAAAATAAAAAGCCAGGAAGATTTTATGGTCGCCGGTCGCAAGCTTAAATGGACGGTTATGGTATTCACTCTCATCTGCACCTGGATAGGTTCCGGCACTTTTATCTCAGGGGCAGAATTCGCTTCCAAGGCTGGTTTTTCAGCCTTGTGGTTGTCGGCCGGTGCCTGGGTAGGAATCATCATCATTTACTTCTTGGCGGCCAAAATCCAAACTTTTGGTCAATATACCATAGGCGACATCCTGGAAATCAGGTATGGGCCATTAGCCAGATTGTTTGGAGCTATTGCCCTAATTATTTCCTTTACGGCTATTGTCTCCTACCAGTTCGTAGCCGGCGGATTTATCTTAAACGTTGCTACTGATGGGGCAATTTCTGAACAAACAGGCATTTATCTGGCGGCAGCCTTTGTCATTTTGTTCACCGCTTTAGGTGGAATGGTGGCTGTAGCTTACACGGACCTTCCCAACGGGATAATCATAGTTCTGGCTTGCCTGCTATCAGTTCCCTTTGTCTATGCAGCCGCCGGGGGTTTGAGCGCAGCTAAGGCCAGCCTGCCAGCTGGGTATTTCGCTGTGGTCAATAATCAATTTGGGGCTCACCCCACTCTTAAAGCTATCGGGTATTCTTTATCATCGATGTTCTTGCTTTTAGGTGTTCAGAGCATGTACCAAAAATTCTACAGTGCTCGCAGTCCTAAAGATGCCAAAAAATCAGTGATATTTTGGACTATCGGAACTGTTCTGGTAGAAACAGTAGTGGTAGTAATTGCGGTTTTCTCCTATAGCATGTTCAAGGACCAGATAGACCTCAGCATCCCCAAAGAAGGAGGAAAAGTAGTTCTTCTGGCTGCTCGAAACTTGGTCCCGCCACCGGTTGGCGTTTTGCTTCTGGGGGCGGCTTGTGCCGTAGTTATCTCCACCGGCATGAATTACCTTCTATCACCTTCCAGTAATCTAATTAGAGATGTCTACCAGCGCTTCATAAATCGATCGGCCGATGATAAGAAATTAGTGGCCTTACAGAAGGTGTTCATAGTGGTTATCGGTGTAATAGCCTTTTTCCTAGCTCTTCGCCTGCAGTCAGTTCTGGAAATGAGCTATTTCGCTTACACCATCTATGGTGCAGCTATAACCCCAGCTCTAATTGCTGCCCTGGCTTGGAAAAGGGCCACCAAGGCTGGGGGGTTAGCTTCGATTATTTCTGGGACTTTAGTCTGTATCGTGATGAAGGTTTTAGCTGAAATCTTACCCCCTGAAATGGTCCCTGAAGGAGATCCCTGGGGAATTCCTTTAATTTTTCCAGCTCTGGCCGTTTCTATTTTAAGTTTGATAGTGGTCAGTTTACTGACTAAACGCCCCAAGGAGGAAGAACTGGCTGTTTTTTTCCCAAAAAAAACATCTCTTGAAAAATGAAAACAGGACTAGTTTTTGATAAGCGGTTTGCGCTGCATCAGATGGGGGAAGATCACCTGGAAAGCCCCTTAAGAATAATTGCCCTTAATGAACTGCTGCAAACCAGACTAAAATCTGGTTTTACTATCATAGAACCCAGACTGGCCACCAAAGAAGAAATTACTTTAATTCATCTTCCTGATTATGTTGATTTTTTAGAACAAACCAAAGGCTTGGATAGCTATCTGTCGTTTGATCCCGATACCATCGCTGGGCCTCATACTTATGAGATTGCCTGCCTGGCGGCTGGGGC
Source organism: Acidobacteriota bacterium (assembly GCA_028749205.1). Taxonomy (GTDB): domain Bacteria; phylum Acidobacteriota; class Aminicenantia; order Aminicenantales; family Saccharicenantaceae; genus Saccharicenans. The sequence continues at coordinate 9,410 of JAQULR010000033.1, read as the reverse complement.
TGGTCTGGTAGCTGCTGACCTTATTCTCTCTAAGGAACTGGACAATGCCTTTGCCTTAATCAGGCCGCCCGGTCATCACGCTGAAAGTCATCGACCGATGGGTTTTTGTTTTTTCAATAATATTGCCATTACCGCAGAATATTTAAGAAGGCAAAAATCAGTCAAAAAAATCTTGATTGTCGATTGGGATCTGCATCATGGCAACGGCACCCAAAAAGCTTTCTACTCTACACCGGAAGTGCTCTATATTTCCGTCCATCAGAGTCCTCTATTTCCCGGAACTGGCCTGGCCTCTGAGGCAGGAGAAAAAGAGGGAGCCGGGTTCAACTTGAATCTGCCATTGAGTCCTGGAAAAACTGATAAAGATTACCTTTATCTTTTTCAGCGGATAATCGAACCGGTAGCTGGCAGCTTTCAGCCTGATTTTGTCCTGGTTTCAGCTGGGTTTGATGTCATGAAATATGATCCCTTAGGCAAGATGGAATTAAGCGCCAAAGGCTGCGGTGACATTAGCCAGGTCTTGGTGGAAATAGCCCGAAGCTGGGCTTCAAACCGCCTGATCGTTTTCTTAGAAGGCGGCTATAACCTGAAGGAGCTTCAAAATGGGGTGGCGGAGGTCTGTTTCAGACTTAATGGAACTAAATGCCAGGAATTGCCTGAACCACTTTGCCCCCCGGGCCTGTCTGAAGAAATTAAGCCTGTTCTAAAGATATTTCACAGGTACTGGAGTGAAGCCGCCCTGGGATAAAGCCCGTGGCTTCCTCGTATAATAGAAGGCGAAACCCCGCACCGAATTTTATCAGGATTTTCCATTCATCGCTGGGCTAAAGTATATAGCTTTCTGGTGCATGGGTAATATTCAGCCTATACCCTGATCAATTCAAGATAATTCATTTAAGGTGACAGCTGTCATCTAAATAAGACAGTATTTTGAGGTTCTTAAGTTTTTCTCCCCTGTTATTTTAGCCTGGAAAATGGCACAAAATATGCTGTAATATAAGGTGAGAAGGAGTTTGAGATGAAAAAAAAGAGTTTTTTCCTGATGGCAGGTTTGGCTCTTTTTCTGGCCCTGAATATGTCCATAGCAGCCTATGAAGTGCCAGCCCAAACAGAACAACCGCAGGGAGAAACCCGATATACCAATGAATCCGTTGGCCGGGTGAGTATGCTGGAAGGCCAGGCCTTCATTCAAAGGGCAGCCGATATTGGATATGAAGAGGCTGTGGTCAATGACCCGGTGACCGAAGGCGACCGGATTGGGACTACTAATGGCCGGCTGGAAATTCAGTTTGGCAGCCTGAACTACTTAAGGCTCGATAATGATACCAAACTCGATATTATGAATCTTCCCAGGAAAGACAGCGAGCTCACCAGGTTCAGGATATGGTCAGGTCATGTATATTTTACCATCAACAAACTTAGCCAAGAGAAAAGCATTGAGATTCATACTCCAGATTCTTCTTTTTATGTGCTTGAAAGAGGGATTTATAGAATTGACGTCGAAGAAGGTCGGGGAACAGAAATCATGGTCTTCAAAGGACTGGTAGAAGCTGCCGGAGAGCAAAGCTCATACCTGGTCAAAGGAGAGCAACGGCTGGAAATGGCTGAAGGACGGTTTAATTCCAAACCATCTGCTTTCAGACCCGTAGCTGAAGATAGTTTTGACCGCTGGAATGAAGCCAGAAATAAAGAGACCAGTCGCCTTTACGCCGGGCGCTATCTGCCCAACGATATGGCTGCTTTTGAAGCCGAACTGAACGCCTATGGCGACTGGGTTTATGTAGAGCCTTACGGTTACGTCTGGGTCCCGAGAGACCTGGATGATGACTGGCGGCCGTATTATTACGGGCGCTGGGTTTGGGTGCCTTTAACTGGCTGGACCTGGGTTCCCTTCGAGCCCTGGGGCTGGGCAACCTTCCACTACGGCCGCTGGCACTGGGTAGTCGGAATCGGCTGGTATTGGATTCCTACTTATATTTGGGGGCCAGCTTGGGTTTCCTGGTGGTGGAATGTGGACTATTTTTGCTGGGCTCCTCTTAGTTGGTACGGGCATCCAGTGGTAGTTATTAACGGTGTTTTTTATGATAGATATACTGGATATTATCCAGTTAATTCCAGGGCCCTGGTAGTGGTCAGAAAGGATCAGCTAAAATCTCGCGATATCTCTAAGACAGCACTCCGAGCCGAGCAACTCAGGACCGCTAATCTTGATAATAAATTGAATCTAAGTCACACCAGTCTGCCCTTCCGGCCCCAAGGCTCAAAATTAGCAGTTGAAAACCTCGATGGGAAGAAAGTTATGCTCAGACAAAATAATCAATCTATCGAATTGAAAAGCAACCTATCGGGAACAAGAGGAAAAGTCAGCCCTGGGACTATCCGCCCCTCCAATCAGGAGATGGAAAATGCAGATAAAGGTCTTGGCAGCAAAGGAACCTTAACCCAGCCAAAAAGCTCAGCCGCGAAAGCAGCGACCGCCACCAAACCTTCTAAAACCACTCCAGCTTCGGGTAAGGTGACTCCGAAGAAAATACGAAAGAAAAAAGACCAGGCTCCACTTTCCTCGCTTTCCAACACTGCTTCAGGATCTCAACGATCAGTTCCCATGTATCCTTCCTCATCAAAGATCAGCTCGAGCAGTGTCAACCAGCAGTCGGGAAGATTCCTGCCCCACTCCCCAGATTCGAGTCAAAGCTATAATCGTTCTTCGATAACTTCTGGTAAAAGCAGAAGCTTTAATTCTGGTCTTTCCGGAGTAGCAAGCTCAATTTTAAAAGGTCGCTCCCTCGGCTCCTCGAGTTCGCAAGTCTCGCGTCTAGGCTCTTCTTCTAAATCTACTCTATCCCGTCGCTCAAACTCTGGCACCAGGTCCATAGGTTCTTTCCGAAGTTCTTCATCAAGGTCAGGTTCAATTAGCAGAAAAAAGTGAGGAGTCTATCTCTTAGTCTCTTTCTTCTTTAGCTTTTTTATCTGAATAATAATCAAGCACCCGAAGATGATCCTGCAAAGAACAATATCTTTTTGGTTCAGTTCCTGGAAGGAAAACTTCCCGGAAGGGATATTGACAGTTGGGTGATGCCAGCAGGCCTGTCTTTCGGTCAATAGTCACAAAAACCAGATTGGGCGGAATCTCAAAATCTTCGATCAGTATGGCTTCGGTATTAATTATGGTTTCAGATTCATTGCTTGAAGCCAATTCGGGTTGGCTGGCAAAAAATTCTTTTTTCTTATCCTCAATTACTTTAGCAGAAAAATCTTTCCAGATTGGCAAAGCTACTACAGCTCCTGATTGCCGGTTACCTAAGGAAATCTTGGTATCATAGCCAACCCAGGTGCCAGCACAGAGGGAAGGTGAAAAACCTATAAACCAGGCATCTGTAAAGTCGTTGGTAGTCCCAGTCTTGCCTCCAAGGGGCCAATTCAGAGAAGCTGCTGACCAGGCCGTTCCGCGCTGGACCACTCCCTGTAGAATATAAGTCATCATATAGGCCGTTTGAGCAGAGACGACTTCTTCGGTTTCAGGAAGGTTTTCTTCCAGAATGTTGCCTTCCTTATCCTCAATTCTGGTTATAAAATAGGGCCTGGCTCTCAGACCTTTATTTGGAAAAACGCTGAAAGCCGAAACCAGTTCCTGCAGAGAAACTTCAAAGGCCCCTAAGGCTAGTGAGAGATAAGGATAAAGGGTGGAAGTAATGCCGAATTTCCGGCAATATTCAACACCTACCTGAGGCGAGATAAAGTCCAGCAATTTAGCTGTAACTATATTCCTGGACTCCTCCAGTCCTCTTCTCAAGGTTACCGCTCCATGATATTCTCCATCGTAATTTTTAGGTGTCCAAGGATCGCCTGTCCATTTATCCACAAAATCAGTCGGTTCATCTACTATAACACTAGCCGGAGTAAAACCTTTTTCCAGGGCCGCTGTATAAAGAATCGGTTTGATGGCTGAACCCGATTGCCTGAGGGCCTGAGTAGCCCGATTAAATTGGCTTCGTCTGAACGAATAGCCTCCAACCATAGCTTTAATTTGCCCGGTGGCCACATCCAAAGCAATAAAAGAGCCTTCCACTTCAGGTTCCTGGTCAAGGTTAACGGAGGCTGTCCCTTTATCTTCATCCAATGATTGAACTTCAACCAGGATTACATCACCAGGCTTGATCAATTCTGTCAGGTATCTGGCTTTTGTCCACCCTATTCCCTTGTTGGTCATCAAGCCGGTAAAATGCTTAATCTTAACTCTGGCCTGGGTCCGGTCAACCTCCAGGACAATGGCTTCTTCCGTCTTACCAGGAACTAATTCTGAACCATCCCAGCTCTCAAGCCAGAATTTATTCAGGTCGTCTTCACCCTCGCTTAAAAGATTTCTTTTATCCTTCCGCCAGCCTTTCTTTTTATCCTGGGCCCTAAGCCCTTTCCAGAGGGCTTCTTCCGCATATTTCTGATAATTCTGGTTGAGGGTTGTGTATATTTGCAGTCCTCCACGATAGAGTCCTTCATCTCCATATTTGTGTTCAACATATTTTCTAACTTCCTCAAAGAAATAGGCCCCTGATTCTGTAGTTTGGCGTCTCAGAGGAAGAACTTCGAGGGGTTGACTCTTTAATTCCTCAGCCTGTTCTTTGGGCAAAAAGCCTTCCTCTACCATCCGGTTCAGCACATGATTCCGCCGATTGGTAGTCAGTTCGGGATTGTTATAGGGCGAATAGATACCCGGACCTCGGAAAATTCCGGCGATCATCGCGGCCTCAGGTATGGTTAAGTCGGTAATACTCTTGCCAAAATACAGTTGAGCCGCGGATTCTACTCCCCAGGCTCCATGACCAAGGTAGAACTGATTACAGTAAAGCTCAAAAATCTTTTCCTTAGTAAACCGCCGTTCGATCTCTAAGGCCACCAAGATTTCCTTGAGTTTTCTCTGAATTGTCTGCTGAGGATAGAGAAAAAGACTTCTGGCCAGCTGCTGGGTAATCGTACTTCCGCCGTGAAGTCTTCTATTACCTCTCAGAATCCTGAAGAAATCCTCCTTTACAGCTCTTAGAATCCCGCGATAATCTATTCCCTGGTGAGCAAAAAATCTCGGGTCCTCTGTAGCTACGATAGCTTGCTTCAAAACGGGCGGGATCTTTTCGTATGGTACTTCGATCCTTCTTTCGGCCGCAAACTCTTTAACTACTTGTCCTTCATCAGAGTAGACAACTGAGATGATTTTAGGCTTCATCTGCTCTAGTTCGCTGACATCCGGCAGATTCTCTCTGATAGTCAGGAAAGCCCCCAACAGACCCCCTAACATCATTGCCATGCCCAGGACAAGAACAAGAAGCAGGCCTTTGAGTATTTTTGCCCAATTAAACTTTGGTAGTTTGATTTTGAAAACAATCTTCTTTTTATTTCTTTTTTCTTCCGGCATTTTATTCCAGCTCAGTCAAAAAAATTAACCTGAATTTTTCATACCTAATACAGGTCAATATGCTATAGAAAATTAATATAGCAAATTATAACGGATAAAGACAATGCCTGCTGATACTAATAAGAATATTTGTTTAGGCTATTTCAGGTTTGGAAACCTGCCGGTCAAAACAGCCCAGATTTTCCGGTGGATTTCTCTGGCAGAGGGACGGCCATCAATCACTACACACTCGGGGTCTTTAAGCTCCAGAAAAACTTGCCGAACTTTTTTCAGATAATCTTTATCTTCAAAATGCCTGTAAATGACTGCTCTGTCTTTAATTCTTTTTAAACCGTTAGTCACCGGTAGATCAAGTATGAAAACTACATCTGGGGTAGGAGCAAATTTCTTATGAAGCTCTCTAATCTTTTTTAAAGGAACCCCCCTGGCTCCCTGATAGGCCAGAGTTGAATAGAAATATCGGTCCAGGACGACAGTTTTCCCAGATTTAAGGGCAGGCTTAATATTTTTAGCTACGTTCTCCTTTCTATCCCAAACAAAAAGATCCAGCTCGCCTTGGGGCTTAAGGCTGTCTTTGACTCTAGAAAGCTGCCTGATTTCCTGGCCCCATTTCCCATCCGTAGGTTCACTTAAGGTCAGAACCTCCAATCCTTTACTTCTCAACTTCCTGGCCAAAAGCTTCGCCTGGGTGGATTTGCCGGAGCCATCAATGCCCTCAAGAACGATAAATAGACCGGCTCTTGAGCTCCTTTTATTAGACTTTTTCATCATCTGGCCATTCTCTGTAGGAGTTTTTTTATGTTACCTGTAAATCCCGGGCAATGCAACCTTTCAATGGCCTAGAAGTTTATTTAACCTGAGTTGTTGATAGAAAAGGAGAGGTCCCAAAAGCTATAATTCCAGATAGCAGGAAAGCCAAATACGGCCAGCCTAAAAACCAAGGGATTCTACCAGTTGGCCGTTGAATTTTCTGGCAAGTTATGTTAATTTTTATGTATACTTGGGAGGAATAAAATGAAAAAATATATTTGGACTGGTATTATTAGCTTTTTGGTTGGTTTTTTGCTGGCAGGTTATATCCTGCTTTCACCTGATAAGCCTGAGCCTCTTTCAGGCCCCGAAAAATCTGAACTGGTTTTAGCTAAGCCTCTTATAGCTGCAGAAATAGGGTTGCTGGCTCCAGAACAAATAAATAACTATAATTTTGTCCAGGTAGCGGAAAAAGTAGGACCATCTGTAGTAAGAATAGTGGCTGAAATAGTGGAAAAAGGGCCTGCTTTTGGTTTTGAAGAAGGCTGGCCATTTGAAGACTTCTGGGATAGATTCTTTGGCTTCCCTCCTCGTTCAAGAGAAAGAGAGCGTGAATACCGTTCCCAGGCTTTGGGCTCGGGATTCTTTATTTCCTCTGATGGTTATATTTTAACCAACAACCATATCGTAGAAAAAGCAGTCACAGTAACTGTAACCACAATATCCGGTAAAGAACATGAAGCTAAAATTATCGGCCGGGATGCTCCTACCGACTTAGCTTTGCTCAAAGTCGAAGGAAAAGATTTTCCCTATGCTATTCTTGGTGATTCATCAGCTATCAAAGTTGGGGAATGGGTTTTAGCCATAGGAAATCCCTTGGGGATGGAGCATACAGTGACGGCTGGAATTATCAGTGCTAAAGGCCGCCAGCTGGGACTCGGAGGTAACACTCCAACCTACGAGGATTATATTCAGACCGATGCCGCCATCAACCGGGGTAACAGCGGGGGCCCGTTGATTAATATTAAAGGTGAAGTAATCGGAATTAACAGTAGCATCTTGACGCCAACCGGGGGTAACATCGGAATTGGCTTCGCTATTCCTTCAGACCTGGCCAGGAAAGTGGTAACCCAGCTTAAGGAAAAAGGCCGGGTAAGCAGAGGACGTCTCGGCATCTTAGGCAGAGATATCACTGAAGCCATCAAAAAGCAATTTAATCTGACGGTGGATAAAGGAGTTATCATTTCTCAGGTTGAGCCTGATAGTCCAGCAGAAAAGGCTGGCTTGAAAAGGTATGATGTTATCGTGGAAATCAATGGGCAGCCGATAGAGAACTATAAGGATTTAAGGTTCAAGATAGCCGACTTTCAGCCAGGGGACCTGGTCACAATTAAGATTATCCGTGACGGTAAGGAAATGACTGTTAAAGCCAGGCTGGACGAGCTTGAACCTCAGGATACAACCCGAAAGGAAGAAAGCCTGGATAAAGATATCGGGCTGAGCCTAACAGCTCTAACTCCTTCTCTGGCCCGGCGGTATGGCTTGAAAACAACTGAAGGTCTATTGGTTACAGAAGTCAAGAAATACAGCCAGGCAGACAGAGCTGGATTAGCCCCTGGAGATATTATCCTTGAAGTTAACCGGTTCAAAGTTACCTCGGTTAAAGAATTTCAGGACATTTTGAAGAAAATTTCATCAGGTGAGGAGATCATTCTTCTGGTCCGCCGGGAAAGCGACGGAGAGAAAATGGATTTTATAGTCACTCTGAGAGTTCCCTAATGAATTTCGCTAAACTCCATGCCCTTGGAAATGATTTTCTGGTCACTGAAGACGATGCTTCTATCAAAGAAGTAGAGCTCTCTGAAACTGCTCGTCGGCTTTGTGACCGTCACACAGGTCCTGGAGCTGATGGACTGATTATTTACAAAATAATTGCCCCAACAGAGAATCGGGCTACCTTCCGCATTTTTAACGCCGATGGTTCGGAAGCAGAAATTTCTGGTAATGGCCTACGCTGTGCTGCCGCCTATCTCTTTTACCATCAGCAAGTTCCTGGCACAGTAGTAAACTTTGAAACCGTTGCTGGAAAAAGAATCTGTGAACTCATAGGACAGAAAAAGAATCTCTTAGAGATTAAGATTGAAATGGGTGAACCTAAATTCTCTTCCAGAGACATCCCCTTTGATGACGGGCAGGAACACAGTTCTATTGTAGATTATCCCTTATCGATAAACCGAAAAGTTTACTATATTACTTGCGTCTCGGTCGGTAATCCCCACTGTGATATTTTTGTCGAAAGATTTCTTCCGGCTAGGATTGAATGGCATCAGGTCGGTCAGGAAGTGGAGAACCATCCCTTTTTTCCCCACAGGACTAATGTAGAGTTCATCAGGGTTATAAACCGACAGGAAATTGAAGTTCTTTTCTGGGAGAGAGGAGTTGGAGAGACTCTGTCCTCAGGGAGTGGATCCTGTGCAGCAGCTGTAGCTTCAATCCTAAAAGGACTAACTGACAGAAGAGTTAAAGTCTGGACCAGTATGGGCTCGGTAATTGTCGAATGGGAAAAAGACAAGGTTTTTCAAACAGGGCCGGCTGAGCTTATCTTTGAAGGACGGTCCTTAGTCTGATTATTTGGGGCTACAAGCCTGGTGATTATTTTCTCCCTCGAATTGCTCAGCAGGATTATCCCTGAGCAATGAAGTCCAAGAAAACCGGTTATTGAAAGCCAGAGATTTTTTTAAGATTTCTTAGGGACTGGCTTTCTGGCCACTTTCTTTTTCTCCAGGCCGGTCTTTGACCTGGCCTGGTTTGCCTGGCTAGCAGTGAAAGGTTTAGCTAAAGCTTCTTTAAACACCTGATTGATATCGTCTACAAAGATGAACTGCATTTCTTTTTTGATTTTTTGGGGGATATCGACCAAGTCCTTTTTGTTAGGTCGGGGCAAGATTATTTTCTTTATGCCGGCCCGCTGAGCAGCCAGAACCTTTTCCTTGATTCCCCCTACTGGAAGAACGCTGCCCCTTAAAGTAATTTCTCCGGTCATAGCTACATTCCAGCGAACAGGTATGTTGGTGCAAACAGAAATAAAAGCCGTAGCCATGGTCACGCCAGCTGAAGGGCCATCCTTGGGTATGGCTCCTTCAGGAAGGTGAATGTGGAAATCGCTCTCCATGAATATTTTGGTATCTATTCCAAACTCCTTGGCATGAGCCCGGGCATAGCTTAAAGCGGCCTGGGCAGATTCTTTCATCAC
>JAQULR010000072.1 GCA_028749205.1 Acidobacteriota bacterium | reverse complement strand
TTTTCATCCGGTTTATGGTCAAGCCAGAAAAAAAGAAGTTTTCTCTCCTGCCGGCCGTGGATTTTTTCCTGGAGTTAATGTTGCACCCGCTTCACCTGCTGGCTATCAGCCTGCTGGCTTATTCATTCTTGAGAAGTCCTGAATTCATTTTAAAACAAGTTGTTTTCCTGATCTGTCTAAACCTGGCGGCCAGTTTGAACAATCTTAAAATTCAGCAGGGCCTTAAATTTCTCTATGGGATTCCACACGGGCTGTTTGCTTTCCTGTTTCAGTGGTGGATCATGCCCTGGGCTCTGTTGACCGCTAAGAATCAAAATTGGTTAACCAAATAAAAAGGATCCTGATAATTTAAGATCCTATTTTGTGGTTCAAGAGTTTCCTTCTAAGGAAAAAAGCACCTAAGAACAGCCCAGCCACCGAAAGACCCAACAATAGAGGAGTCCGGTATTTGGGAGCAAACATTCTTATATCCCCGTGCCCGTTCAGGATAAAAGGCGCCCAGTAATAGGGATGGGAAACCACTCCGGAGTCAATCATTTCCAGCTTAACTGCTCTTAAAGCCTCAGATAGGCTTTCAGCTGATTTAAGATGAAAATAAAATCTCTGCATTAGCTGGGAAGTAACCTGATCATTAACTGTCCACAGGCTCATCAGGACCGAGGAAGCTCCGGCAAAGAAAAAAGCCCGGCTGAGTCCTTCAATTCCCTCGCCCCTGATAAACTGTCCTAATCCTGTCTGGCAAGAGGATAGAATCACCAAATCAGCATTCAATTTGAGGTTAAGAATCTCCCGCATCTGGAGAAAACCATCTTCAGCCGGATCATTATCGAGGGATAGAACTATGGCTGAACGGGCTGGCTTCTGGTCATCGATAAGGCCATGGGCTGCCAGGTGAATTATCCGGTAATCAGACAGGTTGGCTCGTTTTACCAGGTCCTCAGAAGCCTTTTCCCTGGTCAGGACTTTGCTTTTGGAGATCTCGAGAGAAATTTTGCGGACTTCTTCACTGGAATAAACGAGGCGGTAGAATTTCATATCGGCTAAGCTGTAGAGATCCTGGAAGAGGATTTTAGTTGAAAGTTCAGGATACTTCTCTTCCAGCTCTCCATAATAGGGATCTCCGACAGCCAAAAGATTTTGGGAAGGGCGAGGACGTTTGGGCCTGTTCTGGTAATGGACCAGCTCTTTTAAGGAAGATAATGACGGGGCATAGCTAATGGTATAATGCTTTATCAACCAGTCTCCTGGGCGGTCAGAAAGAGTCAGAGTTTCAAAAGGCAGGATATTCAATATATCATCGGGGACAATCAGCAGTTTTTTAATCCCGCTTTCCAAGCCCGGCTCAAGCAAAATTCTAAAGAGTTCTTGTCCACTGCTGAAATCCAGGTTATCAGTATCAGTAATAGCCCGGCGATGGCGGATAACTTTCTCCCGCAACTCTTTTTGAGCTGGAACTGGATAGACTTTGAGGCCTGCTCGGCTGAGGCAAAAACCATAGGCAGAATCTTTTCCTACCATAAAGGCGAAGACCGCAGTCTGGCTGTCGACAAACTCCTTCTTGGCCTGGTCATAGTTAATAATTTCAGGATAAGTTAGGCTGGCGAAGGCTGGATTAGCCGACCGCATCTGTCTCCGGACATTTTCCAGCTCCTCTTCTAAGCGTTTGACCTGGTTGAGCAGGTCTGTTCTTTCTTCTTCTGCCAACTCTGGAGTTATCAGCCTGGTGTAGATTCTGGACAGGTCGCTCATCAGCTCTTTTTCTTTGTTGGTTAAGCGGATATCAGCCGGGAACTGCTGGCTTATCCTGGAAGCTTCGATGCTTTCCAGAAAAGAGCGGGCTTTGGCTCTTTCCATATAACTAAAAGCCTCTTTGGTCGCCCCTTCTTCTTGAATGAGCAGGTCAATCAGATTATGGTAGGCATCAAGTCGCTTATCAGTGCCAAAAAAATTAGCCTTATCCTCTTCAGTCAGAAGCTGGGACCTCAGGCTTTCAATTATGTTAATAGAATTCAGATAATAGAATTTAGCCTGGTCAGATTGGCCCCGTTTTCTTAGCAGATTGGCTTTTTCCAGGTAGCTTTCCCAGAGAGTCCGGTCTTCGTTTTCGCTTAAGGCCAGGTTGATGGCTTTGTCATAATAAAGAGTGGAATTCTGGTAATCACCGAGGCGGCCGTAGACTATCCCGATGTTGGTATAAATAGAGGCTAAATAAGAATTCAACTGGAGCTCTTCAGCCAGAGCTCTGGCTTTGTTCAGGTAATAAAGGGCATCCAGATTATCTTCCAGGTGAGCCTTGAGAGAGCCCAGGTTATTGAATACTGCCACCGTATATTTTTTATTGTCAGTTTTTTCGGCTTCAGCTAAAGCCTGAGAAAAATAATCGAAGGCCCGGTCAGAATCTTCCCGGCTGCCGGTCACCAGGCCGCTTTTAACATAGCTGAAACCAAGGTTGTTAAGGGTAGCTGAATAATAGGGGTTTGAGCTGTCGCCCGATATAATATTTAGAGCATTGCTAAAATATTCAATAGCCTTAGCGTAGTTGCCTATTTCGTTATAGACGACTCCAAGGTTGTAATATATGTCGAAGATATCTTGGGGCTGGGTATCTTCATTTATGAAAGATGTGGCCCGGCTAAAATGTTCTATTGCCAAATTTAAATTATTATTAGAAAAGTGGTAATGACCAATGTTGATATAAGTAAGTATTATCTCATATGAATTTTTCAATTTTTTGGCAATAGCGTTGGCTTCGATGTTACAATTATGAAATTCATTATATTTATCTTCGGTTAAGAAAGATGAGCTCTCCCTTCTTAAGCATTTTATTTTTAAAACGTCGTTATCAATAGAGTCACAAAGATAAATGGCTTTATTTAACGTTTGTATTGCCTGATCATCCAAATCATGTTGTCTATATTTTTTTGCTTCATCGTAAAGGTCCAGTATCTCCAGGGATTTTTCGCAGTAGTTGATAGCCTTAGTATCATCCAATTGTTGGGCTAATTCCAGGCACCGACTATAGTATTCATAAGCCTGAGCAAGTTGACCAAGATTAGCACTGGTCTCAGCCAGATAGAAAAGAGTCGATTTTTTTTCCTCAAGGGTTCTGGCGAGGGATAAACTCTTCTCAAGCATTCTCAGGGCCTGGTTGAACCGCCCCTCAGATATAAGATTCTGACCGGAACTCAGGGCCTGGCTGAATCTTGAGGGCAGCTTTCTGGCTGCTGGTAGTGATTGGGGAAAAGAAGATAGAGAGGTTAGCCAGAAAAGAAGAAAAATCAGCCCAAAGTTTAAAGCTCTTTTCAATTGGATAAACCTCTATTTTATATAAACCAATAATACAGAATTTTGTCAATTGCTTATATGAAGGATATAAGGGGTGAGAAAAATGATTCTACCTCACCCTTTGAGGTGATAAATATTTTTAAAAAAAATATTAATCTCTCTCGTTAGCTGGTTTCGTCCCAATCTGAATCTCAGCAGTAGGCCTCAGGCTCTTTTTAATTGTAGTATTGGAGCTCGGCTTGCTGCCGGTGTCGATGAATGAGCCTAAGAACGGGAAGATGGAGACCAGCAAATTTATGGGTTTCTGCAGAATTAGATGATCATCTTTGGTGATCTTTTTCTCGGCGGCATACATAGCTGGCACCAGGCTGACGGTGAAAACCAGACAAACCAGGATGGCAACGATTTTAAGATTAGATTTACGCATGGTAAAAACCTCCATAAAGCTATTTTAGCCTGGAGGAATGACAGACCAGTAGGGATGGGGAAAAGGATAAACAATACCCCCTGACTCTCATTCTCATCCAAGGCGCACAAAAAATGTAAAACTTTGTAAAAAATTTGTCAAGTAAAAATTCCTCCCCCCCAGAAAAAATTTATTTTTCGCGGCTAACGGATCTAAAACAGGCCTTTATTGAGAATCTCAGAATCAGCTCATACTTTGACATCTGATAAAAATCATCGAAAATGGCTAAAATCTGAGGTAGCAAACAAAAAATGAGGAGAAAATTAGAGAAATAAACTTATTTATCATTCATCAGCTCAGCCAAAAAAGAACTTAATTTCATATTCAGCAGTCTCTGGGCTATCTGAGCCATGAACAGCATTTCTCTCTACCGAAAACCCGTAGAGTCGGCGAATTGTCCCAGGCTTAGCCTCAGCTGGGTCAGTCGATCCCATAACCTCTCTCCAGTGAGAAATGGCCTTTTCTCCCTCCAGAAGGAGAGCTACCACCCGGCCTGAAGACATGAAATCAGTCAGGCTGTCATAAAAGGCCTTCTCCTTATGAATATAATAAAATTGGCGGGCTTCTTCCTTGGTCAGATGAACCATCTTCATCTCCAGGATTTCCAAGCCCTCATCTTCTATTCGCTGAATGATTTTGCCAATCACCCGTTTTCTGACGGCATCCGGCTTTATGATGGCCAGGGTTCGTTCTTTCATCTAAAACCTCTCCTCATAGACCTATGGACTTTTAAGCTTAGAAAGTTACATATACTTCAAAAAACAGCCCTGGTCAACTACCTTATGCTATAGATGACTTTGGTTCTAATTGAAAGGCTACTAATACTTGGCTACAGTCGACTCTTTGACATTCTCACCAGTCAAAATTAAAATAGGGGTAACATGCAGTCCAGTGTTCCTAATACTAAATATGAAAGTCTCAGGAGATTCTGCTTAGAAAGCCTTGGCCTCGACCTGTTTGGGGTGGCCAATATCAGGGAAATTCGTAAGACCTTTTTGCTTTCTCACGATGTTGCTGATCGCTACGATTATGCTATTTC
>JAQULR010000007.1:21376-73013 GCA_028749205.1 Acidobacteriota bacterium | reverse complement strand
CACAATTTTTGCAATACTGGTCCTCATCACTTATCAAAGCTCGGCAGTACGGGCAGCGCTTTATAGCCATCTTATTGTCGCTATTTCATTTATAGAACTTAAAAAGTCCCTTGTCAAATAGATTTTCAAAACCGCCAGCTAGCGTCTCGTGTTCACAAAACTGAACATTTCTCGAGTTTTCTCTGATAAAGAGAAATAAAGGAGCATAAACCGATTTTAATTGGGCCCTATAGGCTATAATTAGGCTATAATAATGCCCGTAAGATCTTTTATTGAAATTGAAGAGGACACAACTTTTCACTGAAAGCTTCGCAGAATTTGCCATCTATTTTAGTCCCTAACACTCAGGGCTTTCTGATACGTCTGAAGAGTCTATCATATCCCAGATTCTCCTTTTTTGCTTAGATTTTTTCTGTTGATTATTTATTAGGTTATAAATAATGCAGGTTGACAGGTGTTAGAAAATCGATAGAATTATTAGAGATTAATTCTTTAGGGCGATTAACTCAGGGGCAGAGTGCTACCTTCACACGGTAGAAGTCAGAGGTTCAAATCCTCTATCGCCCACCATTTTTTGCTTTAATTATGTTATTTATTAATTAAGCAATTCAATATTTTGGATAATTATTCAATTCTTCGTATCAGAAAGAACAGGGCTAATAGTAACTTGCTAATAATAAATAGGTTAGCCTAAGCTTAAATTTGGCACGATTATTGCTATTAATAAAGGTAAAGATGGAAGAGGATTTTTTGATATTATTGCCTAAATCTAAGAGGCTACGCCTATTTATTTAAAAAATTTATAATAGCGATAAAATTTATAACAAGGAGGTGAGAGAGAAAAGAAAAGGTTAAAAGAATGATTTTATCGGTTGGGATGGTTAAATAACCATCCCTGGGTGAAGGGAATTAATCATTCGAAAGGAGAAATGATTCGAATGAAAAACAAATTAGTTTTATTGGCGATGATATTTGTTCTTATCGCTGGTGGCACTGCTTTTGCTCAAATTATGCCAGAAGGAAGAATTACTGGGAAGGTCGTTGATGACCAGGGTAATCCTCTTCCTGGTGTTACAGTTGAAGCCACCAGCCCCAAGCTGGTCGGAAAAGCCGCTACGGTTACCGATGCTACTGGTACTTACCGCTTAATGGCTCTTCCTTCCGGTACTTATGAAATAACTTTCAGCCTGCCAGGTTTCAAGACTTTGATCAGGAAGGATATCGTCCTCCAGTTATCTCAAACCCTGGTGATTAATGTCACCATGGAACCGGCTGCTATTGAGGAAGCCGTAACTGTTGTCGGAGAAGCTCCCCTGGTTGACGTTAAGAGCACGGTCAAAGGTCAGGTCATGACCAAAGAAACCTTCTTATCCTTACCTCGTGGGCGTACCTTCGATACCTTAATCTCAACTATGCCAGGCGTTCGGAATGAATCGATAACCGGCGGTATGTCTGTTGATGGAGCTACTGGAACTGAAAATATGTGGTACATAGACGGTGCCGATGTCACTAATATCCATATCGGGACCAGGGGACAGAATGTTGTTCTAGAACTGGTAGATGAAGTTAAGGTTGTGGCTTCTGGTTACAATGCTGAATTCGGTGGCTCGATGGGCGGTGTGGTTAATGTCATCACCCGTTCCGGCGGTAATACTTTCCATGGCGATATCATTGGGTTTTATAATAACAACAAACTATGGATGCAGGGAAAGAAAAGAGATTATCTTAGACAGAACCCTTATGTTTACAATGAATATGAATATGTTAATGATGACGACCTGTATTTTGACGGAGGCAAGAAAAGAGATAACTATTACAGATTAGAGGGTGCCTTTAGCCTCGGCGGATACATCCTCAAAGACAGATTATGGTTCTTCGGTTCTTTCAACCCCATTTATATTCAGACCACCGCTCTTAGAGATTTCAACCAGAGACAAGGTCCCTGGTATCATTTTGTGCAAAAGAATCAGTACTACAATGCTTCTATAAAACTCACTGCGGCTCCATTGACCGGCTTGAGAATTTCTGCTAGTTATGTCAACAATTTCTACAAATACAGAGGCGATATCCCATCCGTTAATGGTACCAGTAACCCTGCTTCAGAATATTACAAATATGGTTATCATTACCCGAACTGGACAGCCGCCTTTACTGTTGACTATTCACCCACTAATAACTTGCTCCTTAGCTTGAGGGGCGGTTTTCACAGGCAAAACCAGACCAATCCCGGGGTTTCGGCGCCCGATCACAGCATGTATTATTTTTCAGTCGGTAACATAAATGCTGGATATGATGACAACGAGTTTTATATAGCGAATCCAGATCTATTGCATTATAGCGGCTGGTCTAATTACACTACCGCCTGGAGATACCGCCAGAGACTATATGATAAGCTGAGCACAAATTTTGACGTGACTTACTATGCCCATCTGGCGGGTGAACATGCTTTCAAAGCCGGACTCCAGTTTATCAGACTCCATGAAGACGTTGATCAGACCATTCCTCATCCCTTGGTTAACCTGTATTTCGGGCGGACTCATACCGGTCTTGGATTCCCAGTTGGTGTGGATGCTGATCCAGAAAGCGAATTTTATGGAGAGTATGGCTACTATATGGTTAGAAGCTCCTTCACTTCCCCTTATGGTTATTTTTGGAATATCAACTCCAATAACTGGGCCCTTTATATCCAGGACTCCTGGACAATCAAGAATAAACTGACCATTAACTTCGGAGTCAGAACTGAAGACGAATACGTTCCCTCCTTTGCCACTGAGCCAGAATTGGCTGATGTCAAACCGATTCACTTCAAATTCAAGGATAAAATCGCTCCTCGAGCCGGTCTGGTTTATGATGTTTTTGGAGATTCCAGCTTAAAGCTTTTTGCCAGCTTTGGAATTTACTATGACGTTATGAAGCTTTATATGGCTGAAGGTGCTTTTGGCGGCTTTAAGTGGGTAAGTGACTACTATGCTCTACAGGATCCCGACTGGACCAAGATTGCTGCCAGCGGTGAACTTGATGATTTCGACAGCCAACAAAATGGCAATACCTATGCCGGAAGTATCAACTATCGTGAAGTTTCTTTCGATACCGTTGACCCAGACCTGAAGCCTGTTTCTCAGAGAGAAATTTCTTTTGGTGCTGAAAAGAAACTGATGGAAACCCTTTCGCTGTCTGTCCGTTTCGTTAACAAACACCTGATCAGAACCATTGAAGACGTTGGTGTCTATGTAAAAGACCCCGAGACCGGAATTGCTTCCGAGGTTTACTACATTACCAACCCTGGTTATGGCTGGTCGCGGCCTGAATCTCAGGGTGGAAAGTTTGCCGACACAGTAATTGATCCTATAACTGAAATTGAATATTCTTACTGGCCAGAACCAAGAGCCAAGAGAGATTACTACGGTATGGATATCTCCCTGGAAAAAAGATTCAGCAATAACTGGCAGGGTGGCATTAACTATACTTTGAGCCGGGTCGAGGGTAATTACGGTGGCTTGAGCTCTCCTGATGAAGATGGCCGTAACTCCCCGAACGTTGAAAGATACTGGGATTACTGGTTCATGCAGTATGAGATTGATGGCGATCTCCTTGATGGACCATTGCCTCAGGACAGAACTCACTATATCAAGGCCTATGGCTCTTATGTCTTCCCCTTTGGTCTTACAGTTGGTATCACTGCCTATGCCAGAAGTGGCTATCCGCTCAGTAGCTGGTTGAACATCAACAATACCTATATGTATCCTTACGGATATGGAGACCTTGGTCGCCTGCCGTGGGGTGCCTGGGCCGATCTCTTTCTTGAATACCGCCTGCGGTTTGGAGGAAAATATACCGCGGCTGTTAACCTCCAGATCAACAACGTTACTAACAGCAAACACATCAATGGTAAAGTAACCACCCTGAACAGAACTAACATGTGGGCTGACGATTGGGAGTTCCTGAATGGGTCTTTAGAAGAAAGCCTTGATGAAAGAATTCAAGCACACACCCCGCATCCTGCCTTCATGTGGTGGTCTTCTAGGAATGGATCCTGGTCGATGAGATTGGGATTCAGGTTCACTTTCTAAGCTGAAATAGAACTTGCGACATTCAAGCCCGTCCCTGCCGAAAGGCAGAGACGGGCTTTTTTTTATCTCTCTTCTACCCCTGGCCCTACTGCCAGCTGCCCACTGCGTCGAGACTATACTTCACTACCCTTCCATCCACCCTGGATACCATCAACCTATATGAGGCTCTTTCTTTTCATATCAAAAAGCCCGAGCTCTACAAAAACAGATGAAGCTCTTTGTAATTTCCCCTCGTCTCTGTGTATTTAACTAAAAACTTTTTGCCTTTAGCTCTAATTAACTTGCTTTATTTATAAAACTGAAAATGTCTTAAGGCTTTCAATTAAGATTAATAAAAAAATCGGCAACATTCGGAAAACGGGTGGACGAACGGATTTTAGCTCAGCCTCTATAAGCCAAAGTCGATAACCTCTCTGCCTTTTAGTTTGTAGAACCGTATAGCAAAACCTTATCAGAATTTAATATTATTACCCTAAGTCCCAAATCTTTCTTCGTAAAAAAATCGCCCCAGCTCTTAGCTTCCGGTTAGCCCGGCGCAATTTTTTTAATAAAGGTTTAATCTCCTCTAAGCTGCTTCTCAAGTTTTTCCAGCTCTTTTTGAGCCAGATTGATTTTTTCCGGGTCATCACCCTGGGAATTTTCAAGATAAAGTTTGAAATACTGCGCTGCTTCTTTAATTTGACTAGCTTTCTCACAGGCTACTGCCAGATTAAAATACCCAGAACGGGTTGGGGTAATAGCTACAGCCTGTTTTAAGTAAAATATGGCCTGGTCATGATCGCCAAGATAGGAGTAGGCTATACCAGTATACTGATAAAGACTTTGGTCTTCAGGGAAATCATTGATCAAAGCCTTATAGATTTCTATGGCTTCTTCAAATCTTCCGCTGGAGGCCAGGTTGGAGGCTAAGCTGGCTCTCAGGTGCTTGCTTTCCGGCTCTATAGCCAGAGCTCTTTCCAGAAAGTTTTTAGCTTCCTCTTTTCTTCCAGCCGCATCCAGAATGCTGGCACAGACAGTCAGGGCATCAACATTTTCGGGGTTATCTACCAGAACCCTTTGCATAGTTTCAAAAGCCAGCCAGTATTTACCGGTAACCAAATAGGTATGCCCAAGCCTAACCAGTATAATTTCAGAGTCGGGCAAGCGTTCCTGCCCTTTTTTCAGGGTTTCAATGGCCAGATCCATTTTTTTTTGCTGAGCTTGAGCCAGAGCCAGATTTATATAACTAGCTGGAGAATCTGGCGTCTCTTCCAGGATTTCCTGGTAAATCTTTTCAGCCTCAGAAAAATTTTCTTGATACTCGAGGGCTTGAGCTTGTTGAATCAGCCTTAGAAGATCTACCATCTCTTTAGGATCCGGATAAGTTGAGACAGTTCCTACCGGGGCCAAACTGATATAACCAAGAGAGCTCAATTTCTCCAGGTCTTCCGCTGTTCCAGTCCCAGTGACAGCCGGCACTGGTGAATCCAGGATCATGGCTTCCAGTCTCTTTTTAAGCTTTGAAGCTATTTCCTGATTGTACTGATAGAGATTAATTCTCTCCTCTGGGTCAGCTTTAAGATCATAGAGTTCAGGCCGAGGAGCTTGAATCAACTTCCATTTTCCAGAAATAAGGCCGACCAGCTCAGACCAGGCGAAATTTTCCCGCGGATAAAATGTTTCTATAATTACGTCTCTTTCCGGCTGATTTTTCTTTCTAAAATGAGGTTCGAGGCTTTGTCCGGAGATCTGATCAAAATCCTCCTCCATAAATCCAAGTAATGAGATTATGGTTGGAGTGATATCAGTTAACCTAACTCTTTCTTCAATGACCGCCGGCCTGGAGAATACTCCTTTCCCCCAGAATATTAAGGGCACCCTGATGGTTTCTTCATAAAGAAAAATTCCATGGCCGACTTCTACCCTTTCTCCCAGTCCTTCACCATGGTCGCCAGCAATGATTATTACCGTTTTATTAAGGATATCTTTTTCTTCAAGAGCCTCTAATATTTTCCCTACATAGACATCCATATAAGCTATTTCGCCATCATAGGGGTTCTGGCTGAATTCCTGGCGGTAAGGCTCAGGTGGGTCATAAGGAAGATGAGGATCATAATAATGTACCCAGCAAAAAAATTTTTCTTCAGGGTTTTTATTCAACCAGCGATTAAAACGGGTAAAGGTATCTTCAGCCCGCCTTTCAGAGTTCGTAGTCTTAAAAGGCAGGTTGATAGCAAAGGTATCATCATAAACCTCAAAACCACGATCAAGACCAAATCTTGAATCCACTGAAAAGGCGGACACAAAGGCCGCAGTCTTATAGCCCCTATCTTTCAATCTCTCGGTCAGGGTTTTAACTTCGGAAGATAGATAATGCCCATTATTTCTAACCCCGTGCTGGAAGGGTTCCAGGCCAGTCAAAATTGTTACATGGGACGGTAGGGTTAGCGGGGCCGGGCAGTAAACATTGGCAAATCGAACTCCTTCAGCTGCCAGCTTATCCAGGTTTGGTGTCCTGGCATCCTTATAACCATAACAACCCAGATGGTCAGCTCTAGTCGTATCGAGGGTGATTAGCAATATATTGGCGGAAAACACACCATCCGGGTTAAACCCCACTGCTTTATCTCTTAAAAAAAACCAGACCGTAACCAGGGCAACGATTATGGCTAACCCAATGAATATAAATAAATTAGGCTTCCTTCCCCTGGCTGACTTCCGAGCATCCTGTCGGGTTATTCCTTCACTGTTAATTGATAACTGATTTTTTTTTAAGGTATTTTTTCTTTTTTGATTAGCTGCAGGTAGCCGCCTTTTCTTTTTTTTCCTATTGCTCATAAAATCAGCCTAAATATATCTATACTTAATTTTAGAATTTTCCTGTTAATTTAATTCCCATCCAAATTAATCAGATACCTCCATTGAGTGACAAGAAAAACGCTTAAACTCCTCGCTCATTTTACCTTTCTAATTTCTTTCTTTTGTCAGTCAAATTTTATCTATCTATTTTTTTATTGTCTGTAATATCTGCTGAACCATAGCTACTCTGGGAGAATCCGGAGGTTCGACTTCTAAGAATTTCTCAAAATATTCAATGGCTTTAGGAAAATCATTTTTATTCAACATAACATAACCAAGTTTAAGATAAGGCTCTGGCCAAGCGGGCTTTATTTTTGAAGACAGCTCAAAATATTTCTGGGCTTCATCCAATCTCTGGTTAGTGAAATAGACTTCCCCAACGTTAAAGGCTACCACTTCATCCTCCGGGGCAGTATCTACTGACTGCTTGAAATATTTCGTAGCTTCTTCCAAATTATCTTGTTTCAAGTAAATCAATCCAATAGCCGCCAGGGTCTTGGCTTTCATGGTCGTACCCATAGCCTGATCTTTTTCGGCCAGTTCCAGAACCTGGTTGTAGTTCTCCATGGCTTTATCTATTTCTCCCTTTTCCCGGTAGCAGTCCCCTATGTTCAGTAGGATTTGATAGGCCGAAGGGTTCTTCTCATAAAATTCTTGATACATAGTCAAGGCCGTGTCATATTTGCCTTCCTTAAAAAACTCATTGCCCTGGTCCAAAAGCTCAAAAGAAGAGTCATCCTGAATTACAGAGACACCACCTCTGAGCTTTTTAAGATTGACAGTAACCTTAGGGTTTCTTTCCAACTGGCTGACCGTTACTTCCTTAGAAAGAGGTTCATAACCTTCTGCGGTGACCACCAGATTCCATTGCCCGGAGCCAAGTCCGATAAAAGACCATTCGCCTTTTTTGTCGGCGGTTGCCTCAAGTTGCAAACCACCACCCGCATCCTGGATGTAAGTTAAGACTACTTTAGCTCCAGCAATGGGTTCATCATTTTCGTTAAGAACCACTCCCCCCAGCCGTCCAACTCCTCTCCCGGCCTGGGCCCAAGCTGAAGTATTAACCAGAAAAATTATTATGGTCAGGCCGAGCCAAAGTTGAATAATCCTTTTATTCATTTTATTCATTAGCTCCTCCATTCTCTATTACATTTTATCTGAAAAATATTTTCAGATATTATTTTTGCTTTTCTTTAAGGTCTTTTACTCTCTTAGCTATTTTTTCCTGATTTGGTTCCAGCTGTAAGGACCTTTCCCAGGCATAAAGAGCCTCGCCATAGTTACCTAATTGGTAATGGCATTCTCCGATGGCATTTAAAACACTGATATTAGTTCCGAAATAACTGAGATATTGCTGATAATAATTAATAGCCTTTTCATATTGCTGCAAAGCTTGATAGGACTGACCAATAATTTCCAGAAAGTCGTTTTCTCCCTGGTTAACAAAGGGTGAAGCTACAGTCAGAACTTCTTGATATCTTTTTTCAGAATAAAGTAGTCGGCAATAATCAAGGCCATAGAGGGCATTAGTTGGCTCTTTACGGTAAGCTGCTTCCAGATATTTTCTGGCTCTATTAGTTTCTTTTTTGTTCCAGTATTGAATTCCCAGAGCATGCTGGACAGCGGCTGAGGAATCTCCCTCAATAGGTTGAGTCATAACCCAAGGCCGGGAAATAGAACTTAAATGACTAACAAAGAAATTGCTTTTCTGGCTTAAGACGACCTGGCCACTGTCATCTTTTAAGCTGACCTTAAGCGAATAGTTAGCTGGCAGCCATCCTTCCAAAGAAAATTCTTCAAAGAAAAGATTTTGTTGGGGGTATTCAGCTGGTCTTTTGCTGAGAGATTTAACCACCTCTCCATTTTCGCGGACTACTTCATAGGTCAAAAGGCCTTTTTCTTTTAGCTCCGGAGTTAAGCTCCAGATTTGGAAAAAGACATAGAGCTTGTCTCCCTGAACAAAATCATTCCGAGGTGATGGAAAAAACTGAAGATCATTCAGGAGAAAAGCTTTATTTAATCCCCGGTACTGGGAGTTACGGATAAGCCGGTTGGCTAAAATCAGTGGACTCATCTGCAAGGTCTGCTCCGGAATATTCAAAGTAGTCTCAAATGAGGTAAATTCTTTCGAGATAAAGTTCTTAAAAAGAATATTTAGTCTGTATTGACCTGGCACCAGAGGGAAAACATCCTGGAAACTCATATACCGGTCTTGGATCATTTTTACCTGGTCTTCCCTGAGGTTCAAGGGTATCCGGCGGTCAAACTGATAAATCTGCTGGTTGTCCAGATCTGTAACTATGCCATTAATGACCACGGTGGTTTGGTAATTGCCATAATTCTTTTCGAGAGAAAGCTTTTCCGGTTCTATTAAATAATGAACATAATAAACCCCGGCTGGTGATTGATAGACACTAACCAGGGCATCTGAATTTATATAATTGGCCGTGTATTCCACCTCAATTATATCTTTATACTTAAACAGCTTTTCGGCATAAGTGCTCTGGACTTTATAGGTAGGAGCCTTGGGAATGCTCTGATTGAGCAGGATATCTGAAGTTATCGAAGGCCTCATCTCAAAAAGAGGTTCGCCCTCAATCAGAGTTAAAGAGATATTGGCTACGGTTGGTTCAATTTTAATTAGGGATTGATAGGCTTGGGCGTAATCAGTCGAATCCCCACTATAATGGGGCATCAGTCTCATTGGACCATCTTTTATCGGAGAATAAAGCTTATATTCTCCAGCCCCATCGGGTTTATAAAAAACCACAGAAAAGGCATTTGGCAAGCCATATTCAGCCATCCCTTGATAAAACCAGATAATAGTGGGATAAAGATCGTAAAGGTTTTCATATCTATCTATTTGTTTTGGCTCTCCAAGCATAATATAGATCTTACCCATATCAGAACGCCAGCCCGCGCCAGGCGATTCTTTTCCAAAATACTGGTTAGCATACTTTAATCTCCTGTAATGTTCTTCTTTGAATTCATTCTCTGGAGTGTTGGGATTGGGATCTCTCTGCTTCCAGAAAGCCTCAATAAAGATCTCCCGCTGGCGGTCATTCTCCAGACTCAGGAAAACCTCCCGTTCTCTGTCGGAAATAATATACACAACTTCCTCTTCCAGCCACTTGCGGTATTTCTCTGGGAGAGCTTTGATTTGCTCCTTGGTAGATTTCGACTTGATAGTAGATTGGGTGAAAGACTGCCCTGGGGCCAGACTCAAACTAAAAACCAAGACCAGCAACAGATAAAACCATTTCTTTCTCATTTTCACTCCACTAGCCAGTTAGTTATTATTTTATATTATATAACTCTTTCCTTCAAGGTTAGATACACTTAGAAACAACTTGACAAAAAGTCCTGGTAGGCTTATCTATTATACGAGTTAGAAATAACGATATCCTAATTCTGCCTCGTTAAAGGCTAAGGGGCGAGAATCTCAGGGGTTAAATGGCTAAAAAGCATAATAATAGAGAAGCATCTTCTAGAAAAAAGATAGAGAAAAAACGACAAATTAAGTCTGAATTCATGACTCCGCAGCAAACCCTCTCTCCTGAAATTTTTGGCGAGCTGGCCGATCCACTTTTCCTTAAAAAATCTCTGGAGCCAGAGCTCAAGCAGGTTAAAAACATGGAGAATGCTTCCGATGGTTTTGAAGACTACCAATTCGGAGATATCCTGCCTAAAACTGCCAGAGCTGAGGCCAACAAGGCAACCGAAACCGTGGAGTTAGACCATGACCCAATAAAAATTTATTTCCGGGAAATGGGGAAAATCTCCCTGCTTTCCCAGCAAGATGAAATCGACTTGGCTCGTCAGATGGAAAGAGGGAAGAAAATTCAGCTCCGAGCTTTGTTGAAAACTCGACTGGCTATCAAAGACGTTATCATGCTCCGCGAGCTCGCTGAAACTGAGCCTGAACGGTTCCTCCGGTTTTTTGACGAGACTGAAGATTTTGAAGATGATGCTGCTAGAAAAAAAATCAAATATTTATGTCAAAATCTTGACAGGTTTTACCAGCTTTCTGAAATGTTTTCAGCCTTAAAACCGACCGCTAAGAATGCTTTCTCTCGCGGCAGGCTTATCATCAACATGTATGCTATTCTGGAAGAACTTCATCTTTCACCAGAGAAAATGGCCTCAACCATCAGCCGGTTGCGAGATATTCTTCAGCTTCTGAACGAGCTTGAAGAAAAAAAAGAAGAGTTGGGGTTCAGCCTGTCAAAAAGTCGGGCTACCCAGACTGTGCAGACTATTAAACAAAGGATCAAGATGATCAGGGCTGAAGAGAAGGTTTATCGTAAAGAGGCTGGACTTAATACTAAAGATTTAAGGCGAGTCCTCCGAGATGTCAGCCGAGGCGAAAAAATCCAGAAGCATGCTGAAAACAAACTGATTGAAGCCAACCTTAGGCTGGTGGTTTCCATTGCCAAGAACTATATTAACCGAGGCCTAAGTCTTTCAGATTTAATTCAGGAAGGGAATCTCGGGCTGATGCGGGCGGTACAAAAATTTGATTACCATAGAGGATTCAAGTTCTCTACCTACGCCACCTGGTGGATCAAGCAATCTATTACCAGAGCTATAGCCGATCAGGCCAGGACCATCAGGATTCCAGTTCACATGGTTGAAACTATTAACCGGCTGAAAAAAATCCACCAGGAATTGGTTCAAAAGACCGGAAGAGAACCGACTGTCCAGGAAATTGCTGAAGCAGTCAGGATGCCTGTCCAGAAAGTCAGCAAAATTCTTCAAGATAGCCAGGAACTTCTTTCCCTGGATTCCCCCATCGGGGATGAAGAAGAGAGTTTTTTGAAGGATTTCGTCCGAGATATCTACAATCCTTCTCCAGCTGATATAGTTATCAGAGCTAACCTCAAAGAACAGATTACCAAAGCTCTCAATTCACTCACTGAAAGAGAGGCGGTGGTGATTAAGATGAGATTTGGTCTAGGTGATGGACAGGAACATACTTTAGAAGAAATCGGCCAGAAATTGAAGGTCACCAGAGAAAGAGTCCGACAAATCGAAACCAAGGCTCTGCGTAAACTGGCTGAATCTACCCTGCGAGAAAAGTTAAAATCCTTTTCTGATATCGGACCAGACCAGGGCGAAGACCCATTGAAACCCTGAGCCAGGCGGGGATGTCTCAGCTTTTTCCAGTTACCGGTATCCCCATCTTTTTCAGGGCTTCATCACCTCTGGACTGGGAAGGAGCTTCTCCTGGAAGATACAGCAGCACACCGCCTTTAATCGGTCTGATCTCTATCTTTTTTTCTTCGGCCAGGTGGTTAGTAGCCTGAACCGGGTCTAAGCCAAAGTACTTCTTAAAAGCTTCATTAAACCCGCTATAAACTGAATGAATGCCTTTAAACTCACCCATCCTTAAGGTTTTGATTGCCAGATGGACAAACTCTTCTACTGTTAGTTTTTCTTTTTTGTTCGGATGTAGATTGCTTTCGGCCATCATCTCCTCCTTTCTTATTTAACAGACGTTTAAGTTAAGAATTTTTCTCAGCTTTTTTTTTCTTGCCCTTTCTTGTATAATTTGGTGCCAATAAACTTTGGCTGGAACGGTACTGGCAGCGGAAACCCTGGCTAAAGGCCTTTCCAGGGATCAGAAGAAGGAAGGATAGGATGAGAAAAAACCTGTTGATTTTTACCGGAAGCCCGCGAAAGGAAAGCATTAGCGCTCTTCTGGCCAGCGCCGACCGGGCTGGCGAAGTAGGGAAAAACCGGAAAGTCATCAAAGAAGCTTATCAGCTGGGAAAGAAACTTGTTTCTTAACCTGCATTACTCACTTATTATGGGTTGCTGTTATCAGATTAAAAATTTTTCTGGTCCAAAAATAATTAAAGATGAGAAAATATTTCGAACTTAGGCGTCTTATTACGACTAACCTAAAGAAGGTGGAGTGTTTATAGGGAGCAAATTCTGAATGCTCAGATTCAGACCTGGCCTCAGAGTTATTTTTATATGTCTACAGTTAATAGTCTTCAATAATCTTCTCCTGGCCAGGCCTGCTATCCAGACTGAAATAGACAAAGAGGCCTTAAAAAAAGCTCAGGAACTTAAGGTGGTAAAGGCTTACTACCTAACTGAACCTTTGAGTTTTGATGGCTTATTAAGCGAAAAAATATATCAAAACCCGCCCTCTGAAGATTTTCTTCAGACCGATCCTCTCGATGGAGCTATGGCTTCAGAAAAGACTCAGGCCTGGATTCTCTATGATAATTCCAATCTTTATGTAGCCGCCTTCTGTCATGACTCAAATCCTAAAGGAATAATCGGTCAACTGGGCCGCCGAGATTATTCTGTCGATTCTGATTGGTTCATCTTCTGCGTTGACCCCTATTTCGACCGCCGAAGCGGTTATGCCTTCTGGGTTAACCCAGCCGGTTCAATGATAGACAAAGCTCTATACAATGACATCAGCGAAGATAAAAGCTGGGATGGCATCTGGGAAGCCAGAACCAAAATTTTAGCCGATGGCTGGTCGGTGGAAATCAGAATACCTTTCAACCAACTGCGCTTTCCTAAAAAAAATAGCCAGCTCTGGGGGGTAAATTTCCAGAGAATCATAAAGAGGAAAAATGAAAAAGTTTCCTTTGTCTGGGTACCAAAAGAAGATAATGCCTTTGTGTCACGCTTTGCCCGGCTGGAGGGAATAGAAAACATCAGGCCAGGCCGCCGGATTGAAGCTTTTCCCTATTCGGTCGGCCAGGCTCAATTCCGACCGGCTGAACCCGGGAATCCCTTTGAGACAGGCCATAAATACCGCGGTAATATCGGTTTTGACCTTAAAGCCGGTTTAGGAACCAATTTTAACTTAGATCTGGCCGTCAACCCCGACTTTGGTCAGGTTGAAGTTGACCCGGCGGTGATGAACCTTACTGCTTATGAAACTTATTATGAAGAGAAAAGACCATTTTTTATTGAAGGCTCGTCTATCTTTAACAACTTTGGCCGAGGCGGGGTTTACATCAGTGCTAACCTTAACTGGCCGAGCCCAAGTCTTTTTTACAGCCGGAGAATCGGGAGGGAGCCTCAAGGATACCCGGTTCATGAAGGCTATGTTGATTTTCCTGATCGTTCGACTATTATCGGAGCCTTCAAGCTGACTGGAAAGTTAGGATCCGGCTGGAATATCGGAGCCATCAATGCGGTCACTGCCAGAGAATATGCTCAAGTCAATGATATGACCAGCAGCTACCGGGACGAGGTGGCCCCTCTGACTTATTATGGAATCTTTAGAGCTCTAAAAGAATTTAATCAGGGTCAGCAGGGACTGGGCTTTATTTTCACCTCCGTAGTCAGGGATTTCAGAGAAGAAAACTTACAATCATTCCTCCCAGGAGAGGCCTTTAGCCTGGCAGTTGATGGCTGGACCTTTCTTGATAAAAAGAGAAATTGGGTTCTGGGCGGCTGGGCTGGCGGAAGTTTTATCCATGGAAGCCAATCAGCTATTTATCATCTTCAACGTTCTTCAATTCATTATTTTCAGCGCCCCGACGTAACTCACCTCAGCCTCAATCCAGAGGCCACCAGCCTGGCAGGGTCGGCAGGAAAAATCAGCCTGGCCAAACAGCAGGGGCATTCTCTGGTTTTGCTTTCAACCGGTATTCTTTCTCCTGGTTTTGACCCCAACGAGGCTGGTTATCAGCGGAGTATTTCTGACAAAATAAATTTTCAAGGCCTCTATGGTTATCAATGGACTAAACCGGGTAAAATCTTTCAGCAGGCTCTGGTAATTGGTGGTTTTGAAAGAAATTACGATTTTGGCTGGAACAAGACCTTTGAAGCCTGGCTGGCCAACGTTCAAGGTATTTTCAGAAACTGGTGGACTATCAATGGAATGGTCTTATACTATCCAAAAAGTTACAGTAACACTTTAACCAGAGGCGGTCCTTTGGCCCTAATCCCACAAGGATATTTAATCCAGCTTGACCTGGAGTCTGATACCAGACGCCATTTTGTCTTTTACACTTCAAGTTATTACAGCCAGACTAAAGATAAGCAGGAAGACTGGAATTTAAGTTTAGGCCTTCGCTGGAAGCCCAGACCTAACTTTAATCTTTCCCTCGGTCCAGCGATGTCTAAGAATATTAACGAAACTCAGTGGTTAACATCTGTCTCTGATCCCCTGATGACCCAGACTTATGGTCGTCGTTACATCTTTGGACGTATCGACCAGACTGTGGCGGCCAGCGAAGTAAGGCTAAACTGGATTTTTACCCCCAGACTTAGTCTTCAACTTTATCTCCAGCCTTATATCGCGGTAGGGAAGTACGATCGCTTCAAACAGCTAAACCAGCCCAAGAGCTATGATTATCTGGTATTTGGAGAAATCCCTTCGACTATTTCCTATGAGGAGGGTTATTATCAGATAGATCCGGATGGCAGCGGCCCGGCCGAGTCTTTCCTAATTTATAACCCGAACTTCAACTATAAATCTCTAAGAGGAACTGTAGTCCTGCGCTGGGAATACCGTCTGGGCTCTCTTCTTTATCTTGTCTGGACCCAAAACCGGGCAGATTATTCCCATCCGGGTGATTTTTCTTTAGGCCGGGATCTCGGCGATCTCTTTACTGCTCCTGGAGATAATATATTTTTGATCAAGATAACTTACCGTTTTAACCTGTAATCTGGACGAAATCCGAAGAAGTTCTTAGCCCAATCTCTCTATGCAGGTTCAGTCAGGTGCTGGTAGTATTTTACTATGTATTTCTTCTGGACTTCATAAGACCAGTGGATATCCCTGATAAACTTGGCTGCTTCTTCTTTCTGCCCATGTCTCAAATAGTCTATCAGCCGGGCATGTTCTCCTATAGAAGCTTCCTCCCATTCTTTTACAAAACCCTTTGGCCTGGGGAAATCATACAGCCTTTTTTTGAGGTTGTTGACGATACTCATTAATTTTTCGTTTCCGCAGGCATTAAGATAAACATTATGAAAATTTAAGTTTTTTTCATAATAGAGGTCAAAATTGTCTGCCTTAATGGCTTCAGACATTTCTTGATTCATCTTTTCCATATAATCTATTTCCCGATTGCTAAGAACCTCAAAGGCTTTTAAAATGGCCACACTCTCCAGAGCTCCGATAATCTCATAGTAATTCTTTATATCCTTATCTTCCAGGACATTAACCACTACTTTCCGGCGGGGTAAGATGGTAACAAATTCCTCACTTTCCAGTTGTAAAAGAGCATCTCTAAGGGGGGTCCGGCTGACTCCGAGCTTTTGAGAAGTCTCCTCAAGGTCAATGACGGAGCCTGGAAGAATTTCTCCCCGGCGCATTTGTTCTCTTAAAAAATCATAAACCTGTTCCTTGAGAGATTTAACGTTAAGGACTGGCTTTTCATTCATAGGCTAACCTCACCTCCACGATAAGATATTATTAACTTTGATAATAATCAATATTCTCACCAGTGATGATATCGATCTGCATCATTATCCTGGCCCTGGCTGGTAGGCCCAGAACTACCTTACGGAAAAGGGTATAAATCCCTTCATAACCTTGCTTTTCAGATTGCTGACTGATCAAAAAATCTATTACTCCTTGCTTCAGTAAGCTGACGTTCCTGGGAATCGGGTCGTAGCCAATAAGAATTATTTTACCTTTGCCAGAGTTAGCTTTCCACCACTCAGCTACTTTGTGAGTCATGGCGTTGGTAACAAAAATTCCCGCCAGGTCCCGATTCTGTCGATAAAAAGTTTCCAGATAATCGCCGGTAACAGTTTTTGGCCATTTACCTTCAATTTCCACCTCTTCAGTTTTAAAGCCGGGCCAGGCACTACAGCCCCGCAGAAACCCTCTTATACGTTCAGTTATATGATAATCACCGGGCAGAACTTTTACCACTGCTATCTTGCCCTTCGTCTTCCGGACTGTCCGCTTCATTAGACTCGAAACCAAGAGTCCACTTTGAAAAGCATCCTGACCAATAAAGGATAGGGGTTTAATCTCAGGAACGTAGGAGTCAAAAAAAACTAAAGGCAGTTTTTCCGGAAGTTCTTGCCAGACCTGCCTGAAGCTCTCGGGAAGAACCGGGGCTGCCAGCAGTCCATCCAGCTTTTCAACAGCTAATTTTTTCCCAGCACTTAGCACAGATTTCTCTCTGAACCTGTCAAAAAAGAAAAATTTGACCTTGACATTATGCGAAACCAGTTCTTGCTGGGCCCGGGTAATGCCTCTTAAAGGAAGTGTCCAATAACGGCTGTCCTGTTCTGGTCTTGGCATCAGGACACCAAAATTGAAAGTCTTGCCCAATTTTAGATTTTTGGCAAAAATGTTGGTCCGATAATCCAAGTCTTTTATTACCTGGAGAACTCTTTGTTCGGTTTCAGGATGAACCCGGCCGCGATTATGCAAAACCCGATCAACGGTACCTATAGAGACTTTAGCTTTTTGAGCAATATCTTTAATTGTGACGATCGCTGGCCTTCTTTCCTCTAAAACTTCTAATAAAGATTCTTACCAGATTTCGGCCAGAAATACAATACCCCCCTCATTAAGGTAAGTAGCTCTTTTTCTGTAAGCTTATCTTCCAATCAAAGGAGGGTAGCACGGCCTGTCCCCAGAATGCCCGCAGCGGAAGGCGTTCCTCAGTAACCAAGCTCCTTTTTTAGCCGACCGTATTCTTGCCAGATTTCATAGGGCATATGGCGGCCGAATTTTTTAAGAAAACCCTCAATGTCACTAAGTTCTTCCTGCCATTCGTCAGGAGTAATTCTGAATAATTCTTCCAAATTCTCATCTGGAAGGTCTAACCCATTAAGGTCCAGATCTTTCTTCTCAGGGATTATCCCGAGCGGCGTTTCGCACCCTCCGGCCCGGCCATTAGCTCTCTCTATTATCCATTTTAAAATTCTAATATTCTCTCCAAACCCTGGCCATAGGAATTCACCTTTTTCGTTTCGGCGGAAGGCATTGATGGAATAGATCCGTGGCGGTTTACTCATTAATCGGCCCATATTTATCCAGTGTCTGAAATAATCGCCCATGTTGTAACCACAGAATGGCAGCATGGCCATGGGGTCCCGGCGCAGGACACCGACTTTTCCGGCCGCGGCTGCAGTAGTCTCGGAACCCATCCTGGCTCCCATAAAAACTCCTTGTTCCCAAGTAAAAGCTTCGGTTATTAGGGGAATCAACCTGGTTCTCCGGCCACCAAAGAGGAGGGCTGAGATTGGCACTCCCATTGGGTTGTCATATTCCTTAGATAAAGTCGGGCAATTATAAACTGAAACTGTAAACCTGGAGTTGGGATGAGCCGCTGTAGTACCCTGTCCAGGTTTCCAAGGCCGACCCTGCCAGTCAACCATATTCTCTGGAACCGGTCCATCCAAACCTTCCCACCAGGGAGAGAGATTATCAAGATCCAACCCAACATTAGTGAACAAAGTTGGATAAAAGTTGGCATTTCTCAACGTCCTCATCATGTTCGGGTTGGTCTTCATAGAAGTCCCCGGGGCTACTCCAAAAAATCCGGATTCCGGATTGATAGCATAAAGCCGGCCGTCAGGACCAATGTTAAGCCAGGCAATATCATCACCAATAGTCCAGATTCGGTATTCTGGAAGAGCTGATTCCAGCATGGCAAAGTTGGTTTTACCGCAGGCTGAGGGAAAAGCTCCAGCGATATAAGTAATATTCCCGTGGATATCTTCCACCCCAATAATCATCATATGCTCAGCTAACCAGCCATATTTTCTCCCCATCCAGGAAGCAATCCGCAAGGAAATACATTTTTTGCCCAGTAAGGCATTTCCACCATAACCCGAGCCGACACTCCAGACCAGGTTTTCTTCAGGAAAATGCATGATAAAACGTTTGTCAGGATCAAAATCACCAACTGTATGCAAACCCTTAATGAAATTTTCAGAATTGCCGATTTTATCCAATATATGTTTGCCAAGTTTGGTCATAATCCTCATGCTTACAGCCACATAAGAAACATCAGTGATCTGGACGCAGGCTCGAGCATAAGGTGAGTCAGGATTGCCCATCATATAGGGAAGAACATACATGGTTTTCCCTCGCATAGCCCCCGTAGATAGTTTTTTCAACCTTTTCTTGGCTTCGTCTGGAGGCATCCAGTTATTGTTTGGTCCAGTGGTCTCCTTATCTGAGTGGCAAATAAAGGTTAGCTTTTCAGTTCTGGCCACATCCGTTGGATGGCTGCGGTGAAGATAAGCCTTTGGCCAGAGTTTTTGATTAAGCTCCATAAAGACATCATGATGTAGAATTTTTTCCTCGCTCAGACCCATTTCCATCATGCGCCGAGCTTCACCTTCTGAGCCATCACACCAATAAATAGTTTTTGGCTGAAGCATCTCAGCCTGTTTTTCAACCCATTTTTCAACTGCAGTGGCCATTTTCCTTTCCTGTCATTTTTAAATTTCTTTCTTCTTTCATTATTCATAAAACAGAACATTTCTCAATAGGAAAAGCGAAGACGAATTTGTGACTCTTCTTTAAAAATATCGCTACAAATGATAAAATTTTTTATCAAAGGAGGCAAAAATGAAGATAAAATCAATTTCAGCTATGGCCATTTTAGTCCCGTTATTATTCTTTCTCTATAGTCCCGTCTTTTTATCGGCTGCTCAAGAAACCTCAGTTGTGAAGCTGCCGGCTCCTCAGACTGAAGGGGGAAAACCTCTGATGGAGTGTCTCAAACTCAGGCAAAGCAGCCGGCAGTTCAGCTCAGAGCAGCTCTCTCCTCAGGTTCTATCTAATCTTCTCTGGGCTGCTTATGGAATCAACCGGCCAGAGAGCGGAAAGAGAACAGCCCCTTCGGCTGTCAACTGGCAGAATATCGACCTCTATGTATCCACTGCCGACGGAGTTTTCCTTTACGATGCCCAAGAGAATGCTTTGGTTCAGACTCTTAAGGAAGATATCAGACACCTTACGGGTACGCAAGATTTTGTAAAAACAGCCCCTGTTAATCTGATTTATGTCGGTGACTATGCCCGAATTCCCCGTGGTTCTGATCAAGACAAATATGCCTATTCGGCAATGCATGCAGCTTATATTTCTCAAAATGTTTATCTGTTCTGTGCTTCAGAGGGTTTAGCTACAGTAGTTCGGGGTTCTGTCAACCGGGAAGAGCTGGCTAAAGCTATGAAATTAAAACCCGAGCAGCAGGTAATATTAGCCCAGTCCGTAGGCTACCCCAAGAAATAAAACTGAGTTCTATTGCTTTCTAACCAGCCAGACAGCCATTTCCCAGGCTCCGCGGTTAGCCCAGCCGAAATAAGGTATCAAAAATAGATTCTGCTTCCTAACCTCATGGCCTCTGTCATCAACTACCAGACCGCTTCCAGTAATCGTGGTTACTCCGCCAAAAAGGTCGCTGCGAAACCACTGTTGCAAATTACTTTCCGCATCTGAACCAGGAACGGCTAAATTCAGGGCTGTCCCGCCGTTGTCTCTTCCCTCAGCACAGAAGACGATCGGACCCCTTTCAATAGCCACCCGGCCGCGGTTTTCAATGACCTTTTCATGGGCTAAGACTCTCCTTATGGGCATCGGGAAGAGGATTTCTATCACATCTCCCCTGACCCACTTTCTCTCCAGTCTTAGGTAACCGTTTTCTATTTTGGCCGGAATATCTTTCCGATTTAATTTGACCATAAGCTGTCCAGTTTCGCCACCAGCATAACGATACAAATCTGAAGGGACAGGCTGCCCCTGGACCCAGCCAGGAATCCGGATGCCCAGGGTGAAATTTCTAACTCTATTAGGATTAACCCCGATTTTTATTGAACCCAGCCAGGGATATTTGGTCTCCTGGATTATTTCCAGCTTGGTACCCATAAAATCGAAGCTGGCCGTGGAGTTAACAAACAGGTTAATAAAAACTTCTTTCTCAGAATGAGCATATATATATCCAGGAAGTGTTGCCAGGAAGCGAGCAGCATTGGCTGGGCAGCAAGCCACTTCAAACCAGCTACTTCGCTGATATCTGCCCCTGGAGGCCAGTGGATTCTGGTAGAAAAATTCATTGCCCGAAAAGCCAACTCCTGAAAGCAATCCATTATAGATTGTCCTTTCCAGAACATCTACGTATTTGCTGTCTCCTTCAGTCTGGAAAAGGCGCTGATTCCAAAAAATCTGACCCACAGCGGCACAGGTTTCAGCATAGGCAGTTTCATTGGGCAGGTCATAATCAGCCCCAAAGGCCTCATATTCACCTGTTGAACCAATTCCGCCGGTAAGATACATCTTTTTGCTAACCACATTTTCCCAGAGCTTCTGACTGGCCAAGGCATATTCAGAAGAACCCGTCATGGCAGCTACATCCAGCATTGCAGAGTACATATAAGTAGCTCTAACTGCATGGCCGACTGCTTCAGTCTGTTCCAAAACAGGTTGGTGATTTTGCAAATATTCTTCAGAATTGTAGATATGAAAAGGTGAGTCATCCGGGTAGATTTCGCCTCCATGATAGTGTCCCCTCTCGTCCAGAAAGAACTTAGCCAGCCTGAGATAATTCTCATTGCCGGTGACTCGATAAAGTTTAACCAGACCGATCTCCACTTCCTGATGTCCCGGGAAAGCCCGGAGTTTGTCAGGACCAAAAGTCTGCACCAGGAGGTCGGCACTTTTTATGGCTATGTCCAGCAAATTTTTTTCTCCGGCTGCCTGGTAATAAGCTACCGCCGCTTCATATAGGTGGCCCAGATTATACAGTTCGTGGCTGACTCTTAAATTTGACCACCTCTTCTGACCTGCCCCTGGAGCTGGATTTTTTGGATCAATTGTCCTGGTGGTATAAAGATAGCCATCCGGTTCCTGGGCCCGAGCAATTATCGCCACCAGGTCATCTATCTGCTTTTTAAGTTTCGGGTCCGGATTAGTTTTTAGAGTTAAGGCAGCAGCTTCAATCGCTTTATAGACATCAGAATCGTTATATCTTTTACCGGTGTGCTTTCCAGTCTTAAGACCAGCTGCTATCCGAAAATTATCAACCCGGCCAGTTTCTTCGTTCATCTGGAAGAGATAGGGTATGGTCACCTGTCGGTTAACCTCCATTCGCCGGGCAAAGAATTCATCAGTTACCTTAACTTCCCAGTAATTAACGGCTCTAATAGGATAATCTGGAAGCTTTTTAGATTCATCTTGAGGCTTATCGGGTGAAGCACAACTGATCGTTAAAAAAAAGCCGGCCATAATCAAAATAAGTCCATATTTACTCATTTTAAACCTCATCTTAAAATTTAGGTTCACTGCTTTTCCTCTATAAGCTGATAAAGATTGATACTTAGAGGAGGCACAATTAATCTACTCGGCTGAAATTTTTCCTTAACTTCCTTAATCTCGACCTCTGTCTTTTCTCCTGGAACATTGCCAGCTCTCTCGTGAGGACCGGTGATTCTAAAAATTTTTTCAGCCTTTGATGGCTTAAAACCTGTCAATCGCAGGTTAAGATTTTGAGTTTCCTTAGTCGGGTTGACCACTGCCACAGTCAAAGTTTCCCCATCTTGTTTCCAGGCGGCCATAACGTCTAAAGGCTCGGGTTGCCCAGAAATTTTTACTGGCCCAGTCCCAAATTCATTACGGTAAAGCTTTAGGACAAGGCCAGTGGTGTCAAAGACGGCGTCGGTCTTGGAAGTTTTAATAGCTCCGATTACATTAACTGTCTGGGCGTAGTTGGCCATATAGATAAGGTCAGATTGGCGGTAGTACTCATGCAGTCCAGCAGCAATTCCCAAAGCATCCTTTAAAAAATACTGCGTTCCAAGCTCACCATAAACATAAGGCCCGTACCAATAATTCCACTCGTCCAAAGCTATCCTGATATCTTTTCCTTTTAATTCAGGAATTGTCTTTCTGTATTCCCGGTGAGCCTCAGCAATTCTTTTAATCGCCCTGGGGACCTGGTAAACGTGGCTTAAAAGTCCAGGTCTCTCGCCGACATAAAAATGTTCGCTTATATAATCCATGTGGTCGACACAAGCCTTGAGCATTCCTCGGCTCCAGTCTCCTACTGCTCCAACCCCAATCAATTTTATCTTTGAATCCTTGGCCTTCATGGCTTCAGCAAACCGCTTATGCTTGAGGACATAATCTTTAAGCGGCATATGACCCAATTGCCAATCACCATACATTTCGTTTCCTATCGACCAGAACTGGCAATTAAATGGCTCATAATGTCCGTTTTGAGCTCGGAGGCGGCCCATAGGTGTCTCAGGATGACCGTTAACATATTCAACTTCTTCAGCAGCCATGGTTTCGTTACCTTGGCCGCTATTTACTGCAATATAAGGCTCTGCTCCTACCAGCCGACAGAAAGCCATGAATTCATGAATCCCGACATCATTTGGCTCAATTCCCTGCCAGGCCGGATTTTTTCTTGGGGGACGGCGGTCAGGGTCCCCAAGTCCATCTTTCCAATCATAGCCAGAAACAAAATTTCCTCCTGGCCAGCGGTAAACAGGTGAGTTTAACTCTCGCAAGAGTTTAATCACCTCAAGACGAAAACCCTCTAGGTTATCTGCCGGCATGAGAGAAACAGCGGCTAACCGAAAAGCTTCACTTCCCTGACTGACAATTTCTAACCGGCCATTCTCTGTTGATTTTCCAGCGGTAAAGGCAAAAAAATACTTTTTATAATCCGGACCTATCTCCTCTATTCGGTAAACTTCTTTTTCTCCGGCTTCTTGTCCCCATACTATTCTGATTTCCACCGGACACACTCCGTGATCTCCAGCCAGGACCACTCTTCCTTGATATTGACGCCCGGCTATCAGAGCCAGCTCTTCCTGATATAAGCCAGCTTCCTGCCCATCACCCTTAAGCCTTATTTCCGGTACTGGCACTTTGGCATAAGTTAATATGGGATTCATATGGACTGAATGTGGCTGACCAAAGATTTTCCAGGGAGAATCATCTGAACCAACTTTATAATAAAATTTTCGGTCCTCCAGCATTTCTGCCCATATCCCTTGATAGATACAGCGGCCGAGATGTTCGATGAACTGGCCGTAGATATATTCTGAAACCAGTGGTAGTTTCTGATTGGCCTGGATGGTGACCCGAGGTTCTAAAGTCCGGCCTGAGAGATATTCTAAGGTTATATCGTCAAACCAGGCCTGACCCGTGACCCGGCCCCAACCGCCAAAAAGGCAGTTTACCTGAAGGGCATCGTTGAACTCAGTCTCAAATATCAGTTCAACTCTAATCCAATCATTGGTTCCGGTTAAAGCTCTGGTCTGGAGGTTTTCCACGCCATGGATATTAAGAAGAGCCCCCTTTCCTCCAGCAGATTTAAGTTCTTCTGTCTTTATCCAGCCAGCCAGCCGGTACTTAGAAAAAGGTCTAACTTGAACTACTGTTGACCAGGAAGCGTCGGCTCCACTCTCAGAACTGATTTTGACACTGGAGACACTACTCCGGGATTTTATATCCAGCTCAAATTTGGCTTTTCCCTGGTAGGTCACAGTCCTCCAGCCTACAGGTCGGCCGTTTTCAGTTTCTTCAAATGAAGAATTAGGAATTGCCTGTTGGCTCCGATTATCTGCTGTTAAAGAATAAGATGATAACAAAGCCACCAGCAATATCGAAAGCCAAACAAAGGCTCCAGAGACTCGTTTAACCTGAAAAGACTTTTCCTTATAACAAAAGATTCTCTTAAACCAGTGAGTAGCTTTTTCTCTTTTGATAGCAGCCTTTGACTGGCTATTAAACTTCTGGCAGTTTCCTGAATAAGAAGAAAGCCCAGATTTCATACTATCCTCCACAAAACTTATTCAAGCTCCATTATTTATAGCAAAATAAATGCCTTAACAGGCTATTTACCGGGCCAGATTTTCCCGCTTTTGAACATCACCCGGCCGTTTTTATTTTTTTTGCCTGCTCTCTTCGCAGACTCTTTCTTTTATCCTGAATTATTCATAGACAAGACAAATTATTTAACCTGCCATTCCTGAATCCCAGCTGAAAACTTCTCCTGGCACTTAATCTCAATCTTTAACCCGGAAGTTCTGACCGGGGCAATTCTGACCCAATTATATTTATCTTTTTCCACCCCATAAGAATCTAAGTTTTTCACCGGAACCCAGTCCTGTCCTCTCTTATAATATAGTCTCCAGGAGTCGGGCACCCGGCATTCACCCTGGCCAGTATCATCAAACCAGTAGACCGCTATTTCTGAAATCTTAACTGGGGCCGGGAATTCATAACTAACCCACTCGGTTGTTCCCTTTTTCGGCCACCAATGTAGATAGCCGACCGAATGGTCGTTAGAATTCTCTGGCTCGTATTGGTCATTTATAAAACCAACTCCACGAGCTCCCTTAGAAGTTTCAACCTTGGCCTTTGAAGCCAAAGATGGTTCAGGGGTAGGCCGTACCTTTGATTCTTCCTTAGCTAGCCAAACTGCCATTTCTCCCCGCCCCCTATGAGCCCAGGCATAATATGGGATGAGGTTGATATCTTGTTCTTTAAATACTGGCGTTTCTTTTTTCAGTTCGTAGGCTCGCCCAGTGGC
Source organism: Acidobacteriota bacterium (assembly GCA_028749205.1). Taxonomy (GTDB): domain Bacteria; phylum Acidobacteriota; class Aminicenantia; order Aminicenantales; family Saccharicenantaceae; genus Saccharicenans. The sequence goes on along the minus strand of JAQULR010000007.1, from coordinate 47,602 downwards.
TTTTACCATTACCAGTCCACCAAGAAAGTCTTCTCGGTATTCGCTGGAAAATGAAGCCTCATCAGGTAAAAGCAGATTGCTGACCCGGCCGTTGTTATCAACCCATTCAGCACAATAGACAACCGGCCCTCTTTCGACAGCCACCAGCCCAAGATCATCTTTCACTTTTTCATTGGCCAGAACCCTTCTTGGCTCCATAGCCAGATTTATTTCGATAAGATCCCCTGGTTGCCAGTCTCTGGTTATCGGCAAAAAGCCATTTTCAAGATTAAGAGGAATTTCCTGGCCGTTGACTTTAATCAGGGGTTGTGCCTTGGATTTATCTGGATAATAGTAGAGGTCGCCCGGAACTGGTTTTCCCAAAGCCCACCCCGGAATCCGCACCATTACGGTAAAATCATCCGGACTGGCTGGGTTTACCCGAATCTTTATATCGCCCTTCCAGGGGTATTCAGTCTCCTGTTCTAACTCCACCTTGAGATCATCCATTTGGACCTGGCCTCGGCTTTGAGCATAAAGATTAACATATAGCCTGTCGCCTGAGGTAGCATAGACGTATTGCCCGAGCTGGGGGATAAATCTAACCAGGTTCGGCGGGCAGCAGGCACAGCCAAACCAGGGGCTTCGTTCATGCTGGCCAAAAGAAGCTAAGGGATTGGCATAGAAGAATCTATCACCGGTTAAGGCTATTCCAGAAAGAATTCCGTTATAAATCAGGCGTTCAAAAACATCCAGATATTTAGCCTCCCCATGCAGTAGGAACATCCGATAGTTCCAGAAGGCATTAGCGATTGAGGCACAGGTCTCGGCATAAGCTGAAGCATTGGGCAGGTGATAAGGTGGCCCAAAACCTTCCCAAGCTCCCGTAGAACCGATTCCACCCGTAAGATACATCTTCCCAGAAACAACGTCTTCCCAGAGTTTGTTTAAGGCTTGAAGCAAGGCCTCATCTCCAGTTAGGGCCGCTACCTCAGCCATAGCTGCATACATATAGGCAGCTCTGACTGCATGGCCGACCGCCTCTTCTTGTTGACGCACCGGGAGATGGTCCTGGGAATAAAATCCATAAAGCTCGTGGCCTTCTTTATTACCTCGCTGGTCAAGGAAAAATTTAGCCAGGTTCAGGTATTTTTTCTCACCTGTCAGACGGTAAAGCTTCACCAGACCGATTTCAATCTCCTGGTGTCCAGGCGGCAGCATCACCTTGCCAGGACCAAAATCCTTGAGGATCAGTTCAGCATTTTTCAGGGCCACATTGAGCAGCGTCTTTTTACCAGTAGCCTGATAATGAGCTACGGCTGCTTCATAAAGATGCCCGGCGTTATAAAGTTCGTGGGCATCTTTTTCTCTTTCCCATCTGTTATCTGCCACCCAATGCTCAAGGGGAATTTTGCCACCCTTATTTTTTATAGTCCTGGCAGTATAAAGATAACCATCCTTTTCCTGAGCGGCCGCTATTTTTTCAATCAACCTATCCAGATAATTATCCAGCTCTGAATCATATTCAAGCCTCAGCTGGTAGGAAGCACCTTCGATTAATTTATAAATGTCTGAATCATCAAAGGGATAATTAGAGCAAAAATCTCCTTCAGCCAGGCCGGCAGCAATTTCAAAATTCTTGATCCGTCCGGTCTCTTCTGCTTGTTTGAAGGAATGGGGGATGGTGACTCGGCGTCCTGTTTCTATCCTGGAGCTCCAGAAATTATCCTGGAATTTTATCTCAGTCAATTTTATAGACTTGATTGAATAATCCTGTTTGGCTGCTTGACAGCCAAACAGAATCGCCACCAAGATTAATAAAACTAAAACCGATAGAAAATTGATTTTTTGTTTTCCAGCGGACATAGGCCCTCCTCCTTTTTTATTTTTCCTCAATCAGCAGCTATTCTCAAGTTATTTTTCTATATTCCAAGCTCTTAATTGTAAGTTCTCTTAATCGTTTTTCTTTTAGCTTGGCATTTATTTTGAATTTCTCTAAAGCTCAATTATCAGCACAAGAGGCCTCCCTGATGACTACTGGATGAGGGCCCAAAGACCAACTTATTCTTTTGGTTATAAGCACCCGCTGCTCAAACTTTTGCTGACCAACTTCCAGGATTACGTGATAAACTCCAGGCTCCACTCTTTGTCTGGACCTTGGCAATCCCGGTTTTCTCATGTCCCAGATAACCTGGTGCAAACCTGGTTCTACTGAGCCTTCTAACTCCTTTAATAACTGTCCTTCCAGACTCAGGATCTTGATTTTTAGCTTTTTTTCAGCCAGACCCTTTTTCAGATAATAAAAAATTGCCACCTGGTCAGGCTCGTTCGGAGTAAATAGATGGCTGTCTCCCTGCAAGTGATAATTCCCGAAAACAGGATATTCCCTCTGAACAGCCGGCCTGATTGAAAACAGATGGACTTCTTTTTCCATGACTTCTGGTTTAAGCTCTTGCCACGGCCAAATATTGGTTATCCAGATTCCCCGGCCATAAGTTCCCACCACCAGATCACCCTCTCTGGGATGAATCACCAAGTCAGTCACTTTCACTTGTGGCATATTGTTTTGGAAAGACTGCCAGTTCTGGCCTGAATCTAAGGAAACAAAAAGTCCGTTGTCAGTTCCAGCAAAAAGTAGTTGTGGGTTTTTGAGATCCTGGACGATAACATTAATGGGGTAATCTGGCAGATTACCGGCGATTGGAACCCAGCTCCGGCCATAATCCGTGGTCTTAAAAAGGTAAGGTTTAAAATCATCGTTCCTGAAACCATTCTTGGCCACAAAGGCCGTTCCAGCCTCATGGGGGGAAGCCAGGACCCGGCTTACCCAAAGATGGGCCGGGCCACCAGCTTTAGCCACTGATTCGGTGCAATCAGCCCAAGTAGCTCCTCCGTTAGTGGTTACCTGAACTTTTCCGTCATCAGTTCCAACCCAGATTACCCCCGGCTTAACGGGCGATTCAGAGATCGAAGTAATTGTACAAAAGGTGATATTGCCCACACCCTGTTGCTTGTTTTTATCATTAGTAGTCAGGTCTGGGCTGATTTCCTCCCAGTGGTCACCTCGATCGAGCGACCTGAGCAAACACTGGGCACCGATATAAACTATAGCGCTGTTGTGAGGTGAAAGATGTATTGGCGGAGTCCAGTTATAACGATAAGGCTCTGCCCCCGGTTCCCTTCGAGGTTGAATATTTTTCCTGAGGCCGGTTTTCTGGTCAAGCCGGTTAAAACCTCCAAACTGCTGGGAATTATAGACCCAGCGGCTATCGTTCGGGTCAACCTGGTTATACATTCCATCCCCACCACCAACTGTCACCCAGTCACTGAGGTTGACTGCACCCGACCAGGAATTGGATGGTCCTTTCCAGGAATCATGATCTTGAAGCCCGGCATATATGTTGTATGGATTCTCCATATCCACACCCAGAGCATAAATTTCTCCTAAAGGCAGGTTGTAGAGATGATGGCAGGTCTGACCACCATCATAGGTTATATAAACACCACCGTCGCTTCCAAAAAGTATCCGTTTAGAATTTTTAGGATCAATCCAGAAAGCCCGGACATCACCAAAGGCTGAACGGAAAAGGACAGTTGGTGGCCAGTCGGCATCCCGCCAGGTTTTACCCCCATCAACCGAACTGGCTAAGGTAACCCCGGTTACATATAATACCTGGTCATTATTGGGGTCAATATAGATTTGATTGAATGAATAGGGGGCTTTGGTGGCCAGCGGTTCTTTCCCTGTATTTACTTTAATCCAAGTTTCTCCACGGTTATCACTTCTATAAATCTCCCCTCCCACCGGAACCGGCTGAGCGGTTTTCCCGGATTTTTTGGCCATTGCTATTTCCTCCGCTGAAGGCTTCCGCAGATCCAAATTTTCAAAAACCGCATAAAGAACCCGGGGGTTCTTCCTATAAACGTCTATCCCGATTCGACCTATATTGCCCGAAGGCAAACCGCCACCTAACTTTTCCCAGGTTTGGCCACCATCTGAGGTTTTATAAATGGCGCTTCCTGGCCCCCCAGCCTCATAATGCCAGGGTAAGCGGACCTTGTCGTAAGCAGCTGCATAGAGAATATCAGGATTCTCCGCATCCATGGCTAAGTCGATAACTCCAATTTTTTCATTCAGGTAAAATACTTTCTGCCAGCTTTTTCCTCCATCGATTGTCTTAAATACACCTCGCTCGGGATTAGGGGTAAAAAGGTGGCCCATTGAAGCCACATAAACAAGATCAGGATTTTGGGGATGAATAATTATTTTGGAAATATGATGAGAATCAGCCAATCCGAGGTTTTTCCAAGTCTTTCCGCCATCGGTTGATTTGTAAATTCCGTCTCCGCTACTAGAGCTCCGAGTGCAGTAAGACTCTCCAGTTCCAACCCAGACTATTTCCGGATTGGACGGAGCCAAAGCCAGAGCCCCAATCGATAGATGGCTTTGAGAATCAAACACTGGCTCAAAGGTGGTGCCATTATTGGTAGTTTTCCAAACCCCACCGTTTCTGGTGCCTACATAAAAAGTATAGAGGTGAGCTTTCTCAGGTGACTCGGGAACAGCAAAACAGGTTACCCATGAGCCAGCTCTAAAGGGCCCCAGATTCCTAAAGTTAAATAACTTTAACTGTCCCTTATCAAAATCTACCCAGGCTAAAAGATTAATCCCAGTTCCAATTATTAATAACAACCCAATAATTATTTTTTTAAATTTAAGATGGTTTGTCATATAAATATCCTTTCCCTGATATTTTTTATATCTCGTCTTATAATACCCAGATAATTGATTATTTATCCAGTTTTTTCTGCTTTCCCTCCTTATGGGAGTATAACAGGAAAAATCACAGAGCCAATCTGGATTCAAAATAACAACTCGTATCCAGCATCTCCAGAGTTGCTTTTTAATTCCTGAGCCTAACGCTCAGGAATAGCCCTCTTTATAAAAAATGAAAGTAATAGACAAAACTTACCGTCTTTTTTAAAAAACTTCTTAGATAACCATTTTTTACCGAGAAAGCTTGTTTTTTTCTTTATCCCGGGTTCTTTTTGTCCTTAAAAAGGAAAAGGGGAAGGATTTCAATCCTTCCCCTTGCGCCCAAACCGAAGCTTTGATCTGGGTTATCACTACCTACACCTACGCTCTAAGTATGCCACTACTCATATTACTCATTTGTGGCAATCAGCCCAGGTTAAAACCTGTACCTAACTGAGAACTTGAATACTCTGGTAGCAGAAATTCCAGTAACCCTTTGATAGTTATAATCGAGGGTATAACTACCTATGTTAGTACCTTCGCTTTCCGGTCTCCAGATACTAATAGGATTTAACCCATAACTTACGTTCCTAAAGCCGAAAACATTATAGATGTCAACAAAAGCAGCAATATTTCCATAAGGTAATTTAAATGCCTTTTCCAGATGGAAATCTATGCTGGTCGAGTCTTCATTTCTTCTGGAACCATTGGGTTCAAGACGGACCCAGACATCCCAAGGAACCACGTTATTGGCCTCAGCCCAGTCGGAGGGCGGAACAATAGTGACAGACCTGGCCCAAGGACTTCCAAGGCTGTATCTCAAGAAGAAAGAAGTCACAAAGCCGTAAGGTAGGTCGAAAGTTCCATATAACTTGAATTGGAAGGGAATATCATAACCATCCCGGCCTGGGGCGTTTATGAAATCATTTGGGCTATCACCGCATTCAAAATAAGTTGTTTTCGAGAGAACAAGACCGCCGCCAAGCGACCAACCGTGAGAGTATCTCTTATCAAACTGAAGTTCCAAACCATTATACTTTCTAAATTGCTCAGGGATATTAGTTTTAATATAAATCGAACGATCATAAGCAGAGTCCGCCTTCATAAAATAAACAGTAACTTCTTGTTCTGGAAAAGCATCATAAGCCGGAACAATCGTGCTAAAAGGGACATACCATTCTGGAACTTGCTCTAATTTATACCAGTATTGATCAGTTTCGGGGTCATATTTGGCCCAGCCATAGACTTTACTTTCTTTTTTATGGACGTAGCTGAGTTTAATGGCAAGGTCTTTAAATAACTGGTGTTCAATGCCGGCTATAAACTCCTTGTGAACAGGAGCCACAAGAGACGGGTCAACTAAACTACGAAGATACTCAGGATCCGGAAGCTTAAAATCACCCAAACTCCAGCGGTACTCGTAATGGTCAATGTCAGGGGAATCAGGTTGACCATTCTGGTTATCATCCCACCAGTTAAACTCATACTGAGCCATGACTGCAGGGGAAACCTCAGAGAACCACATTACCGGAACCTGTTCTGAATAATGGGCATAGGAAAGTTTCAAGGCGGTCTTGCCATTGCCAAAAAGGTCATAACTAAGGCCAATCCGGGGAGAAATATTGGTAAAAACCAGAACATCTTTAATTGGTTCTACCTCAAAAGGACCGAAGGGATTAAAGCCGATCTGTGGTTCAAGAGTTTCTCCTATTTCAAAGGGAAGCCCGGTAATACCTGTTGACTCAGCTTTTCCGCCCCAACCATTATAATGATCAATTCTCAGACCAAGGTTGATGGTCAATCTATTTTTAATTGTCCAGTTATCCTGGAAGTAGCCGCCAATTCTGTATTCTTTCAGGTCTTTCCAGCTGTCATCTCTCCCAATGCCACAATTAGTGAAAGAGAGCCGTCCATCACCAAATATCGTTGGTTCATCAACACCATAATAGCCACGCCAGTAGTAAGGATTTCCATCCCAATAGAACCAGTTCATCGGATTAGTTCGAGCGTAGGCATATCTGTCCCAGCCGTATTGAAATTCAAGACCAGCTCCTATTTCATGGTTGCCACCTAGAAAATTATCTTGAAAATGTGTTAGCCGAGCTGAGGCCTGGCTAGTATGACGCGTCATATAACTTTCCCAAGACTGAATCCCATTCCAGATATACCCGGTGTAACCATCCTGGAATGAAATATTATTTTTAGATTCCGGCCTGGCGGTGATCGGGAAGTCAAGGTGGTTGATATTTATTCTGAAATCAATAAAAGAATTAGGACTGACGATCCAGGTGAGGTTGGCTGTACCCACATACTGGGCAGGCTTTGACCAGAAAGTGCTCTCTTCGGTTTTATTGGACCAGGCTTCATACATATTTTTGCTATCGCTAAGGGAGAAATAGGTATAAAATCTCAGGTTCTTGGAGATTTCCGTTGTCAGTTTGATACTCCCTCTGAAGTTCCGAGAGGGAATTTTATATTGATCATAAGACTGTCCGAGAATCGTAACTGGCCTGAAAGGACTCCATCGGCTTGACTTGGTAAAAGCGAAATCTGTAAAGAACCAGAGCCTATCTTTAATGATTGGACCGCCCAGCATGGCTGAAGTGTCGATATCATAAAGGCTGAAGCTAGGTTTGCCGATTTTCATAGCCTTGAGTTTTTCATCCGGAAAAAGGACTTGGGCTAAATCATCGTTAGTATAAAAAGCCTGAACCTGACCAGAGAAGGTGTTTCCCCCTGATTTAGTAACGATGTTGACAAAAGCCCCACCCGTAGTTCCTACTTGAGCTGGTAAGCCTCCAGTCACCACTTCAATTTCTTCAATGGCATCAAATTGAGGCGTCCCAAAAGCACCCCCCGTGGTAGGACAATTAGCATTGATCCCGTCTACTTCATACGCTACTCCCCGCCAGAGCGTCCCGTGGATACTGCCAGAATAGGTAGAAATTGTACCAACTGTTGACGGAACCAAATTCAGAACGTTAGTCAGACTTCGATTGAGGGGCAGCCTAACAATTTCCTCCGAGGTAACAGCAGTGGTGATCTTGGTCTTCTGAACATCAATTTCTGGAGCTTTGGCGACGACAGTGACTTGTTCTTCGAGTGTTGCTGGTTCCATTTTGAGATCCAAGGTTACTGTCAAGCCAACTCTAACTATTACCTCAGTCATGGTTAAAGTTTTAAATCCTTGAAGTTCAGCAGTTAAAGTGTAAGTGCCAGGCGGAACCGCTGGCAAGCGAAAGCTACCATCCTCCCTGGTGACATCAGTTGCCTTACCCATCATGCTCGGTCCAGCTAAAGTAATAGTAACACCGGGCAAGGGAATGCCTTCAGCATCCCTAACCACTCCCCGGACCATTCCAGACTGACGGGTAATTTGAGCCTGGAGAACAGAAAAGGAAAGCAAGAAAATAAGACCGATAAAAACAATACTTTTCCTCTTACTCATTTCTTTCCTCCTTTTTTAAGTTTTATTCATGCTCATCCCTTCTTTATGTTAACGTTAACATTTTAGCCGAAAAAAATTTTTTACTTTCTGTTAACGTTAACACCTAAATTTTGTATAATAAAAAATATATACTATGTCAAGTGATTTTTCCTGGGAGACCTTTTTTTGGTTTAGTCCACTGCTGCCCCTGTCTGAAGCGCTTTTTCTCCACAAAAAACAAGCCCTTTTCCTCCTCTCATTGATATTATCTGGCGATTTTTGTAGCCAGCTTACAAATCTGGTCAGCCGTAAGAAAAGTACTTTTTCTAGAATACCTTTTTGTCTTAAAATTAAGACCAAATGAGGAGGGCAAATGAGCCTAAAAACAAAAGCCTACAGCCTTGGCCTTGATTTCGGAACTAACTCCGTCCGAGCTTTAATTGTTGACATCTCCAGCGGACAAGAAATCAGCACGGCCGTGGTTAACTATCCTTCGGGCGAAGCCGGAATTTTTCTTGACCCCAAAGACCCAAATTTGGCCCGTCAGAACCCAGCCGATTATGTTGAAACAATGGTTAAGGTAATCAGGCAGGCTTTAAGTCTGGCCAAAAGAACCAGAAAAAATTTTTTGCCAGAAGAGATTATTGGCCTCGGAGTGGACACCACCGGCTCAACTCCTCTGCCTGCTGACCAAAAAGGATTGCCGTTAGCTTTTCATGACGAATTTAAGAAAAATTTGAATGCTCAGGCCTGGCTTTGGAAGGATCACACAGCTTTTGCCGAAGCCCAGGAGATTACTGAACTGGCAGCTAAGGAACACCCAGAGTATTTAGCCAGATGCGGAGGGGTTTATTCCTCAGAATGGTTTTTTAGTAAGATTCTACATTGTCGCCGAACAGACCCCAAAGTCTTTGAAGCAGCCTATACCTGGGTTGAAATTACGGATTTTATACCGGCCCTCATAACTGGCACCCTCCACCCCAATAAAATTAAAAGAAGTCGCTGCGCGGCCGGCCACAAGGCTATGTTTAGCGAAGATTGGGGTGGACTGCCAGCTAAGGATTTTCTTGGCAAATTTGATCCAGCGCTGGGAGAACTCAGGAACAGATTATACGATAGGACTTACACTTCAGACCAGTCAGCCGGACAGCTGACTAAATCCTGGGCGAAAAAGCTTGGTCTTAAACCAGGAGTTCCTGTGGCTGTAGGAGCCTTTGACGCCCATCTTGGTGGAGTCGGGGCCGGTGTAGCCCCAGGAAAGCTGGTAAAAATCATCGGAACCAGTACCTGTGACATCACTATCTGGCCGAATGATCAGCCTTTAGCAGATATTCCGGGGTTGTGCGGGATAGTAGATGGTTCGGTGATGCCCGGTTATTTTGGATTGGAAGCTGGACAATCAGCAGTGGGCGATATCTTCAATTGGTTTGTAAACTCCATTCAACCGGGGGGGCCAAAGAAAGGCAGTCATGAGGAACTCACCAGCCAGGCAGCCGTCTTGCTGCCAGGCGAGTCGGGACTTTTGTCGCTCGATTGGAACAACGGCAACCGGACTATCCTGGTGGATCAGAGACTCACTGGTCTGCTCCTGGGGCAGACCCTTCATACCCGTCCTGAAGAAATCTACTTAGCCCTTATTGAAGGCACAGCTTTCGGCGCTCTGACTATCGTCAAACGCCTCCAAGAATACGGGCTGAAAATTACAGAGGTAATCAACTGCGGGGGAATTGCTGAAAAGAATCCGCTGGTTATGCAAGTCTATGCTGATGTTTTTGGCCTGGAAATGAAACTAGCCCGCTCTTCCCAGACCTGCGCCTTAGGAGCCGCCATGGCTGGGGCGGTCGCAGCTGGCAAAGCCTGCGGGGGTTATGCTCGGTTTGAAGAGGCTCAGGCAGCCATGTGTGGGGTAAAACCAGCTAGCTTTAAACCGCGATTCGGGCATCACCTGGTTTATCAGGAGCTTTACGAATTATATCGTCAACTTCATGATGCCTTTGGCACCCGGGACTGGCAAGGTAATCTTTATCATCTGATGAAGGATTTGCTAAATATTCGAGACCAACAATTAGAAAAAGCCAGAAAGATGACCTCTAAAAAGAGGTCTGAAAAAAAGAAAGGAGGTTAAAAATTCAGGAGATTAGAGGAATTAAGACTGAGGCCCTTTATTGGTTTAAGAGCTTTTGGGCCAGTCAGAATTAATTTTTCTCATAATATTAATTGGTCATTGAATATCATATAAATATCATAAAGATTAAGCTGAACATATAAAATCAAAGGGTAACTGCGCAGATACCATGGTGAGATAGAGTGATAATAAAAAGGTTGGTCAGAAATATTTATAAATAATAAATAGGGCTATTATTAGAATTTGGAAGATAAAATTTTTGAAAAATGAAAAAGGGAGATACCAATGTATCAAGAGCTTAAACAGCGTGTCTGGGAAGCCAATCTTCAGTTGGTTGAGAAAAATCTGGTTATCCTGACTTTTGGCAATGTCAGCCAAATTGATCGGGAAAAAGGAGTTGTAGCCATTAAACCCAGTGGGGTATCCTATGAGCAAATGACCCCGGATGATATGGTGGTTCTGGACCTCGGCGGGCGCCAGATTGAAGGCCATCTTCAGCCTTCGTCTGACACTCCTACTCACCTCTATCTTTATTCAGTTTTCAAGACAATTGGGGGAATTGCCCATGCTCACAGCCACTACGCTACCGCCTTCGCCCAAGCTGGTAAAGAAATCCCTTGTCTGGGCACTACCCAGGCCGATTTCTTCCCCGGACCGGTACCGCTGACCCGGAACTTAACAGAAACCCAAGTCCTGGCCGATTATGAACTGAACACCGGCCAGGTCATAGCTGAAAGATTTAAGGATCTTGACCCGGCCTATTATCCGGCTTGCTTAGTATCCGGGCATGGCCCTTTTGCCTGGGGAAAATCCGCCAGAGAAGCAGTAGAGAATCTAATAGCTTTGGAGGGAATTGCTAAAATGGCTGCCCTGACCTTTATCATAAATCCTGAGGTAAAAGAACTAAATGATTATTTAATAAAAAAACATTTTGAACGCAAACACGGCCCTAAAGCCTATTATGGACAGAGTAAGGAGAGTTAAAATGACCAACCACAAAAATATGCCTGAGATAAAAATTGGACTGGTCGCGGTTAGCCGCGATTGTTTTCCTGTTGAACTTTCCCGGCGGAGGAGAAAGGCCCTGGCTGCTGACTGCCACAAATTAAAGCTTCCTTTAACCGAGGTAGAAACTATCGTCGAAAACGAAGCTGATGTCCTTAAAGTCTTGAAGGAAATTGAAGATAAAGGCCTCAATGCCTTAGTAATTTTTTTGGGCAACTTCGGGCCAGAAGGGCCGAACACCTTGCTGGCAGAAAAGTTTGGCGGACCAGTTATGCTGGCCGCCGCGGCTGAAGAGACTGGTGGCGACCTTCATGCTGGTCGGGGAGATGCTTATTGCGGACTTTTAAATACTTCCTACAGTCTCGGCTTGCGGCAGCTTAAAGTCCACCTCCCGGAATATCCTGTAGGCACAGCCCCGGAGATTGCCCGGATGATTGAAGAATTCGTTCCGGTGGCCAGAGCTTGGCTGGGATTAAAGAGCTTGAAAATATTTTCATTCGGACCAAGACCTCAGGATTTCTATGCCTGTAATGCTCCAATCAAGCCTCTATTCGATCTGGGAGTAGAGATTATGGAAAACTCAGAACTGGACCTCTACGATATTTTTTTGAAAGCTGCTGCTTCTCCTGGAATAAAAGCGATAGCTTCTGATATGTCCAAAGAACTCGGGACCGGCAACACCTATCCAGAGCTTCTGGAAAAGCTGGCTCAATATGAGGTGGCCTTACTGAGTTTTATGGAAAAGAATCTGGGTGCTGAGAAATACGGAGTCTTTGCCAACAAATGCTGGCCAGCTTTTGAACCTTACTTTGGCTTTGTTCCCTGCTATGTAAATTCCAGGTTAGCCGCTCGCGGGATTCCGGTTGCTTGCGAGGTAGATATTTACGGAGCTCTGAGTGAATACTTACTGACCTGTGTTACAGAGCTTCCGGCTACTCTGCTCGATATCAACAATACGGTGCCAGCAGACATGTATGAAAAAAACCAGAAAAAAATTGGTGATTATACGCTGACTGACTTATTCATGGGCTTCCACTGCGGCAATACTGCTTCCTGTCATTTACTCAATCCAGTCATAAAATACCAATTGATTATGCATCGCCTGCTGGAACCAGAACAAAAGCCCGTAATCACCCGCGGCACCCTGGAGGGCAGAATTAGTCCTGGCCAAGTTACTATCTTCCGGCTTCAGGGAACAGCAGAGGCGCAGTTTCGTTCTTACCTGGCTGAAGGAGAAGTTCTCGATGTTGAGCCAGAGTCTTTTGGCAATATAGGGGTCTTCGGGATCAAAGAGATGAGCCGTTTCTACCGGCATGTTTTGATTGAAAAAAGATTTCCTCACCACACAGCTGTTGGCTTCAAGCCTGCTGGTCGCTCACTTTTTTCCCTGCTGCAGATGCTGGGCCTTAAAGAGATCTATTATAATCAGCCAGCCAGCCTTCCCTATCCTACCGAGAATCCTTTCTAAAGGGAGTCACACCGACATGTCCTTAGTTTTTACGGGTAGTCGGGTGGCTGGAAAACAGGATTTTCCTAAATTTAAGATGCTGAATGTCATCGCTGAAATCAACTCTTACCATATTTCTGATGGCAGGCGCTGGCCCACCAAAGGACGGCTGGTTCTCTGAGCAGAGAATCTCAGTGGAAGAATGTCTTAAAGCTTATACCATTAATAACGCTTACGCCGCTTTTGAAGCCGACAGCCGCGGCTCACTCAAGAAAGGTAAGTTGGCTGATATAACTGTCTTCGACTGTACTTTGATCAAAATTCTCGCAGAAGAAATCCTTCAAACCCAAGTTCTCATGACTATCGTTGATGAGAAAATAGTTTTTGAGAAAGACTGAATCTGGTTGGATTATTCGCCCATAAACCAAATCGATCGGTTTCATTTTGAACTCTAAAGATTATTCTCATCCTCGGTTTTAAATTAAAGCTCAAACTTTTTTTACTCAATTTTTGATTTCTTCAATCAGCCAAGGTCTCCGAATTATTATGCTATTTCGATTATGGAAATTACTGACTTGACAGGCAATCTCACCAAGTTATATCCTTAAAGTTGAAAAACAGGGGAAATACCAAATGATGAAAATTGGAACTAAATTCGTTTTGAAAATCTTCTTTTCTTCTGGCTCGGCACTATTAGAAGTGCATTAAATAAAAAAAAACTTAAAAGGAGGCATATCAGCCATGAAGAGAACAACTCATCGAAGCGTCAAAGGCACCAAACTCTATGCGGTGCGCGATGAAAAGGGCCGCTTTGTGGACATCCAGACTTATAAGAGGGCTCATGCCGCCGACATGAAGCGCAAGAGCAAAGCCGAAACTGCCAGCAAAGCTAAGGCTGCCAGCAAAGGTCAGACCACCAAGAAAGCCACCAAGACCAGGAAAAAATAATCTTACAAGATTTTTATTCAGACTTGAGCTTATTTGTTCTTTCCTTTGCGCTCGGCTTGTTTCTTAGCCCGCTCTAGCTCTTTTTTCTTTTTCTTGTTCATAGCTTTCATCTGATCCGCATGTTCCTTGGCTTCAGCTTTCATCTGCTTGAAGGCTGGCGAACCGGGTTTGATGCCCATTCTTTGAGCCATCACCCCCCATCCTTGACCTTTGTTCTGCTGGTATTCTGCTGCTATTTCCACCACCTTCCGGTTTGTCCTTCTGGCTAAAACCGTAGCCATGTAGGTCTCACCGAAATCCAGACCATGCTTTTCTTTGGCTTCCCTGATCTCCTGTTCAGGCAGGTTGTGCCTCGCGCTTAGCCTGCGGATAAACCCTTCTGGATCACTTTTGGCTTCTTCATTGATGCGCTTAAGGTAGGAGTCAAATTTTTTGTCTCCAGTCTTGGGCGTTTCTTCTTGGGCAAAAGATAGGCTTTGGACCAAAAGAGCCAGAAAAAACAGACAGGTCAAAAAACCCAAGATTCTTTTCATGCTGTCCTCCTTAAATTAGGATTTTAGGCACTGTAAAATAATTACAGAGCCCAAAGCTCCTCAAAATATCGCTACCAGGCTATATTTTATATCTTTTGCCACTAAAATTCTTCACTACTTATAAATAATCCAAGCCGGAGAAATGAAAAACATGGTTGGGAAAAAGCAGCTTCGCTACCAATGACTTATCATCATGGCCTGATAGACAGGGTAATTTTAAATACACCTCTATCCCCGGCCGCATAGAAGCGGCTGGTTGGATCCCAACGTCTTTCCCAGTTGGAGTTGTAAATGAGGTAGATAAAATTACCAGGTTTGACTTCCCAGCGAAAACGGGCGCTCCAGCCCAGCATTTTAGAAACACTGTCATACTGGACATAATTCATAAAACCAAGATCCGGCGAGAAATAAAAATCCAGTTTCAGCTGATAAACATTTTCACTGATCTTACCTTCAGGAAGTGTTCCACGCACCAGGTTAGTATTAAAAGACAGATCCAGGTTGCCTCGAAAATGATAGGTCAGGCCAGCGCTGAAATCGCCATAATCCCCAGAATAGAACTGTCCAACCGTATAATTCAGGTTGAATGATAGTGGGCGATAGGAAGCAGTATTAAAACTCATTCGTAGGTTGGTAAAATCATAGGACCCGGCTATCAGAACAACTCCTTCAGCCACCTCAAAATCAAAAGGAAGGACATCGCGGTTAACCACAAGGCTAGCATTAAATCTTTCTCCGCTTTCGGTCCTGAAACTTAACGGCTCAAAGGTTAGGCGACTGGTTTCTAAGCTTCCGTCGAGCTTCCAGTAGAAATCTCCGCTGGCTTGGAAGAAAAACTGTCTTATAACCTTACCCAACCAACCATGAGCAGGTCTCGGGTTGTAAGACATCTGCAGATAAAAAGTCTGAATGGCCGGTCTCATCATAAAACCTAATCCCGGGTCCAGTGCATCGCCATAATAAGCATAGGTGGTTTCAATGTTTACTAAATCGTTGGGATAATTAGCTCGCAGCCCGAAGCCATGGTGCTTTCCCTCTTTATCATTCCAATTATAAGCCGCCCAGGCTGCCAGCCAGATATTCTTGTTTCCTGCAAACTGAGAACTGGCATAGTTAACATCAAATCCTACCAGGGTATTCCTCTCACCAGTCGGGCTACCATTGGTTACAATAGCCCCAATCTTACTCTCAGATAAAAAGTCGTATGTCAGACGGCCAGCAAACAGATTATTCTTGGGCAGCTCAGCGAAAGACTCAGTTTCCATGTCCAGCATCGCCAGATTGAATTTGCCTACTTTTCCATAAAGCTTTGCCCCGAAATTAATCGGAACCTGCTGGCCTTGATAAAGGCCGATTTTCCGGCTGAAAAAGGGCCTAAAGCTAACACTCGAACTGAATTCAAATATATCAGAGCCCTCTAAAAAAAACATCCGCTTCTCAGGGAAAAATAGAGGAAAGCGGGTCAAGTTTATCCGTCGCTCATCCACTTCGGTTTCAGCAAAGTCGGTGTTATAAGTGAAAGCTGCCACCAGATTAGGGGTAATATTCTTGTAGATATCCACACCCCCCTGACCGTCCCAGATATATTTATTTTCCCCCAGCCGCTCATTCTGAGTTGTTACCAGGCCATAGGGACGAATAGTTACCCCCAGACCCTGCTTTATGTCCGAGATACCTTCCAGCTCAGCCGCCGTCATCGGATTGTTGAAATTAGCATCACGAGAAATTCCAGAAAGGCGAATAGTTTCTTGTTTGCGGGCAATATAACGTTCAACGTTTAGACCCCAGGCCGGAAGTTCTTTTTTAAAAGAAATAGACTTAAAAGGAATTTTAATTTCTACAGACCAGCCGTCAGGTAAAATTTTAGCTCGGGCTTCCCAGATGCCATCCCAGTCCAGGCTGGCGCTACCGCCGGAGACCAGCCCTTCGCTTCTGGCTCCTTTGGGATTAACATAAAAAACATAGGCTGTTCTCTTATCTAAAAAAGGGTCGATTAAAACCCTGACTACATCATCGCTGGTGCTGGTGCTTTGATGACCCATCCCCCAGCTACCACCACTGGTCCCCGTCTGATCATGAGCCAAGGAGTTAACGGCAATTTTCCCAGGCTCACTGTCATAACAGTATATAGCTATATAAAGAGCCGAATCATCATAGAGAACCTTCAAGTCAGTTTTTTCTGAGGGCTCAGCTCCGGGGATTGGCTCAACCATTCTGAACTCAGAAAAAGGCACAGCGTTAACCCAGGCAGGCTCAGATAAAACACCATCGAGGTGGGGAGCTTTATCTACCCGAACTGCCTGAAGCCTGGTAGCTGAATTTTGCTGAGCAGAAAAGCTTAGAGTTGAGGACAAAAAAACCACTGAAAAAAAGAAACATAGATAGCTTGGGCCTGTCTTCATAGTATCACCTAATTCCTACAATTAGATTTCCACTTTTTTCTGAGGTTGGCCGGGAAAGCTGGCTGGCCAACCCTGGCTTGAATGGTCTATAATCCAATCAACCAAAAAGACTATATTCTCCGATCACAAGAGCTAAATAATACCCTTTTTGCCAATTCCAGGCAATATTTTTTGGGTCAACCTGTATTATTTACCTCTAAAAAGATTATTAGCGGAGGAAAATGAGGGACCTACCCCGTCTTATAAATAATACAGGCTAAGTAACCTTTAGGCTTTGATAAGAAAATTTTTTCTATAGACTTTTTTCCCTGATACCGGGGACTGATCTGAATTTTGTGGTTAAGCCCTGGAGCTCAAGGCAAAATGAAGCTTAAGACAAAATAATATCAGCTCTGAATCCATAGCAGTTGTCTCTTTACAGAACCTCACTGTCAAATTGTAGCCGCCTTATTACCGGATTATATATCTGGGAGGTCAGCAATTCGGATCAAGATCGAAGACTGATTTAAAAACTATCCGTTATTAAACTCAATTAAATCTAATCCTGCTTTTAATCTCTCTAATCCTTTATGAACATCATCACATATTCCAGATTGCTCCGAAGTTTAACTTGGCAATCCTCGGTAGCCTCGGCGATTTGCAGACCTTCTTCCAGCAGCTTCTTGGCTGGTTCCAGATCGGTCGTAGGGTCCTCTTTGTGCTGCTTGATAATCATGTAAGCAGCATTGTTCTTTCCCCAGGCCACAATGTCTGGGCGGCCGAGTCCTTCAGCTTGACGAATGTATTCCAGATAATACTGAAGGGCTCTGGCATAATCGCCTTCAAGGTCATACTTTTCAGCCTCGGCCTTTGCCTGCCGCCAGTTTTCCCAGGAAATCGGCAGCTGGGTGACTTCCTGCTCTTGTTGTTCCTGAGCCATTGCCTCTGCTGGAACTGATAACATGGTGACCAGAAATAAAAT
This sequence comes from Acidobacteriota bacterium, assembly GCA_028749205.1. GTDB lineage: Bacteria > Acidobacteriota > Aminicenantia > Aminicenantales > Saccharicenantaceae > Saccharicenans. The sequence continues at coordinate 30,019 of JAQULR010000007.1, read as the reverse complement.
GACAGCCAGACCGAAAAAATTAGCTTTTTTCATATTCCTGCCCTCCTCCTTCATTATTTTAATTACCTTTTGTCCTGATGTTTATATTTTAAGATAACGGCGCAAAAATTACAAAAATCTTTTACTGAAATCAACCTATCTTTTTCAACAATTTGATACTCTAGTGAAAATAGGGTGGCACGGCCTGTCCCCGCTATGCCTGAAGCGGAAGGAGTTTCCCACGGGGGATGGGTGGAGCCAGGACGGACGGGAACTGTTACAGGGCCCTTTCCCCTAATACCACAGAAAAAGAAAGGCTAACAAGAATAAATTTTCTTAATCCGGCGCTTACTTTATTCCAATTTCTTCAAGGATATTATTAGCACCGGCAAACTCCTTTAGTATCCATAAAACATATCTGATATCCACTCCGATTGACCGGCTGAAACGATGATTCCAAGTAAAATCGTTGATGGTGGCTTCCCAGGCTCGGTCAAAGTTGACCCCAACCAGTTCACCACGAGCGTTGATAATCGGACTGCCGGAGTTACCGCCAGTGGTATCAGTGCTGTAAAGCAAACAGACCGACACTTGATCCAGGGACGGGTTGACATATCGTCCGAATTTTCTCTGGTTGATAAGCTGTAGCAGGGCAGCTGGGGTATTAAAAGGCTCCTGACCTGTGGTCTTTTCCACAATCCCCTGAACTGTAGTGAAGGGTTTGTAATAAACCGCATCGCGAGGTTCATAACCTTCTACCCGACCGTAAGTCAGACGCAGAGTTCCATTAGCATCAGGAATAAACTGCTGGCCCAGAAATTCCTGCCGGACATCAACCAGCTTAGCCTGAAGTTCATCGAGTTGGCCTTTTCTGGCCCGATTTGTTTCCTCGATCTTCTTATATTCTGGGTAAAGAGCCAGAGCCAATTTTATCATCGGGTCTTCAATCTTTTTTATTTCATCAGGCTTTTTGTCCCAGAGGCTCTTGACAAATTCCGGATCGGCCATCTTGGTAGAATTAAAAAATTCAACCAGCCAGTCATCCAGATTCTTGTCAGGCATCACCAACCGGTTAAGCTCCTTAATTCTCTGATTTTCATCCAAAGCCAGCGATCGTTTCATGAGTTCTTTAAATATGGCCATATCGGTAGGAAGGTAAAAACTTGAGCTCAAGGTTAATCCGATCCTTTGCTTTAGCCTGTTAAAATTTCTATCCATGTAGGCAGCATTTCTTTCCAGGTCTGGCTTCTGGCGTTCTATCGAAGCCTCAACTACAGTTAGGGCAATTTGCAAAGGAGTTACTGACCGTCTTAAATTATCCAAAATAAAAATCCGCGGGAATTCGCTTCCCATATCATCATATATTTTGTCCAATCGGGCCAGAACCTGATCGTAAGCGGCCTGACGCTTGGGATCAGCCTGGATGAATTCTTGCAAGGCCCTTTCTTCCTGGCGTTTTTGTTCCAGATAATTCAAACGTTTAAGTCCGGCTAGCTTACCGCGATAATTCTTCATGGTATTGGCCAGACCTTTAATCCTAGAATCATGTTTCAAAGCAACTTCCCGGCTGGTCTGGCTCATCTCCTCCATTAATTTTATCTGCCATTCATACCAGTCGGCTACTGCTGGCATTCTGATATTTTGCTCATAAGCGATGTAGCTGGCTGGTAGATGACGGTAAGTCCGACCCGGATAGCCAAGCAAAAATACAAAATCACCTTTTTCTGTCCCCAAAGGATTTATCTTGAGATAAGTCTTTGGCTTGAATGGCACATTCTTTTCGTTATATTCTGCCGGACTTCCATCAGGTCCCACATAAGCCCTCATCAAAGCAAAATCACCCGTATGGCGTGGCCACATCCAGTTGTCCTCTTCGCCACCAAAATTTCCAATGGCCAAGGGAGGCACATAAACCAGCCTGATATCTCTTAATACCGTATAAAGAAATAACCAGTAGGTCTTGCCCGGGAACATCTCAGCTACTTCAGCTCTTTTTCCAGGATTGGCTTTTTCGGCTTCGGCAACAATCTTCTTAATTTTCTTCTCAATGGCTCTGGTACGATCAACATAACTCATATTTTTCTTAGCCACACTTAAAACCTCAGCTGAGACATCCTGGAAGGATTCAGTGATCCGGGCAGTTCGACCGGGTGCCGGGATTTCCTCCGCCCGACTTTTAGCCAAAAATCCATTTTTAAGATAATCTCTCTCAGGAGTGCTAACTGCCTGGACTGAACCAAAAGCTACATGATGGTTAGTGATGATCAGTCCCTCTTCAGAAATAAACGAGCCGGTAGCTCCTATCTGCACAACTGCATAGAGCAAACTTCGTTTGGCCGGGTCATAAATTAAAGAGGGATCAATCCGCAGTCCTTTCTCCTGAAGGTTGAGTTTGGGTATTTCACTCAGAGGCCACATCCCCTCATCGGCGGCCACAATCGTAGTCAGGTTCAAGATAACAGCCATTGCTATAAGTAAGCTAAAGACCTGCCTGAAGGCCGGTTTTCTCATATTATTACCTCCCGCATTTTTTACTTTTTCACAGGCAGATTTTAACTGGCAAATTTTGAGCTAAAAACACCTACCTGTCTAAATTGAACTAAGATTTCAGTTTATATAATTTACTACTCTTTAGTCAATCAGCATTAATTCTCTCAACTTAAAGCCCGGCCCTGATAGCCTGAATCTTTCGCCTGTTTGAGGAATAAGTTAGCAATAGCTGCATCCTGCACTCCAAGTCCAGTAAGATCAGCGATGGTAATTTCATCCGCTGATTGTCTTCCTGGCTTGAGCCCGAGAATCAGCTCACCGATTTCTCCAGTGATTTTGCTTTCCGAAATAACCCCGGCTTTCAGGGCCTGGTGAACCTCGCCCAGCTGACAGCATTGGGTCACAGAATCGCAGAAAACTCCATCAGCTCTGAGCAAAACTTCAGGGTAAAGTTCCTGCTTGTCGGAACCGTCTGAGCCTATAGCAGTTATGTGCACGCCCGGTTTTAGCCACTCGGCTCTAATAATAGGCTGCCGGCTAGGGGTAGCGGTGATGATTAAATCAGCTTCTTTTACAGCTTCTTCAGCCGTCTCTGCAGAATAGAATTTAACTTCACCAAAGATTTCGGCCATTTCTCCGATGTATTTCCTGACGTTGAAGGGATTTCGGCTCCAGGCGGCTACTTCCCTGAAGGAACGCACCTCCCCCAGGGCTTTTAGCTGAAAACGAGCCTGCATCCCCGAGCCAATCACCGCCACTTTTTCTATCTGGCTTTTGGCCAGACAATTAGCAGCCACCCCTCCAGCCGCAGCTGTCCTCAGGTCTGTCAGATATCCTCTATCAAAGAGAACAGCGGCTAGCTCTCCCGTCTTGGCTTTAAAAACCAGCATTAGACCATTACCTACTGCAAGGCCCAACCCTGGATTTTCATAGAAACCTGAAGCAACTTTAATCACATAAGTTTCATCACCTTTAATGTAAGCAGCTTTAACATGCACCTCACCTTTGGACTCTGGCAAGTCCAGGTTGATAACCCCCGGCAGAATAACTTGTCCGGAGCTAAAAGCTGCCAGGGCTTTTTCGACGGTTGGGATAGCCTCTTTAAGTCTGATTAGCTTTTTGATTTCAGATTCAAAGTAGGCATAGGTTTTCACTTGGTCATCCTTTCTTTATCTTTTTCAACGTAGCCTTTTTAATGTTCTTATCAGTGTAATTGAAAATCTCGAGCCAATTCGGTTTTATGAATAAAATAGCTTAGTTTTCTTTCTGCAGATTCTCTTTGAGCTCACCAGTAACCTTTATTCTAAGGGGCGGCGCTTGACCTTCTTTATCCTCTCCAGCAAATAGTGTCAGATGCGGGAATGGAATGCTAATAGCTTTGCGCTCAAAAGCTTTTTTCAAACGCCGGTTAAATTCCCTGCCAATCCCCCACTGTTTGCCCGCTTTAGTTGTAGTTCTACCTCTTACGATAACCGCCGAATCATCAAACTTGTCCAGGCCAAGAATCTCCAGAGGAGCTAGAATGTCCTCAGAAAACTGAGGGTCGGTTCTGAGCTCTTCATCAACTTCTTTCATGGTCTCGATAACTTCATCGACATCTTCAAAATAACTTACCCCAATATCAAATACATACCTGGAGAATTCTTTGGTCATGTTACTAACGACATCAATCAAATGGTTGGGTATAAAATGGACATTTCCTTCTAAGCTCCTTAAGACTGTCATCTTTAGATTGAGGTCTTCAACAGCTCCGCTGATGCCAGCCACCTGGACAACATCACCGACTCTAATCTGATCCCAGAGGATGATAAAGAAGCCGTTGATTATATCTTTGACCAGAGATTGGGCTGCAAAGCCCACAGCCAGGCCAGCCACTCCAGCTGTGGCTAGGATCGGGCCAATTTGAATGTCCAGAGCTCCTAGAATAGTTATGGCCGCAATTATGGTAATAAAGATATTTACAGACTTTATGATTAGATTGGACAAAGTCTTGGATCTTTTAATTGATTCGTCGTCTTCTCTTCGTTTCAGGAAAATTTTCTCTAGCCGCAGACCTAAACGTCGGACAACTTTTTGCAAAATTAAGGCTACAACAACAATCAAAACGATTTTTAGGCCAGTGGTCAACAGCCAGGCTAAAACTTTTTGAAAAAATTCTGGCGTGAACATTCTTACCTCCTAAGATTTTACTTTTAGCTAAATTCTAACACAGACAGTTGAAATGAAAAATCTTTAATTTCCGGCCAGTATTATTACTTTATGTGATAAGAGGTAGGTTTTAAACCTGGATTATTCAAGAAAAAATCAGGGGCCCTAACCGTTTTAGGAAAATCCAATCATGTCTCGCTTTTCTTATCAATGATAATCTAAAATATTGAGACCTGTTCGACCTTAGGAATAAGATAGGTAAATAATATACCAAAAGAAGGTGGTTTTAATCTGGAATCTTTTTTAGCTCCGGCACCTGAAAGACCTGGGCCTTAGCTTAGAGATTAATCAAGATTTTCTGGTAAGTTTCTGCTGCAGGAATTCACCTTATAAAATATTAGATACCAGGAACTTTAGGCCGCTAAGCCTTCACCCTTTATAGTCCCTGATGTTCGGTCCGGCGGATAATTTCGTCCTGAAGCTCCTTAGCACAATCGACGAAATAATCGCTGTAACCGGCAACTCGGACTATCAAGTCGCGGTACTTCTCAGGAAATTTCTGAGCCTGGCGTAGAGTATCGGCAGTTACTACGTTGAATTGGACATGATGCCCCATCAGCTTGAAATAAGCTCGGATGAGGTCTTTCAACTTAACCAGCCCCTCTTCATCAGCCAGAAGCTGTGGGGTAAACTTCTGATTGAGTAATGTTCCACCGGTTTTGAGGTGGTCTATCTTGCTAACTGATTTTATTACTGCCGTCGGTCCTTTTCTGTCCATTCCCTGAACAGGCGAAATTCCTTCGGACAGAGGCTCGCCGGCCAACCGCCCATCGGGAGTAGCCCCGGTAACCTTGCCGAAATAGACATGGACTGTAGTCGGCAGCAGGTTTATCCGGTAGGTCCCCCCACAAACTGTTGGTCGACCATCAATTGTCTTAAAATACGTCTCAAACACCTGCCGGGCTAAGTTATCAGCATAATCATCGTCATTACCGTATTTGGGTGTCTTGTTGATAAACCGGTCTCGAAGCCGCTCATGGCCTTCGAAATTCCGGTTTAAAGCTTCCAGCAGCTCAGCCATAGTTAAAACTTTATGATCAAAAACGTTGTGTTTAACTGAGGCCAGAATGTCAGTAATTGAGCCAAGTCCTACGCCCTGGATATAACGGGTGTTGTAGCGAGCACCTCCATCATGATAATCCTTACCTTTAACTATGCAGTCATCTATGAACAGCGACAGAAATGGCGCCGGCAGATAGGTAGCATACAGCTTCTCAATTAGATTATTACCCCTGATTTTGATATCAATAAAATACTGCATCTGCTTTTCAAAAGCCTTCATCAGCTCATCAAAGCTCTGAAAATTGACGGCCTCTCCAGTCTCCAGGCCTATCTTCTTTCCGGTCCTCGGATCAATCCCATTGTTTAAGGTAATTTCAAAAACCTTAGGAATATTAAAATATCCAGTCAGGATATAGGCTTCGGTGCCAAAAGCTCCAGCCTCTACACAACCGCTGGCTCCGCCTTTTCTGGCATCTTCCAGATTCTTCCCTTGCCTTAACAGTTCCTGAATTATGGCGTCCGTATTAAAAATTGAGGGCTGGCCAAAGCCAGTTCGGATAATTTTCAGCGCCCTCAGAAGCAGGGGATCAGGGTTTTTTTGGCTGACTTGAACCATCGAGCTTGGCTGCAACAATCTCATTTCTTCAATTACATCCAGAATGAGATAAGAAAGCTCATTAACTCCGTCCTGGCCATCAGGTTTGAGCCCGCCAAGGTTAATCAAAGCAAAATCGGTATAGGTTCCACTCTCTTCAGCAGTCACTCCTACTTTGGGCGGAGCTGGCTGGTTGTTGAATTTTACCCAGAAAGCTTGAAGCAATTCTTTAGCCCAATCTTCACTCAAGGTTCCATCTTCTAATCCTTTCTTATAAAAAGGATAAAGGTGTTGATCAAGGCGCCCAGGGTTGAATGAATCCCAGGTGTTATACTCAGTAGTCACTCCGACATGAACAAACCAGTAATACTGGAGAGCTTCCCAGAAATCTCTTGGAGCTTTAGCTGGTACCCAGTCGCAGGTAGCAGCAATTTTTTCCAGCTCTTTTTTGCGCTCCGAGTTTTTTTCCTTGGCAGCCATTTCCCTGGCTAAGTCGGCCTGGCGTCGAGCATAGGTAATGAGAGCCTCAGCACAGATGGCCATAGCTTTAAGCTCTTCTTGCTTGTCGAAAGCTTCAGGATCGTTGAGAAAATCAATCTGGGCCAATGATTCCTCTATATCTTTTCTGATATCTAACAGGCCTTTTTTATAAATTTTATCACCCAGAACCGTGTGTCCTGGAGTCCTTTGCTCCATAAATTCGGTGAAAATCCCGGCCTCATAAGCAGCTTTCCATTCAGGAGTCATCTGAGCAAATATCTGGTCACGCATCGACCGGCCATCCCAGTAAGGAATTATTTCATCGTGGTATAGCCTCAAGGTTTCTTCATCAACCGCAAATGAAGTTTTCGGCCTAGAGTTCAAGATTTCCAGGTCTTCCAGGCTGTGACAGCAGACTTCAGGGTAAGTAGGAGTAGCTTTATGGGCTGGGCCACGCTCGCCCACAATAAGTTCTCCTTCATCGATGAAGATGGATTTTTTCTCCATCAGGGCCTTAAAAACCAGAGCCCTTTGTACCGGAAAAGAGGCCGTCTGAACTTCAGGACTTCTGTAAGCTTCAGTTACAATTCTGGCCCTTTCTGAGGATATTGATGGCCTGGTGTTTAGAGATTGCTCTCTAAGTTTTTTTACTCTTTGGTTCATCTCTCATCCTCCTTTCTTAACCCGAAAGCCTTTATTTTTAAAAAACTCTATGACCGCTTCCACTTTGTCTTCAGACGGTGGTGTGTAGACAGCAAATTCATTATCCCGGCCTAAGCGATAAAACTTTTCCACCCCACCTTTATGATAGGGAAGCACATTTATCATTTTAATTAATTTAAGGCCAGAAAGAAAATTCGCCATGGCTTCTAAGTTTTCTACATCATCATTAACTCCAGGAATAAGTGGCAGCCGGACCCAGACCGGTATTCCCAGTTTATCCAGTGATTTAAGATTATCAAGGATCATATCGTTGGCAACTCCAGTATATTTCCGGTGTTTCTTATTATCCATAATTTTCAGGTCAAACAGAATCAGGTCGGCTTTTTTGGCCAGCTGGAGAAAAACCTCTGGGTCAGCATAGCCAGAGGTATCCAGAGCAACCTGGATGCTTCTTTTTTTCAATTCTCCCATAAGCGAGGCCGCGAAAGCTGGCTGGGCTAAGGGCTCACCCCCGGTAAGAGTCACCCCGCCACCTGATTGCTCAAAAAATATGCGGTCTTTTTCGGCCTCATTCACCACTTCATCTACTGACATTTCCTGGCCAGCCATAGCAATAGCTTCACGCTGGCAGGCCTCAAGACAATCTCGGCATAAAGTACACCTGGTACGGTCAACTGACACCACACCTTCAGAATTTTGTGACAGGGCTTCATAGCGACAACTCCTGACACAATCACCGCAGTGAGCACAGCGGTTAGGCATTAACATCAGCTCAGGCTGGAAAGAGATACCTTCGGGATTATGGCACCATAAACAATGAAGGGGACAGCCCTTGAAAAAAACATTAAGCCTTATACCTGGTCCATCATGGACTGCATAATGCTTAAGGTCAAAGATCAGACCGTTCATCTTATCTCCAGGTATTTAATATATCAGATATCTATTGGCATATCAAGCGTTTTTTTTCTTGCTGGTATTTTTTTTTTGAAAAAAACCGGGCTATTTTTGTTTTATTGATTGAATTTTCTTCTTGAGTTCTGGCTGATCTGCCATCATCTCCAGCGATTTCTCCCATACAACCAGGGCTGCCTCTTTTTCTCCCAGACTTAGGTAACAATCACCGATCAGATTCAGCAGATGAATGTCGGTCCCATAATGGTTGACTGCTTTATCCAGAACATCTATGGCTTTCTGGTAATCTCCTAAATTGTAAAGAGCCTGCGCGG
>JAQULR010000007.1:4901-21276 GCA_028749205.1 Acidobacteriota bacterium | reverse complement strand
CCCAGACTTAGGTAACAATCACCGATCAGATTCAGCAGATGAATGTCGGTCCCATAATGGTTGACTGCTTTATCCAGAACATCTATGGCTTTCTGGTAATCTCCTAAATTGTAAAGAGCCTGCGCGGCTATCATATAGGTTTCATATCTGGCCGTTACATCTTCTCTCAGAAAAGTTTCTAAAAGATTCACAACTTTGCTAAACTCTTTCTGCTCTAAATATACTTGAGCCAATTGTCTGGATAGCTCTTCGTTCCCCGGTGCCTTGGCTAGAGCTTGCTCCAACTGGACCCGGGCTTCGTCGAAACGCCCCAGGTTGTAAAGCTGAACTCCAAGAATGTATCCATAATAGGGCTCATCTTTGGAAGGCAAAACTCTGGTCAGAACCCAAGGACGGGACAGGCTTTCAAGATAGGTCAGGTCAAACTCTTCTTTAGCTGTAATCTCTTCCCGCCCATCAATCAATAATGATACGCTCAAGTAATAGTGAGCCGGCGGAAATTCACTTAAAGAAAATATCTCGATTATATCAGGTAAGGTAGCTACCTCAGAGAGCGGCACAATTTTTTCTTTGAAGGGCTGAGTCTGAGTCTGAGTGTCTTTAATAAATTGAAACCTCAGGCTGGCCTTGTCTTTTAAAGCCGGTGTCAATCCATAAACTTGCAGGGCTACTGTTAGTTGATCCTTAGCAGTGAATACTCGGCTGGCTTGAATATAAAGCTGCTGCCCACCTATAAGAAAGGCCTTGATTTTCCCTCCAGTTTCTTCTACTGGAGAGGCTTTAAATGCTAAGACCGGAGGGAACATTTCTATCCCGGGTCTTCCCGGGATGCTAAGGGTTTGTTCCAGACTGGTGAATTCTTTGGAAGCTTCGTTTTTAATTAGAACTGAAAGTTTATACTCCCCTGGAACACAGGGAAAAACATCATAGATGGCCAGGGGTAAATTCTGCCGTTCTCTCATCTGGCCTTCAGTCATTTGGACCTGATATGTTTTCTCAAACTGATAGATTATTTTGTCGTCCAAACTACTCAGGGTTCCATTAACTTTTAGGTTGGTGACAAAAAGGTCATCATACTGACTGACTGAAAGTCTCTTAGGTTCCAAGCTGTAATGAACCATATAGAAGCCAGCTGGATCCTTAAAAACTTTAACCAGATTATCGCTATCTATGTAATTGACACTGTAATCAACTTCTACCCGATCCTTGTACTCAAAAAATCTACGGGCGTATCGGTCTTCCACATACCTTCGTGGGGTTAGTTCAATCTGTCTTAGAAGCAGATCAGATGATAAAGTTGGCCTACCAAGAGAAGGATTTTCCTCCCCGGGAATTAGTGATAAAGAGATGGCAGCCAAATTGGGGTCAATTTCTCTAAGTTTACTGTAGGCTGCCTCATAATCAGACTGATCTCCCCAGTAGCTGGTTAATAAGGATTGAGGGCCGTCGTTAGCCGGGCTGTAAAGCTGCAGTTCACCGCTCCCACCTTTCTGAAAAAAGAGAATATTAAAGCCGGGGGGTAGGCCAAGATCAGTTTTTCCCTGGTAGAACCAGATCTCGCAGTTATAAATATCGGATCTCATATCATGACGCTGGATATCATTGGGTGGTCCCAGAATTATGTATATCCTACCTCGGTCAGTTCTCCAGCCAGGCTTAGCTGCTTCTCTCCCGAAATATTTATTAGCATATTCAATCCTTTTATAGTGCTCGGTCTTGAACTCATTTTCTTCGGTTTCTGGAATCGGGTCCCGGTGTTTCCAGAATGCTTCTATAAACAGGTCTCTTTCCCGGTCATTCTGAAGCTTGAGGAAAATTTCTTTTTCTACCGGGGTGATGATATACACCACTTCTTCTTCCAGCCACTTCTGATATCGATCAGGCAGCTGGGGCTTCTTCTCCGGCTGTTTGGCTGTTGATTCCTGTAAAAGAGGAGCCTTAAACTCAAAGCTCCCGGGGTAAACCAGATTACCAAACATTATTACTAAAAAAGTCAAGAAAAAGCTTAATTTAATAAATTGTTTTTTACCCGGTTTGTTTAATCCATTAGACATAAGCTACTCTCCCGCTCATAGCAATTAATCAGGTTGATATTTCATATCAAGTCTAAAAGCCGGCAGTTAATCCAGGCCTTTGTCCAGCCGGCTCTCAAGTAACCAGGTTTTATTTTATCATTTTTTTACTTTTCTTGCCTGGCCATCTATTTACGGGCCAGTCCAGAGGTCACTGCAAGTTCCTGGCTCTTTTTAGAAAAAATACCTGCCTGCCACTTTTATATAACCAGATTCTGACCAAAAGGTTGCTACTGACAAAGCTCAAACAGTTCCGGTTTGGCGGCTGTTAGGGAGTATATCCATCCTGAGATTAGGCCGCTTGCCGGATCATTTTTTTTATGTTCTTAAGGTTAGACTGGGTGACTCTTTTGCCCAAATTTACCAGCTTTTTAATTTTGCTGAAATCAAAAGTATCCACTTCCGAGTTAATATTGATGATCAAATCGGCTCCCTGTAATTTGCTTTCAGTTGATTCTGTTAAAATCACCTGAATCAAGCGATCCATCATGGCGACAGCTGAATCGATACTACCGGCAGGTATCCTTTTCAGCCGTCGATGGACATCAGGAACCAACACTTTTGAGGCGCCCAACTGGCGAGCCAATTTGATCGGAACATTGTTAAGGAGACCGCCATCAATCAGGACACCTCTGGCAAAGCGGGCTGGCTCTATAACAAAAGGATAGGATAGGCTGGCTCTTAAAGCCCGGTAAAGGGGCCCATTGGTAAAATTTACTTCCTTTCCTGTGACCAGGTTGACAGCATTGCAACCAAATCGGAAAGGTAGGTCTTCAATCAGAATGTCACCAACCAGGGCCTTTAGAATTTTATCAAAAGAGCCGCTTTTTTCCAGTCCAAGCCGATGTGATAACCTCTTTTGATAAGATTCAAACATCAGAAAATCAAGAAGCTTATCCGGGATAGGAATTGAGCTCCGCCGCAGTTTAGCCAGTTTTGTATTATTAAATTGATTAGCCAGATCTTCAATTTCTCGAGGCAAATAACCTGTGGCGAACAAACCTCCAACTAAAGCACCCATGGAAGTGCCAGTAATAACAGAAGGCACTAAACCATTTTCTAAAAGAACTTCAATAACCCCGATATGGGCCAGACCTCTGGCCCCCCCACCCATCAGCACCAGACCCCATTGGCCTGATTTTTTGGTTGGCTTTTTCTTAGGTCTTTTTTCTTTCATCCTTCCACCCTCAAGATCGGCACTTAATGTCTGCCGTCAGGCTCATTATATTTCCAGAGGGATCTAAGCCTGGCCAGTTCTTTCCCAGTGGACAGATTAAAAACCTGCTGTACCCAGAAATCTTCAGGACTGGACGGGCACTGACTAATGATTTCAATTTCATCTCCAAAGAAAGCTTCTGACCGATAGTTTACCTCCAGTTCATAAACCCGACTGGAAAACAAGACTTCCTGGGGCATACCTTCCACCGCCCACCGCGAATAGACTACATTGTTCACATGACGATTGAAATCAAGGTCTTCAAAGCAAACCCTGAAGGAAGTTTTATAGTCAAGCCTCTCAACTATGGGCAGGACAGCAAAGTCATCATCCAGAATTCTCGCCGGTAAAATCAAACTGTCGGGGAACAGATTTTCTACTTTCACTGGCCGCCGGCTGTTTAGTTCAATTATCATCCAGGAACTAGTAGCAACAGCTAGCTGCTTCTGACTGGTATCATAGATTTCAAAATCTCTTAAAGCATAATAGCCAAACTTACCTGAGGCCCAGGTTTTAACCTGGATTTTTTCTCCCAGCTCTGGATATCGATCGATTTTTAGGTGATAGCGAGAGACTACCCAGGTTAGTCCTTTATCAAAAAGCTCAAAGACCGAAAAATGATCTCGGATGGAATGCTGACGAGCAGCATCCTGTAGATAGTTCATCAGGGCTGAAAGATGGGCCCGGCCCTGGTAATCGGTATCAAAGCTTAAAACCTCATAACTACAGTCAAATAACGCCGGGCTCTCCTTTACCATCTTTAGACCTCATGCTATTCGTAAAAACAAAAAATTAGACAAACATCCAATCCCAATCTATAATCATGTCTAAGTAAGATTCTTAAATTCTAATATAAACTTGCCATAATAAAAAGAGAAATCTGGACATAAAAAGCCCTTTCAGGGCCCAGAAATTCCAAGAACTTAAAAAAGAATGAATGATAGATTCTGACAGCCGATTTGGCCTCTGGCCTTATACAATTCAATGAGGCTGGCTTTGGCCGACGGAGTCTTTACTGAAGTCTGTTCGGGCTCCTAATTTTCCTGGTAACATAGATAATCTTAGTTATGATAAAAAGTAATTCAAAATAGGATAATAAAAAGGAGGTCAGGATGGAATTCAATGAACTTATTAGAATCCGCTATAGCGTTAGGGCCTACCGGCCTGATCCGGTTAGCGAAGAAAAGTTAGCCAGGATTCTAGAAGCCGCCAGGCTGGCTCCCACCGCAGATAACCGACAACCGTTTCGATTAATCGTCATCAAGACCAGAGGTCGAGAAGCCGAACTTAGAAAAATTTACCATAAAGATTGGTTTATCCAGGCTCCTCTGGTTATAGGAATTGTGGCCTTGCCAGAGGCCGGCTGGAGGAGGCGGGATGGCAAGAATTATTCCGAAATCGATGCCGCCATAGCCATGGACCATCTGATTTTAGCAGCCGCTAATGAAGGTCTGGGCACCTGCTGGGTGGGAGCTTTTGATCCGGTTGCCGTCAGAGAAGTTTTGGGCCTTCCGGAGAAGCTTGAGCCTGTTGCTTTTACCCCTCTCGGCTACCCGGCAGACACCCCATCACTAAAAAAAAGAAAGCCCTTGTGTGCTCTGGTTTCTTATGAAAGATGGCCGGAATAAAATAGCCAGTCTCTTCTAAGCTCTTGCTCTGGGGATTAATAAAATGGCAGAGCAATAAAAATCACCAGGTCCCAGAGCAAATGGCTTATCACATTAGAAAGCAACGAATTAAACCGCAGATATTGATATCCCCACCACAGACCGCCGACCAAAGCCGCCAACACTAACACCGGGTTACCAGAAGCCAGATGAACTGCAGAATATAACAAAGCGACAGCTATCAGACCTGCTATTTTACCTAAGCGTTTTGACCAGTGTCTCTGCAGCCAGCCCCGCCACAACAATTCCTCTCCCGGTCCAATTATCAGTCCGAGAAAAAGTCCGATTCTAAGACTGCTTCTTCCAGATTTAAGATTATAAATAGCTACCAGGTTATCAAGGCTTGACGGGAAAAGTTTTTGAAGTAATATGTTGCCGACAAAAAATAACAGATATAACAGCGCCGCCGAAATTACTCCCAGGCCAACAGCGGCTAACGGTTTTTCCCGGAAATCACCGTAAATCAGTTTGCTGAAAAGAGGGTCACCCCAGAGAGCCACAATCAGGAAGACCATCAATCCCCCACTAAGCAATGACCAGAAATCTACTCTTCCCGCAAAAATCCCGGAAAAGACCAATCCAAAGTAGATGGCTACAGCTATAGTCAAAAGGTAAAGGAAAACTTCACCTGATTCTCTGGTCTTCATTCTCTCCTGTCCTAGTTTACCTTTACCTAAATTCTCCACAAATAATCCAGGTAAACTTGCAATTTATTATTCTATTTTATATTTTACCAGAACAATTTCAAAAGTAAGGCTAAAGATAATTTGGCCAAAGTATCATTTTTAATTATAACCATAATCCAACGACAGAAAGAAGCCCAAAGAGCAGGTTGTAGCGAGAAGTGGCTCCATCCAGAGTAATAAAATCAAGGGGCTTGGCTGGATTATACCTTTGCCCGGCCTTTTTATATAATTTCCAAGCTTCAGGCAGAGCCAAAAGCACCAATAAGAGACCCAGTGGCAGCGACGGAAAATCCAGACCAAAAAGCCGTGGCACCAGGACAAAACCAACCATTATCAACTGAGAACCAAATATCAGAATTCCGTAATAAACCAAAGAACCCCTATCCCCAATTAGTGAAGAAAAGGTTACAACTTTTTTCTGGCGATCATTAACCGAATCCCTCCAGTTATTGGCATGCAGGATAGCGGCTATCAGCATTCCCTGAGGTACAGCCCAGATTACTGGCAGCCAGGAAAACTGGGTGGTCTGAACCACCCAACCCCCCAGAGAACCCAGTAAGCCGAAATTCACCAGCACCACCAGGTCCCCCAGGGCCGCAGCTTTCAACCAGGGGTAAGCTAATCCCAGGATAACTCCTGCTATCCCTATTTTCAGAATAAGAATTCCCCTCAAGAAAACCAGCCATATGCCGAGGCCCGAACCGATTATAAACAGAATGATCGAACCGCTTAAGACTTGCTGAGAGCTCAACAGCCCCCGGACAACCGCCCCGCTAACTGGAGTTACTTCCACATCAAGACCTCTTTTCCAGTCAATAACGTCTGAGAGCATATTAGCCGCCGAGTGTAAAATCACCATAGCCATCAGACTGAGCAGAAGGAGTCCGAGATGAAGATGAACCCAGCCAACAGTAGCCGCCAGTGAACTGCCAAACAAGACCGGAATGCAGGAAGCTGGCCAGGCCCAGGGCCTGGCTGCTATCAGCCACTTTTCAGGCCAGCCTATTTCTGATTGCCTGTCCATAATTGATACCAGTTAGAATCAATCTTTTTCCCGAGCTTTGATTCTTATTTTCGAAATTTTAACAGATTTGAGAAATAATTAAAGCTTAAATCAGGAAGCGTAAGCATCTATCTTTTTCTGTGATTTGATTCTCTGGTCAAAGAAGGGTGGTGGTAAATTAGAGGACACAAAACCGGGGACATGATACGATTTTCTTAAATCGGTTCGTGTCCTCTGGTTTTCTATGTCCCTGATTTTCCCATCACTGTAAATTTTCTGACCAGCCGCCGGCCTTCTCCATCGACCAGGACTAGCTGGTGTTCTCCAGCAGGAGGGTTTAAGGCTATTTTATGAAAATGCCTGGTAGTAGTCAGATAGTCTTCGTCGAGATGCCAGTGAATCAGAGCTTCTTTTTGCCTGTGGACTGCCTCAAAGACTACCTCTTGAGCTTGCCCGTCGAGGTCAACCGGAATGAAAACTGCGGTGCCTGGCTCAGGATAAACCAGATTCATTATTCTGGACCCATCAGCGGTATCAACCCGACTGCTATTCCCAGGCCTTAAAGGAGGTAAGGGCCGGTATTCAGGATGCCAGGTTCGATAATAATATTCCTGAACCGGCGGGAGGACAAACCAGCTTTGATGGTTCATCCTGGCCACCGATTCAAACCGGCTGTCAACCCGGTATCGCCCAGCCGGGTCAAGGTGGACCAATTGATGATAAACACAGGTCCGGTCAAAATGGCTTTCAGCCGGAACCCAGATATCCTTTTGAGGGCACAGTTCGCCGGCCAGATAGCCTGAATCCCGACAGACCTCTATCGTCTTTAATGATCCGGGCGGTGCGGCTATCTCCCCTCCCGTATCCAGCAAGCCCAGCACTTCAAATAAGAATGGAGCAGCAGCAGTCAAACCGGTTATCTCTGGCCGGCCTTCACCATCAGCATTTCCCGCCCAGACTCCGACTGTATAATTTGGGGTCACTCCGACCGCCCAGGCATCCTTTAACCCGAAACTTGTCCCTGTTTTCCAGGCCACCCAGCGAGCTGAACTGAAATTCCGCCAGAAACCTTCCTCATCTGGACGGTTGACTTCAGTTAGAGCCTGAAGGGTCAGGTAGGCAGCTCCAGGGCTGAGTTCTCTCAACCCGGAAAGTATCTTTTTTTCATCAGTTAGTATCCTGATTTTCCAGCTATCATCTTCAAGCCCCATAGCCCGCCGGCCCATTTCTGCATACATTGAGGTTATTTCCACAAGTCTCCCTTCAGCCCCTCCCAAAATCAGGCTTAATCCATAATCTTCAGCCGGCCTGAAAAGTGTAGCCATTCCCCAGCGCGACAATTTATTCTTGAATTTAGCAATTCCATACTGATGTAACAGCCTGACCGCCGGCACATTAAGAGACCAGGCTAAAGCTGTCTTGGCCGGCACCGCACCTCTGAACTGACGGTCGAAATTCTTTGGCCTGAAACCTTCATATCTGGTAGGAATGTCTGGAACCAGCATCTCCGGATTTATCAAACCTTCCTGGAGCATTAGCCCATAAAGAAAAGGCTTAAGAATGCTGCCTGTGCTTCTCGGACTCTGGGCAATATCTACATATTGGGCGCTATCAAAGCTTCTGGCTTTGCCTACATTACCGACATAGGCGACGACTCCTCCTTTCTTGTTATCTACGACCACGACTGCCAGGTTCCTGATGCCCCTATTCAGTAGCTTTTCCCCATAAGCTTCAGCCGCCAGGTTTAGCCGCTGCTGCAAGTCGTAGTTTATGAAAGAATAGAAAGGCGTTTTCTTCTCCTGGTCCTTGACCAGCGTATCCAGCAGATGCTGGCAGTCCCTGGGAACTGGTTTCAGACTGACTGGAATGGGCTCGCTACAAGCCAGCCGGTATTCTAGCTCGGCCAGATAGCCGTGTTGCCATAGTTTCCACAGCAAGCGGTCTCTTTTTAACTTCAGTTTCTGCAGCCCCTGGTTTTCAGCAACCAACGAGGGATTCTTCGGGAGAACTGCCAGAAAGCAGGCCTCAGCCCAGCTTAAATCTTCCGGGCTGCGCCCGAAATAAAACCAGGAAGCAGCATTTATCCCGACAATATTCCGGCCGAATGGAGCCTGGTCAGCAAAAAGTGAAAGGATTTCTTTCTTGCTATAGCGCAGTTCCAGCCTCAGAGCCAGAGTAGCTTCCTTTATCTTTTGCCAGAGAGTTCTTCGGCTATTTTTCTCAACCAGGCGGGCCAGCTGCATGGTGATAGTGCTGGCTCCACTTTTGACCTCACCGGCTTTTAGATTCTGCCAGACAGCCCTGGCAACTGCGATCGGATCGACACCAGGATGAAGATAGAAGCGTCGGTCTTCAAACTGCAGCACTGCCTTAAAATATTTATCAGGAACTTCTTCGCAACGGGGGAACCGCCACTGACCGTCTTGGGCCAGCCTGGCCCCCAGGAGCTGACCTTCTCCGGAAAATAATACTGGAGAAAGCGGTTCTTGAAAAAGGGACCCGAGCGGCCAGAGCCAGAGAACCAGGATAAAAAGGACAAGTAAACCAGGGATAACCAGCCAGCGCTTCTTTCTTTCCAGCCAGAACCACCTGGTTTTTTGCTTTCTCAATCTCGCCATTTTCTTTCTATTAACTTTTCATTACAGATAAAATAATTATCTATTAGGGAAAGGCACTCTATTCTGTCACATCAGATGTTAGTAATAGTTACCTCCTTTTGCTTCTCTATCTAACTATCTTCACCCACTGACCCGTGGTATTAGCCTGGACCGAATCATCATACATGGCTTCAACCACAATTCCAGGCTGGTAGAACTGACCAAGATAGGAAGCGTTTAAGGCCACCAGAAAGGTCTTCGACTCGCCCCGGTTAAGACTGAAATAAGTGTATATCCTATCGTCCCGGACATCCTGGTAATCATAATTTCTAACCGGAGGGCCGCTGCTACTGAACAGAGGATTCTTAATCTGAAAGCCAGAAGCTACCAGATGAGTCAAGATCAGGTTCTGAAGCTGGCGGTCGCTGTTATTTTTTATTTCCACATCAACCAGCAGGTCAGAACCCTGGGAGATAGTGCTGAGATCGATCGGGTTCATTTTCAGGTCACGGTAAATCACCTTAATCTCCAGTCCTCGGGCAAAAGGTTCTTCTTGGCTGGCCGCCGGAACTCCCTTGATATAAACTGTCACATAGAGTGGGATCTGAGAGGTGTTGGTCAATGACAGATTGCGACCCTCAACCGGGAAGTTCTCGTAGGTTCTTTTTTCAAGCAAGGTCGATGATTCAACCTTTTCTAGATTCTTGTCATCCCAGGCAATAATAAAGCTGTAAGGTTCGCTCCCGGCTGTCCCATAAAAGCTGGATAAAGCCATCAGAACCGCGGCCGTTTCGTTGGTTGAAAGCCACAGGTCAGAGGAAGTAACCTCGGCGATTTCTTTTATGAGCGGCCTGGCCCTCTCCCTCATTTCCACCAGACTGAAACAATGGGCAGCCAGAGCCTTATCCCTGAGTTCAGAGCCAAAGGTCACGGCTGAATCCCGGTATTTATCAAATTCCAGCCTGACTTTTTTGACCAGTTCTGAGGCAGCTTCTCGCTGTCCGCTCAGGTGAAAAGCCGCTGCCAGAAGAATTGCCGACATACTGCTTAAATCGCTTCTTTCTCTAAGCCGGTTCATAGCTCCAAGGTCTGCCTCTCTGGCCTCTGCTAAGGTAAACAGCCTGAAAGCCTGAGTTAACTGGTCATAGAGAGTTCCCGTAGTCCAGGAATTGGCCAGCATTTTCTGATTTTCTTTCCAGGCACTGAGCACGGCTTCCGGCACATAGTAACCAGCTTTCTTAGCTTCCAGCAGGAACCAGCCGGCATAGACTGAGGTCCAGTAATGGGCTGAATGGTCACCCGGCCAATAACTGAAGGCCCCGTTGGACATTTGGAAATAGCTCATTTTCCCCACAGCAGCCCGGACATAATTCTCAAGGTCTTTAACCTCCTCTGAAGTCAACCTGACCAAATTTTTCAGATAAAGCTGGGGAAAGGCTACCGAGAGTGTTTGTTCTAAGCAGCCGTGAGGATATCTAATAAGAAAATCCAATCTTTTTTCCAACTGCATTGCGGGCAGGGTGGAAGCTTCAACGGTCACCAGGTTGGTGCCTTTAAGCCCAAATGGCACTACCTTTTCTTTCAGGTTCTGACCTGGTTTTACCTCGTAAGAAGCGGCCCGGGTCAGCAAAGGATTGGGACTGAGTATTTCTATAAAAATTTTATCTGAAACTATCTCTGCACCTGCTTTAACCTGAAAACCGACCAGGCCCTGTCCGACAGCGTTGGCTGATTTCAACTCAAAGCTCACAATCTGATCTCCAGGCTGGCTGAAAGAGAGTGTTTTCTCTCTTTCACCCGTAATCTCGAAATACTCGTTAGTCTCGAGGGAAACTTCAACTTCTTTTAGACCCGGGTCAGTCACAAAAACCGTAATGGGCATACTAACCTGTTCTCCGGGTCTGACGATTCTCGGCAGGGTCGGCAGAGCCATCAAGTTGCGGCGCACTAGGATTGGTTTTTCGGCTGAACCGAAAGCTCCTTCATAACCAGCTACCACCATGACTCTGACCGAACCAAAATACTGAGGCATCAGGAATTCGTGGCTGGCGGTTACGCCGGGCTTGAGTTCAAAGGGTCCAGCAAAAACGACTACCGGAGGAAATCTCCTGGGTTTGCGGGCCTGTTCTGCCGCTTTTTTGTACTCATCACCACCTAAGGCCAGAATGCGGCTCAATTCGGCACCGTAGGCTTCAGCCACCTGGCCGAAAAGATCCCAAGTAGTCACGCCCAGAGCTTCTCGCTTGTAGAATTCTGCCCACAGGTCAGGAACTTGATAATGGGTCAGAGCCAGGAGGCCTTCATCAACCACAGCCAGGGTATAGAACATCGGCCTGCCGTTTTTCTCACCAATCTTAATTTTGAATTTTTCCTGCGGTTTGATTTCCTCCGCCACCTGGAGCACTGGTTCCAATCTGGTATTCGGGTTTTCCACCAGGAGTGGGATCACTCCATACAGCCTGATGGGAGCATCGCTGACTTTACCACTGTGGGGCTGAATCAGGGTTACATAAATATAGACATTTGGTGTCATACTTTCGGTAAGTTGGATCTCAAAACGGTTCTCTCCTTTCCTCGTAGAAACCCACATCTTCTGGAGCACTGAAGATCCGGATTCAACCGAAACCAGGGCCCGTCCCTGAACTGCTTCAGGCAGGTAGATGACCGCTTTTTCTCCGACCAGATATTTCTGTTTATCCGAGGATAGGGACAGCCTGGAAGCTTCCTCAGCCCCTGTAACTCTGGAACGACCAGTCCAATCTGGCCAGTCCACATAGACTATCTGTCCCGATGAATGGCCACTCCCCAGGTCTTCCACCCGGACAAAGAATCTTCCCCAATCCGGGTATTTGATCAGGAACTTCCAGGACGCTCTTCCCTTATCATCGGTAGTTAGAGTGTCGCTGAGTAGGGGCCGGACGTAACTCCTGGATAGAAAATCAGCCAAAGAGGTGCCTTCCCTTTCCCACCACCAGCGCCAGCCAATTTTGTAAAGAGAAATTCTAAGGTTGTGACGGGAAACCGGCTGGCCCGAGGTATCAACCGTCACTATATTAACCATCTGCTCTTTATCAGTCTCGAGATAGCCATAGCCTCTTTTGGCTTCAGGCAGCTTCAGACCGACATAATAATCATAAGGATGGAGGAGCTGACTGAAGGAGTCCAGGCTAAAATCACCCGATTCTTCAAAGACTCTGGTTACAAAGTTGGCCTCCAGGCTACCTGGAACACTTGAATCTACTTCAAAATCAAGCTTAGCCAGGTCCTTACCCTGGCCGTCGAGGACACCTTTATGCTGAAGAACTTCACCAGAGACAAATTCTTTGGAAGGGTCATCAAAAGTAAAGCCTGGGTAGCCGCTAAAAGCTGTTGGTCGGGGTGAAAGACTTACAGTTATATCATATTTGAGGTTAGAAGCCGGGGCTCCATGTAGCCACTGAGAATTGATAGTAGCTTGGAGGGGTAAATCTTTTCTGGACAGAATTTCCGCCGGGGTTTTGAATTCAATCTTCAGGCGGTTGGGCACGACAGTCTCTATTCTGACTGTCCGGGTGAAAGTCAAGCCTCCAACCAGCACCCTGACCTGCCAGGAACCCGTTTGGGCTTTTTCCTCAGTTTCTATCTGAAAAGCATAGAACGAACCCAGTGATCTGGAGGGTTTCAGGGTGCTGACCAGTTGTCCCTGAGGCGAATACAACTCCATGGTCACCGGATACTCAGAAGGCAGGCTCTTTTCCCGGTCAAACAGGACAAAAGTCAGGTAAATGGTATCACCAGGTCGCCAGACCCCGCGTTCACCATAGATGAATCCTTTAATCCCTTTTTTTACTGCTTCACCACCTACATCAAAATGACTCAGGCTCAAAGCTGAATTCCCGCTCAGACGAAGATAGCCCCGGTCAGGTCCAGATCTAGCGATTACTAAGAAAGGCCTCTCTTTTAGTTGGAATCTAGCAAAGCCGTTACTGTCACTAACCAAACTCCCAAGGAGCTGCTGTTGGTAGTTGTAGACTTCCAGTCTGATATCTGAAAGAGGTTGGGCTGTTCCGAGGTCAGTTACCACCAGATGGAGATTGTTATCTTTTTCCATCTTGGCGATAAGGCCTAAGTTAGAGCTAAGGAAGTTTCTGGCTACCACAGCATTCCGGTTATAGTGTGGATTATAATAAGCATCATTGCAGGGGTCATTTCGACTCAACCACCCATCTTCAAGGTAAGGATAAGCATAAGTTTCATCCCAGTAATAATACTGTGAAATAGCATCTTCTTGATTTTTTAAAGGCGGCTCTAAAGCAGGAGCCGAAGTCTGGTCCGGACAGGGATAGGTAGTATTGCTGCGGTTAAACGACAGAACCAGCCGGTAAATACTTCCGGGCTCTGCCTGAAAGAGTGAGGTGACATCGAGGTCATAACGAGTCCAGTTAGAAGTTTCTTCCGGATCATCAGAAAGATTGATCGTCTTACGCCAGAGATATCGGCCGACTCTGACTAATTCTCTGGAGCCGGCCAGTTCATTAACCTGAAGAAACTGAGCGATATTTTGCGGAAAGATCTGGAAGACCGTAACCTGCAGAGATTTAAGGTTAATGGCTTCAATAGGCACGGTCAAACGGTCTTTTTTAGGCAAGATGATACCCCGGCCGACGAAGCGAACCTGAGGAGAGGGAATTCCGAAGGCTACCTCAAAGGTTTCTTCTTGATTCAAAACTCTCTTCTTCAGGCTCTTTATTCCTGGAAAGACTGTCAATTCCACCGTTCCTCGAAAACCCCTCGGGCTATAAACCCTGATAACGTTCTGGTCTATTTCGCAATTCAAAGGCAGCTCTCCGACTTTGATTAAACCAGTTAAATTTTGATTCGGGTCCAGCGGGTCAGAAAAACGCAAAAGTATATGCGGCGTCTCCTCTTGAACGGCTGTGGCGCTAAGGAGCTCAAAACGTGATAAGGGTGGAACTTCTATTTCTCGCTCTCCTTTATCTTTTACCTGGATTGGGCTACCGTCCCACCTGAGTTTTACCGAGGAAGGAGACTCGCCCCGGATGATTCCATTGACTATGAAATAATGGCTAATCTCATCGCCAGAATGGCTCCAGGTAAGGGACAGCTTATTTCCGGCCTGCTCAGCCCAAAGAACTTTTTCTACCCGAGAGGCCTCTTCCATATCTGAGGTCTGAAGCAGGCCTTTAAGGATTAGCCTTTCTGGTTGTGATGGATCTTCTGAATAAAGCCCATCTATTGTTATTTCCATAAGCGGTTTTATCGTCCGGAAAGTGAAGGTAAACTTAGAATATTGTTTTGGCAGTTTCATGATTTTGTTTAGATGCAGGACCACTGTATATTCAGTATCTGGTTTGAGCTCAGTTGCAGGAACCAGCATTAGCTCTCGGCTTCCGACCCACTGGAGCTTTCCTTCGACAGGTGGCGAGATTTCCAGCACCTCGGGAGGGGTTTCTCCAGGCCGGCCAATTTCCTGGACAAAAAGAATCCTGATGCGACCCTTTCTGGGAATAGTTCCAGAAGTATGGGCGCTGATGTATTTATACCATTCCTCACCCATAGAAATTTCTGGAGCTGGTTTTTCTTTTTTGCAGGCAAAAAATCCAGCCGCCAGAATGATAATTAAGGCTAAACTGAGCAATTTTTTCATTCTTCCCTCCCTTTCCTTTTTTCTTACAGATACTCGGATTTTAAGATAACAGCTAACAACATGTCAAAATAGAATTCCTTTGAAACAGAATTCTTGTTTGAGCTCACAGCCGATTTTATTTAGAATACAACTAAGAAAGGCAAAATATACAGAAAGATTTAACTCGGGAGGTGAAATATGAAAATAAGCCGACAGCAATTCTTGAAATTTTTTGGATTAGGGGTTGTCTCCACAGCTTTAGCTGAGAAGATGAGCTGGGCCTCACCAAAATTCGCCCTGGCCTATGAAGAACTCAAAAAGATGGCCATAAAGAAGATTGAGATTTTCAAATTTGATGTTCCTTTGATTGAGCCATTCCGAATAGCTATCGGAACGATGGAGGCAGCGAATGACGTGCTAGTCAAGGTAATTACTGACAGTGGCCTTTATGGGGTCGGGGAAGCCTGTCCTTTCCCTCCAATAACCGGAGAGACTCAGGAAAGTAACATTGCTGCCGCCAGAGCTATCAGAGAAATTCTGCTGGGCAAAGATCCCTTAAACTTAGAAGGATTGATTGAGGAAATCGGGAATATTGTTCATTCCAACCCCAGTGCCGTAGCGGCCTATGATATGGCTCTTTTTGATCTGCTGGGCAAGGTAGCTGGCCTGCCAGTTTATAAGCTTTTGGGAGGATATCGTTCCAGTTTTTTGACTGACATGACTACAGGCTTAGACACTCCCGAAAAAATGGCCAGCAGTGTGAAAGAAAGCTTAGCCCAGGGCTATCGGCAGATAAAAATTAAGGTTGGCCAGGACCCTGACCTTGATGTCAAGCGGGTTCAGGCAGTAAGAGAAGCCATTGGGCCAGAGGTTAAGCTGAGAATAGATGCCAATCAAGGATGGTCGGTGCCGCAGGCCATCTCGGCCCTGAAACGAATGGAACCATTTAACATTGAGTTCTGTGAACAGCCAGTTAAAGATTCCGATATTCAGGGAATGAAAAAAGTCAGGGAACAATCGGTAGTACCTATTATGGCTGACGAATCGCTTTTCGGGCCTTCTGATACGATCAAACTGATAAAAGAAGAGGCCTGTGATTATTTCAATATCAAGCTGATGAAAGCTGGAGGAATTCTTAACTCCTTGAAGATTGCTCATGTGGCGGCTGCAGCCAATATCCAATGCATGGTCGGGTGCATGATCGATACCAGGCTGGCACTGACCGCCGCGGCTCATTTAGTCGCCAGCCAGAAAAATATCATTTTTGCTGACCTGGATGGCAACTCCGAACATACGGTTGACCCGGTGACTGGCGGGATGAAGGTAGAGAAGGGAACTATTTATTTGCCAGAGGCCCCAGGTCTTGGCTGTGATGTTGACCCGGGCTTCCTGAAAAAAATGAGGCAATTTTAAGCTACCATGGGTCAGAATAAAAAGAATATAAATTGGGGAATCTTAGGGGCAGCGGCTATCGCTGAAACAACTTTTATTCCAGCTATAAAAAAATC
>JAQULR010000007.1:0-4801 GCA_028749205.1 Acidobacteriota bacterium | reverse complement strand
CGGGCTTCCTGAAAAAAATGAGGCAATTTTAAGCTACCATGGGTCAGAATAAAAAGAATATAAATTGGGGAATCTTAGGGGCAGCGGCTATCGCTGAAACAACTTTTATTCCAGCTATAAAAAAATCCGCTCAGGCAGAACTTTTAGCCATCGCCTCCCGCAATCTGGACAAAGCCCGGAGCTGGGCCAAGAATTTTAGCCTTCCTCGGGCATATGGTTCCTATGAGGAGCTATTAGCTGACCCAGAGATCGAGGCAGTTTATATTCCACTTCCCAATCATCTCCATTTTGAATGGACAAGCAAGGCCCTCAGGGCGGGAAAGCATGTGCTATGCGAAAAACCACTGGCTCTATCGGCCGCTGAAGTCAAAGAGATGTTTGCTGAAGCTGAAAAGAATGGATGCCTCCTGATGGAAGGCTTTATGTATCGCTTTCATCCTCGGATGGCTCGGGCCTTAAATTTGATAAAATCAGGGGCCATCGGTAAACCACGGCTAATCAGTTCAGCTTTCACCTTTATTTTTGACCGAGAGCGAAGTAATTACCGCTGGTCGCCGAAAATGGGCGGCGGAGCCTTATACGATGTCGGTTGCTATACGATAAACGCCGCCCGGACAATCTTTGAAGCCGAACCAGATGAAGCACTGGCCGTAGCTCATTTTGATGAGCAAAGCGGCATCGACCTGACCGCTTCCTTATTAAGCACTTTTCCCCCGGATCGTCAGGCTCTTTTAGCCTGCAGCTTTGAACTGGAATTCCAGAGCAGCCTGGAAATTTTCGGCAGCCAGGGCCGAATTTTTCTTGATCAGGCCTTTTCAGCCAAAAACTTAGAGACTGAAATTCAACTTACCTGCCAGAGCAAAACCGACCGAATCAAATTTCCACCAGCTGATCAGTTCCAGCTGATGATTGAATATTTTGGAGAAGTAATTAAAGGCCAGGTTGCACCCTTGATTGATTTCCAGGACTCTTACGGCAATGCCCTGGTTATAGAAAAAGTCCTGAAATCAATTCAGAAGGGTCAGCCTTCTTCTATGTAATTCAGGTCAGGCAGTAGTTAAATATATAAGGAAGGTCGGGGAGCCAGTTTTGCTTTTTATTTTGCGATGGTTTTACAAACCTGGCTAACAGAAATAAACCTCTTTCTTAGAATGATCTTGCGAACCAAGCTATCTCAGGTGTTTTTCTCTTATTTTGCCCAGACCTGGTTATAATATTTTTCCACCTGACCCCGGAGAAGCTTCAGTTGTTCAATCACTTCGGCGTTGGCGCCGGCATACTCGAGCATCAACCGGCCTTCTTCAAAGCACATTTCATCATGAAGAGGGAGCACATAGCGAAGTAGAAAATGGCTATAGTTAACCAGACGGAAAGGTCCATAAGCTCGGGGTAGTCTGCCGGCCGGAGTTTCTACCGCTACCGACATTTCTTCTTTTATGGCTTTAATCAATTCTGGAAGTTCCACAGAAGAAGCAAAACAAATTGTGTAATACCGACCAAACATATCGCTGACTTCACAACCGTGGCTGTCACTGATTCCGACCACCGGGATTTTATATCCCTTAGATTTAGCCTCAAGATATTTAGCTACTTGAAGGTTATTAACATCAACTGTCTGAAGCTCACTCCAGCCAAATCCGCTTATTAGTTCCAGGGCGTCAAAAATCCTGTTTTCAAAAATATAGTCCACCAGAGCATAGGAAATATAATTAGCATTTCCGGGCCGCCAGTAGGGATGGGCGAAAATCCCTAAGCCACCTCTTTCCCGGATTTTCTGGAAAGCCCAGACCGAAGAGGCATACTGGAATCGATCGACGTCTTCGGGAAGCTGGCCCAGTTTTTCCATTATGGCCTGAACTTCTTTCCGGTAAACTGAATCATCATCCCTGTAAAGCTCGGTTATCCCTTCGGTTGCTCCAAAGCTGATAAAATGAACCGGGTTATCAGGGGGATGAACTTCTTCACCCGGGAATATTTTCAAATCAATAGGCAGGTCTTTAAAAAGTTCTATAGTTTCTATGGAAGCAGAGTAATTTCTATGATCAGTCAGGGCCATAAAATCCAGGCCAGCTCTTCGGCAAGCTCCAACCACATAACCCGGGGCTTCTCTCCCATCTGAGCGAAAGCTGTGCATATGGATATCTCCTTTGAACGGTCGGAGGACAAACAGGTCTGGTTTTAAGGAATAAAAGTGAAAAGTTCCTATTTCCTTAGCTTTACCTTCTGAATTAACTTCTTCCAACCTGATAATATGCTCCTGCTCTGATTCAAAGAACTTTTTTATTTCAAAGACATTGTTTTGAGGGATAATTTCCTCGGCCACAGCTTTTATCCAACCGGTTATGTGTGCATATCGGCCCACCGGAGTATAGACAAATCTGTAAGTATGCTCCGGTTTGGGAAAGGTTTCATAACGAGATATAATCTGAATGGTGGTTTCTTTATCAGCCGGGACTATTTTTGGGAATACCTCGAAATATCGATCAGCTAAATGGACCTTTAAACCACTCGAAAGAGCTGGAATGAAAAGTTCTTGACCTGAGACAAAGAGATTAAAACCTGAAATTAAAATAGCAGATACTGTAAACAAGATAACTGATTTGAGAGACCTTTTCATAGCCACCCTCCTTTAATTTTCCTGAGTTATTCGAGACCTGATAGATTCTTCTTGGTCAAAATCAGGGACACGAACCAATTTAAGTGAAGCCTCCATGGGCTGAAGTCTGCAGCTTCCTCATATTGCAGAAAGCAGAATCTCGCACCGATAGCCTATCAGAATTCTCCATTCATTCCAAGGCTTAAGCCCAGGGCTTTCTGGTGCCTGAGAAAATCGTCTCAGGTGCCGATCTTTTATAAATTATAATTGAAATTCGCGATACCTGTTCCATTTTATGAATAATGCAGGTTTTGGGCCTGTGATCAAGCAGAATTTAGATCTGTCAAAATATTATCTTTTACAGATAAAACTCTAGATAAAAACAGCTTTATAGAGTAGCCAGAAAAAGACCGTTTTGCCCGGTGAACTGGCCAGCAGACCAGGTAAAATATCAGGCAAAAAACTCGGCTGGAACCGCTTTCAACCGGTTAATATCAATCATTCGGTCTCGGACATTGAATCTGAAAGCACAGCTTACTGAACACTGCTCACAGCCGGCACAGGGGTTATCTGGAAGATTTAATTCAGCTACTACCTCTTGAGCCGCCTGGAGATTGCGGTAGCCATAAGCATACATATAAGCCCTCATCATGTCGGGAATCGGCAGTGATTTCTGACATTGAGGAACACAGCGCTGACAACCCTGACAGTAAAGCCCGGACAGACTGGCCGTTTGTCCGAGTCTGAGGTCCTGAATTTCCTGTTCAGTTAGCTTTAAATCTTTAACCACTTCTAGATTACTTTTGAGCTGGTCAAAAGTGGTCATGCCCGGAATGGCCGTAGTGATATTCGGGTTGTTAAGCGCCCATTTTAGAGCAGCTTTGGTGTTGATCGGCTGGGTCTTTTCTTTATCCCAAAAGGCACCAGCCATAGTTTTCATGGCCACTATCCCAATTCCCGCGGCAGTGGCTTCGGCTATGGCGGCATCCAGGTCTTTAACATAATCCTTCCTGAAGTTGTAACCAGTCAGAATCACATCATAATATTTAGCTTCGATCCCTGCCCGTATGGCCTCAGGTTCTCGGGAATGGGTGGAGAAGCC
Source organism: Acidobacteriota bacterium (assembly GCA_028749205.1). Taxonomy (GTDB): domain Bacteria; phylum Acidobacteriota; class Aminicenantia; order Aminicenantales; family Saccharicenantaceae; genus Saccharicenans. Next base: position 1,103 of record JAQULR010000007.1, on the reverse strand, counting down.
GATAAACCGAGCCTGCCCTGATTTTTTAACTTTCTCGATTATTGCCAGGTTTTCTTCAGCCAGGACGCTATCCCGGCTGTGCAAGCCATGAAGGTAAAGGATATCAACGTAATCCAGACCAAGCCGCTTCAAACTCAGCTCAAAGTCTTCGAAAAATTTCTCTCCGACTCTAATCTTGGTAGCGATAAAATAGCTATCTCTGGACCGCCCCTTGATTACCTGACCAATTACTTCTTCGCTGCGGCCACGCAGATAACTGTGAGCAGTATCCAGATGGACCAGACCAGAATCGAGAGAGGCCCTGACCAGCTCAGGATTATCAGAATTCATCACTCCCATGGAAACTATTGGAAAGACAATTCCAGTTCTTCCTAAAGTCCTGTAGATGAAGCCTTCTCGGCGTCCCCCTGGTGGTTGTGGCCCCTGATTAGCTGTAGTCTTCTTTTGCTGGTCGCCTGGTTTCTTTTTATCCTTAGCCAAAAGTAGAGGGGCGGCCGTAGCTGAAGCTACACTGACCAGCCCGGCCTTCAAAAATTCTCGTCGATTAAAGGGAGATTTACTCATGCTGTCCTCCTGTTTTATCCAGCTTACCTGAATAGCCCCTCAAGGTCAATAAAAACACTAGGAACAAAAAAGGGGGACACTCTCTCGTGTCCCTATAAAAAAGGAGCCATTTCCACAGGGGGACAATCTGAATTTTTTTACCTTTGTAGTTTTCTTCTCTTTCCTCGTCCCAGGTAATCATGGTTAGCTGGTCGCAGCTTAATTCCTCACTGGCTGCAACTAAAGATCTGAACTCTCTTTCTTTCACGCTTATATCGTTTAAATCATAAGAGACCTGTAGAAGATTTTTTACCCGATGCTTGTCCTTTAGAACAAAGTCTACTTCTCTTCCGGAATAATCCTTCCAGTAATAAATCTCTAAATCCCGGTTAAAATAAGCTTTTCTTCTTTGAACACCAATTGCCTAAGATGGGTGGCCAGTTCGCCGGATGAGTTAGATATTTTTGCAGTTCGGCAGCGGCCAGTTCTCTCTCTATAATTCTTTCCCTGGCTAATATTTCATCTATTTCTTCCCGTTGCTCAACAATAGCTGTAATGCT
>JAQULR010000032.1 GCA_028749205.1 Acidobacteriota bacterium | reverse complement strand
CTAATTTTTAGGAAGGTATAATAATGACCGAAAAGAATGGCAAACCTGTTAATTCAGGTCAAGAAAATCTCCTCAGGTCTAAGATTGACTATGAGGAACTCAGAAAGCTGATTTCACTCCTGGAAGAGAAAAACCTGACTCAATTTGAACTCGAAGTGACAGGTTTTAAGATTAAACTTAGCCGGGGTACTCCAAATTCGTCCAACCCTTCACCAGTTATGACTCCAGCGGTTATAACCCCAGTTCCGGGACAGATGGGCTTAGTTAAGGAAGAAATTCCTGGGCCCTCGGTAATTGAAGATAAAAATCTCCATTACGTAACTTCACCAATGGTCGGGACTTTTTACCGGGCTCCTTCACCTTCTTCTCCGCCTTTCACTGAAATAGGCGACACTGTCAAAAAGGGGCAAACTCTATGTATTGTCGAAGCCATGAAGCTGATGAATGAAATAGATTGCGATGTCAATGGAGTAGTTGTGGATATCCTGGCAGAAAACGGGAAAGCCGTAGAGTATGGGCAGAAGCTTTTTGCCATCAGAGTGAGTGAATAAGCGAAAATGTTTTCCAAGATTCTGATAGCCAACCGGGGTGAAATCGCTCTTAGAATCATCAGGTCCTGTAGAGAATTGGGGATAAAAACGGTGGCGGTTTATTCAGAGGCTGATCGCCATTCGCTTCATACTATGCTGGCTGATGAAAGCATCTGTATTGGGCCAGACAGAGCTGCTGACAGTTATTTGAATATACCAAATATCCTAAGCGCTGCTGAAATAACTGGAGCTGAGGCCATCCATCCGGGATATGGTTTTTTAGCTGAAAACGCTAAATTTGCTGAGATTTGCCAGAATTCTGGCTTCGTCTTTATAGGTCCACCGCCAGAAATTATCAGACTGATGGGTGACAAAAACAAGGCCCGTCAGGCTATGAAAAAAGCCGGTCTGCCCGTTATCCCTGGGAGCAATATCATAATCGAAGATATCAATGAAGCTAAGAAGATAGCCAGCAAGATAGGCTATCCGGTGATCATCAAGGCCGCCGCTGGGGGTGGCGGCAAAGGAATGAGAATCTGCCGTAATGCCATCCATCTGGAAGAGCAATTCCCCATGGCTCAAAATGAGGCTAAATCAGCCTTTGGAGATCAGTCTCTTTATTTAGAAAAATACATCTCTGGAGCCCGACATATAGAGATTCAAATCATCGGAGATTATAAAGGTACCGTCATTGCCTTTGGTGAAAGAGAGTGCAGTATTCAGCGCAAATATCAGAAAATAATAGAAGAAACGCCTTCACCTTTTATTGACCAGAAAACCAGGAACAAGATGATGAAAGCAACCCAGACAGCTGCTCAAGAAATCGGTTATAAGAGCCTGGGCACCTTTGAATTTCTGGTAGATAATAAAAAGAAATTCTATTTCATGGAAGCCAACACCAGGGTTCAAGTAGAACATCCGATAACAGAGATGGTGTATGGTATAAATCTGGTCAAAACTCAAATCAGAGTGGCCGCTGGAGAAAAAGCTAACTTCCCAATTGGACTGCAAATGAGGGGTCAGGCCATAGAATGCCGGATTAATGCTGAAGACCCTGAAACTTTTATCCCATCACCAGGAAAGATAGATTTCCTGGTCTTTCCAGGTGGTGAAGGTATCAGAGTAGATTCGGCCGCCTATGCAGGCTGGGAGATCCCTCCTTATTATGATTCCCTGATTGCCAAAGTTATTGCTTACGCTCCTACCCGCGAGTTAGCCATCGTCAAGATGAGAACCGCTCTCGAGACCACAACCATTGTTGGCATCAAGACGAATATTCCCCTGTTGTTGAATATCCTGTCGAGTACAGAATTTATAAAGGGTGATTACAATATTCAGTTTTTAGAAAATTTCCTCAGTCGGAAAGAAGAACTCCCCTCAGAATAAAGCTTGGTCATTTGGGCAACGGTCTCATTTTTTCTTTTTTATAGATACTGACAACAAACAGTCCATCATTATCAGCATAGACATTATCATTAACCCCGATAAAAAGCCGGCCATCCAGGGGCATTTCCACCTGGGAAGCAGATCCAATATAAAAATAGGTGGTCAGCTCTTCTCTTATTTCTTCACCAGTTTCTTCGTCCAGAGTAACATTTAGTAATTTAACCACCTTACCTATCACTGCTCCCAGGTTCCGGTCGGTAAGTGGCTGCTGGGGAGTCTGAAGGTCGAGTCCTTCCGGGCCACAATTAGCTATCGGATTGCCAATCTGAAGGGAAATTTTTCCTGAGGCCCTGAATTCAAACTCTTCTCCTTCTTTGACCTCAATATTTGTATCTACCCACCCCTGGTTAGCTTGAATTTCAATCTTTTTTATCAGAATAGTTTCTTCTTGATCTAAAAAATATTCCTGCGGAGCTGCCAAAGCCACCAGGAGCATTATGAAGAATATAGTAGTTACAAATCTAATTTCTAAAAGCCTCATTTTTTTCCTTTTTATCTATCTATTTTCCTAAACCCAGGCGGAGGATCCCGAGCATGGCTTGATGGATGCGGTCATTACTGGCAACAGCCTCGCCAGTAGAAATTTCAAAGGCTTGGCCGCGAAAATCTGTGACTCGTCCTCCGGCTTCCTTCACTATCAGGACTCCGGCTGCTAAATCCCAGGGCTTAAGTTTCATCTCCCAGTAGCCGTCAAAGCGGCCACAAGCTACGTAGCAAAGGTCCAGAGCAGCCGAACCGCAGCGCCTGACGGCCTGAGCCCTCAGGGCAAAATTACTAAAATGATTGAGGTTATTATCAGGGCTGGTCCGGATGTCGTAGGGAAACCCAGTTGCCAGAAGGCTGTTCCCTAGTTCCGAAGTCTGGGAAACTCTAACTTCCTGGCCATTAAGGTAAGCTCCTAGTCCCTGAGAGGCTGTGAACAGCTCTTTTCTAGTGGGGTCATAAACTACACCCCGGATAATCTCACTTTTGAAAATCAGAGCAATAGAGATACAGAAAAACGGCAGGCCATGAGCAAAGTTAGTAGTTCCATCGAGGGGATCAACCACCCAGCAATAATCAGATTGATGGTTCTTGTTGATAGCTTCTTCTGCTAGAAAGTCATGCTCGGGAAAAATCCGGTTGATGGTTTCAAATATGATCTCTTCTGATTTAAGGTCAAAAGGTGTAACCAGGTCTACCTGTCCTTTGAAATTAATTTTTTTCTTCTCAGCCAGCCCTTTGAGAAGATAATGGCCAGCTTTAATTGCTGCCTGCTCGGCAACTTCTAAATACTTATCCCGTTTTGGCATATAAAAATCTTATCAGCTTGCAAAGTTTCAGGCAATAATTAAAATCTTTTGGCTAATTCTATGTAAAATTATATAATTCGTTATTATTCATAAAACTGAACCTGTCCTGAGATTTTCAATTATTGTTGATAAGAAAATCATATCAGGTTCCTAATTTTCCCCGATAATAACCTATCGGGTCAGGAATAAAGCCCGGTGACTTGGATTATTGATGAATAATCCAGGTATAATAGACTATAATTAACTGGGATAATCGGTTATAATCCAGGATTAAGCAGAACCGCTAAACTAAAAAGGATCTTAAGATGACTGCTAAGAAAAATAGCTCTAAAAAAAAGAGGACCTGGCTTTTCGCTGGAATAATCCTGGTAATAGCTCTCATTATCTTCCTCAACCTCCAAGCTTCCAGGGAAAAGGCCATTAAAGTTACCGCAGATAAGGTAAAGAAACAAGACCTAACCTCTACTATTTCTGCTTCGGGTGAGATAAAGCCGAAGAAAAATATAAATATCAGTGCTCTGATAGCCGGGCGAATAGTTAAAATTGGGGTTAAGGAAGGCCAGGAGGTAAAAGTTGGAGATTTTTTGCTTCAGATTGACCCTACTTATTATGAGGCCCAGGTTGACCGGATTAAAGCCAGTATCAGCCAGTACCAGGCTGAATTGATTAAGGCTGAAGCTCAATACCGAAGGGATAAAAATTATTACGAGCGCCAGGAAAAACTTTATGAAAGCGACCTGATCTCAAAAGACCAACTGGAAGCAGCCCGAGCCCAGTACGAAGTAGCTTCTGCTACCATTCAATCCCTCCGCTACCAGATTCAACAGGCTGAAGCCAATCTAAAAAGCAATCTGGAGGATTTAAAAAAAACTACCTATGTCTCGCCCATTGAGGGCCTGGTTACCAGCTTGCGAGTGGAAGAGGGTGAAGTAGCTATCGTTGGGACAATGAACAACCCCGGGACAGTTCTTCTATCGATTGCTGACCTTTCGGTTATGGAAGCTGAGGTGGAAGTGGATGAAACTGATGTAGTTAATGTCAGAATAGGTCAATCGGCTAAAATAAAAGTGGACGCCTTTCCAGACAAGGTTTTTCCAGGTAAAGTGACTGAAATTGGCAGCTCGGCCCTCGACAGGTCAACAACCGGTTCGCAAGAATCGCGTAACTTCAAGGTGGTAATTACCTTGGAAGATTCAGAACATGAGCTCAAACCAGGGTTGTCAGCATCAGCCGACATAATAGTGGCTGAAAAGAAAGAGGCTTTAGTTGTGCCAATTGCCGCTCTGGTTATCAGGGAAATGAATATAAAAGAAGAGAAATCATTGACTAACCAAGAGCAGGTGAAAAATGAAGTCGAAGGGGTTTTCCTGATTGAAAACAGCAGGGCTAAATTCCAACCAGTTACAAAAGGAATCATGGGTGGAATGATGGTAGAAATAGTTTCCGGCCTTGAAGAGGGCCAGGAAATTGTTTCTGGACCTTATTCTGCTCTGCGTGACCTAAAGGACAACAGCCTGCTTAAAGTGGAAGGGAAATGACTGATGTCGGACTTGCCCGCAGATCATCAGATTATCTTAGCCCTAAATATAACCAAAACTTATCAACTGGATAAGCAGCAAGTTGAAGCCCTACGGGGGGTAAGTCTGACCATTATCAGAAACGAATTTGTAGCCATTATGGGCCCTTCTGGCTCGGGTAAGTCAACCTTGATGAATATCCTCGGTTGTCTTGATACCCCCAGCTCAGGCAAATATTATCTTAATGGTAAACTGGTCAGCACTCTGAGTGAGGATGAACTGGCTTATATCAGAAACAAGGAAATTGGCTTTGTTTTCCAGGTTTTCAACCTGCTGGCTCGAGCAGATGCTTTTAAGAATGTAGAACTGCCTCTTATTTACGCAGGAGCCAGCAAAGAGGTTCGGCAGGAAAAAGCCCGCCAGGCTCTGGAAATGGTGGAAATCAAAGACAGGATGCACCACCTGCCTTCAGAACTATCAGGAGGTGAAAGGCAGAGAGTGGCTATCGCCAGGGCTTTAGTCAACGAGCCCTCAATTCTTTTAGCTGATGAGCCTACCGGCAATCTTGACACCAAGACTGGTCAGGAAATCCTGAAACTTTTTCATAAGATACATGATCAGGGGAATACCATCATCATGGTTACCCATGACCGAGAAGTTGCGGCTCATGCTCAAAGAATAATCCACTTGAGAGATGGCTTGATAGAAAAAGAAGAAAAGAAAGGAGATCGATTATGAATCTGGGGCAAAGATTTCTGGGAGTTTTCACCAATCCTAAAGAAACCTTTTCCTTACTGGCTGAAAGGCCAATCTGGGTAGATGCTATGATAATCGTTCTGATAGCCTCCATTATCTATGGCTTTCTTATAGCTCCAATCAGTGCCAAGGATAATTATGAAATAATGCAGGGAGCCACCAAGCTCAGGTCACAGCTAGGAGAAGAACAATTTAACACCATGCTTGAACAAAGCCGCCAAAGAGCTGAACAGCAGAGCACTTCTCAAAGATTAGTCCAGGGGGCAGGGGCTGGGTTGATGACCGTCATTGCTATCCTTATACAGACTCTCATCTTGATGCTGATAAGCAAGTTCTTTTCCACCCAGGGAAGCTATCAGCAACTGATGAGCGCTATGTTCCACGCTAATTTCATCAATTCTATTCTGGGCAACTTCTTAAGATTTATGCTGGCCAGTGCCAAGCAATCGTTAATGAAAGTTTCCACTGGACTGGCAGTATTTTTCCCGGGATTGGAACCAACCTCCACCGGATTCATCATCTTGAATAGTATCGATTTCTTTCAGCTCTGGATGTTTGGAGTGCTGGGGTACGCTATTTCCGCCATCTTCAAAATAGAGCTTAAAAAGGCTCTGGTTATTTCCTATGTTTTCTGGGCTCTTAAGACTATTTTTAACCTGGCCTTAGGAATCTTTAGTCTGAGCCGGCTTTAGCCAGCCTGGAATAGTTGACAACTCCAGACAGCCTCTATAAATTAAGGCTATGACTGAGAATTCCGAAAAGAAAAATATAGCTTTGCCCCTGCCTTTTTTCCTGTTTCAACTCTGGGAAAATCAGAAAACAGGTAAGCTGTTGCTGAATCCGGGGCCATATGGAAGGCTCTTTTGTTTAGTTAATGGAGAGCTTACCCCCGTCAAAGAATATTTTCCAGAAAAAGATTTTCTTGACTGGTTACTGGAAATAAAAAAAATCGAAGCCCCTCTAAGACTAAACCGTCAGCTAATAGGTTCAGAAAACATGAAGTCAGTAGTAGCAGTCTTAATTGAACACGGTTTTCTATCGGCCGAGGAAGCGCTGCAACTGACAGCTGAATTTTTATCTTCCAGACTGACTGACTATTTCAGCTTGCCAGAGGTCCGGCTGTCGTTTGAGGAAGAGCAATTCCGTGAAGAAGACATCATTATAAAAGGGATATTCATTCCAGAAGTAATTCTGAGGGGTTTCAGAAAAATTTTTCGATTAGAAAATCTGGCCTCCTTTTTACCCTCAGAAAAAGAACTGATCTTCCGCCAGGTACCTGGCTATGCTAGAAAACTCAATCTTAAAAGCCCGGAGTTTTATCTCTGGAACCAGTTGCAGAGCCCCAAAACCTTTGGCCATCTTCTGGAGCAGTCCTGGCTGGGGCCAACTGAAACTAAAAAGGCTCTGTTGGCCTTGGCCTGTCTGAAACTGGTAGAATTTAATCTAAACCAGGGCCTTCTGGAGAATGATGACCGAGCAGGTTGTCTGGATCTTGGTAAAAACCTGGCTTTGTTCAACGAAAAATCTACCTTCATCTCCCGGTACTTAGCCAAGAAATTAGGTCCAGTAGCTTTTAGTTTAATAGAAAAATGTTACCGGGAAATACAAGAGTACTTAGATCCGACTTTTCAGAATTTAGAAATAAGACCCGATGGCAGTTTTGAACCAAGAGCCATGCTCAAGATGAGCCTGAACGACCTGAATTTGGAAGCCAAGAAGAACCTGTTGCAGGGCTTTGATGAGATCCTGACTGCCGAGTTGTTGCTCATCAAAAAGAACCTTGGAAATAAGCACGAAGAAACAGTAGCTAATCATCTAAGGAAAATCTGAAAACTGGCATGAGGAGAAAGCAACTGCTAGGATTTTTAATCATTCTCAGTCTGATTTTTGTTTATCTTATTATCAAGATCAGTGTTGAACACTAAAGCCAAAACAATCCTGATTATCGTTGGGCCAACGGCTGTCGGTAAGAGTGAGATTGCTCTGTGGTTAGCTCAGGAATACGGCGGAGAAATAATAAGCTGTGATTCCAGGCAGATTTATCGAGGTTTTGATGTTGGGACAGCTAAGCCCAGTCCAGACGTCAGACAGTCCATACGCCACCATCTTATTGATATCATTAATCCAGAAGATCAGTTTTCTGCTGCAGATTTTGCCCGCCTGGCAACTACCGCTGCCGAAAATATAATCAGCCGTGGATATCTACCGATTGTGGTTGGCGGCACAGGCCTTTACCATAAAGCTCTGGTAGAAGGACTTTTCCCGGGACCTGGCCGGGACCCGGTTTTAAGGCAAAATTTAAAGAAAGAAGCCGAGCAATGCGGGGTACAATCCCTTTATGAAAAACTCCAGCAGGTCGACCCTGATTATGCCAGAAAAATAACTCCCAAAGATGGCCTGAGAATCATTAGGGCACTGGAGGTCTATCAGCTAACAGGCCAGCCCCTTTCTTATCATTTTCGACTGACACAGTCTCCGGCCAGGGAAAAAGGTTTCATTCTTCATCAGATTGGTTTAAAATTAGAAAGAAAGGAGCTTTATCGACGAATAGAAATTAGAGTGGATTGGATGTTTGACCAGGGAATCGTGGAAGAGGTTAAGGGCTTGCTAGCCAGAGGAATTTCAGAACAGGCAGCTCCCTTTAAAGGCCTTGGATACCGTCAGATTTTAAGATATTTGAAGGATGAGATTTCTCTGGAAGAAGCGGTTTATTTGACCAAACTGGAAACTAAGCATTATGCCAAAAGGCAGCTGACCTGGTTCAAAAAATCTCCAGGAATAATCTGGTTGGAATCAGAAGACCGGCTAGGTATTAAAGATTTTATAGAAAAAGAAGTTTTGGGATAACGATGGAAAAAGCCATTTTGATAAATTTAGCTATCAGTAAGAAAGAGGCCGCGGAAGCTGAAAATTCTATAGCCGAGCTGGCTGGCCTGGCTACTTCAGCCGGGGCAACCGTGGTGGCAAAAATTATCCAGTCTCGAAACACCATAAGCCCCAAATATTATATTGGAGAAGGTAAAGTAGCTGAACTGGAAGCTCTAATAAAGCAAACAGGAGCTAATTTGGTTATTATAGATTCCAATTTGACTCCAGCTCAACAAAGGAATCTGGAAGAAACCCTTAAAGTTAAGGTGCTGGATCGGACCCAGGTTATTCTGGACATTTTTGCCAAAAGAGCCAGGACCAATGAAGGTAAGCTTCAGGTTGAGCTGGCTCAGCTCAGCTATCTTCTGCCACGGCTTAAGACCCAAGGCCGGGTCTTATCCCGGTTGGGTGGGGGCATCGGAACTAGAGGTCCAGGTGAAAAAAAGCTGGAAGAGGATCGTCGCCGAATTACAGACCGCATTGGCAGAATAAAAAAAGAGATAGATAGTCTCCAGAAAAGGAGAGCCCAGCAGAGAGAGGTCAGAAAAAAGTCTCCAGTTCCAGCTGTTTCCCTGGTGGGTTATACCAGTGCCGGTAAATCAACTCTGTTTAACAATTTAGCCAGAGAACATCGCTATACTTCGCCCCATCTTTTTTCCACTCTTGATTCCACCATCAGAAGAGTTACTTTTTCTAATGGTTTCTACTTTTTCCTTTCAGATACTGTTGGTTTTATCAAGAAGCTTCCTCTGGAACTGATTTCGGCCTTTAGGGCTACGCTGGAAGAAATTAGAGAAGCCGATTGCTTATTACATGTGATAGATGTCACTTCGGATGATGCTCTGGAACAAGCTGAAGCTGTAGATAAAATCCTCAATGAGCTAAGGGTTTCTGATCTGCCAGTAGTCAAAGTTTATAACAAAATAGACTTGTTGCCAGAACCGGAAAGAAATAAATTCCTACATATAAATAAAGGATCAGGGCAACTCCCACTTTACATTTCGGCTCTTACAGGTGATGGCTTAGACCAGTTGAAGGACAGGTTGAGAAGAATACTGTTTAAGAACTTCCGAACTTTAAGATTGCGCATTCCCAAGTCCAGGGCCGAGCTGGCCAGTTCTTTACCTCGTCAGGCTATCATCATCAAAAAAATTGAGACCCTTGAAGGCTGGGAATATCAGGTGGCCACAGAAAAAACCTCTCTTTACACATATCTTCCCTACCTTCAAAAAGGAGAAGGCTTATGAAGGGAATAAAGCTATCAACGGTAGTTATTTTTATATTGTTAATTTTACTTTTATCTTCTTGTGCTACCTTTCAACCAACTTATGTCCCTCCATCTTTTTATTTAGAAAATCCCCAACCAGTGGTTTTGGCTCAACTATCACTTAATGAACGGTTGGCTTTTGAAGAAGGCTGGAATAGTTTGAAACAAGGAAACATAGAAAAAGCCAGGAAGGAATTCAGTAAACTGAGCCGGGAAAATCCCTTTTTCAATCTGGGAGAGGGCTACTGCCGCCTCTATGAACAGCAATTAAGTGAAGCAGAAGCCTTTTTTCTCAGGGCTGTGGAGCTCAATCCAGAGCTTATCTCAGCCCGGATAGGTCTGGCCACCATCTATGAACAAACAGGTGATGAGGAACGGCTATTTATACAATTGAGGGAAATCCTGAAAAAATCACCAGACCAGAGCTGGGCCAGACCCAGATATGATGAAATAAAAACAAACTTGGCCCGATCCCATCTTAAAAAAGCTCAGGAGGAGCTTGAACTGAACAGAAAAGAACAGGCCAAGGAAGAACTACTTAAAGCTCTTTTTTATAGTCCTGATTCTGTCGAGGCTCATCTCCAATTAGCCCGGATCTACCGCAGTGAAAAAAAATACGATCAGGCTATTAACCATTATCAAGTAATTTATAATCTTAAACCCCAGGATAAACAGATCCTTAGAGAATATGCTGAAACCGTAGAGGCTAACGATGATTTGAGTCAAGCTCTGGGCATGTATGAAAAACTAGAGCAGCTGGACCCTGGAAATAAACAAGTTAAAGAAAAAATAGAATTTTTGAGAAACCGGCTGGGCATAATTGAACTGCCAAGCATGTTTCATGAGATCCCCAAATCACAGGCCATTACCCGGCAAGACCTGGCTGCCATCCTGGCGGTTAAATTCAACAATTTTCTGCCTCAACCCTCATCGCCACCAGTTATTATAGATATCTCTACCAGTTGGGCTGCTAAATTTATCATCCAAGTCGCTTCTATATCTTTGATGGATATTTATGATAACCATACTTTTGAACCGAACCGGCCGGTCACCAGAGTTGAGCTGGCTGATACTTTTTACCGGTTGATCAATTATCTACAAAGAAAAGGGAAAAGAATTATCCCCACCATTCCTCCTGATAGGATTCAAATAAATGACATTCCTGCTGATAATCCCTATTATTTGCCCGCAGTTAACATGATCGCCTACCAGCTGATGGAACTCTCCAGCCAAAGGAGATTTCTGCCTGATTTGCCTGTCTCAGGAATTGAAGCTTTAAGAATAGCTGATATTTTGTTAAACTTAATCAAGTGACTAAGGCCAAAGATCAGATGAACGAGCCTCGCAACCATGGCCTTGAGCTGAGAGCAACTTTTGGCACCCTGGCTAATTATCTAACCCTATTCAGGATAATTTTAGTTCTTTTTTTTGTTCTGGCTCTTCTGAAACATAAGCTGTCTGGAGCCTTTTTTATTTTTCTTCTGGCTGGTTTAACTGATGTTCTGGACGGGCTGGTAGCCAGAATCTGGCATCAATACTCAACAGTCGGTTTATGGCTTGACCCCTTAGCCGATAAGCTTCTCATCTTTAGCAGTTTCTTTCTGCTCTGCTTTCCGGAATTTGCCTTTCCCAACACTATTCCCTGGCCAGTGTTTTGGATAGTTCTCGGTAGAGACCTGTTGATTGTAGTTGGGGCTTTGATTCTTTTTCTTCTAAATAGAAGACAAAACTTCCCACCAACTTTAATGGGAAAAACCAGCACGGTCTGTCAGATTTTAACGGTCTTAGCCGTTCTCTTTTTTAACCTTCTGCAGAAAGAGGCAGGTCTACTTAACTGGCTGTACGACCTGACCATTCTGGCTACAGTGATTTCTGGGCTCCAGTATATCTGGATGGGTTTTTCATTTCTAAGGAAGAGATAAAATCCCGGCCAGGAGCTGCTCAAATTTTTGTTTCCAAGTATCAAGAGAATAGTGTTCGATGATGTGTTCTCTGGCAGCCTGAGCCATCTGGCAGGCCTGCTTTTTATTAGTTAAAATCGATTTTAGATAAGAACTATAATCTTTATAAGCCTGGTAATCAAAAATGACTCCTGTTCGACCATGAACTACTAATTCTGAGGCAGCTCCTCTTTCTACTATCACCGGCACCTTAGCCAGCCCGGCTTCCAGGACAATCCGGCTCATGGGATCAAAACCTGGAACAATGACTGCTACTTGTAATTTTTTCCACAGGCTCGGCAGCCGGCCGAATTCAGGAAACTCCGGCTGCAGCCCACTGCCTTCGAGTTCCTTCAAAACTTTTTCTTTAAGCCCCTGCTTAGTTTTCTCTTTAAATCCGGGGAAAAACAAAAAAAGACCAGTCTGCTGTCTTTCCTGGCTAGATAGTATTTCTGACCTGGCTGCTAGAACTGTTTCTTTTACCTTGTGGACATCAGGAAGGCTGAAAAAAAAACCGACTCCTGGTTTTTCATCTCGGCAATTCTCTGAAAACTGGTTTAGCTGCTCATCGTATCTGTCAACATCTATGGCTGGTGGCAGAATCCGAGTTTTTTCTCTGGTCCTTTTCTTCTGAAATATCTCCGCAGCCAGAGAGGACTCTGGAAGCATTAAGACCGACAGGTCGGTGGCCAGCCTGCTGGCCAGCCATGTACCCCAAAAAAAATTTAGACAATTCTTCCTTCCGGATAGCACTTCTCTTATCATCCAGATATGAGCGATACCTTCCTGTCTGGCTGAAAGTGCCCCGGTCCAGTTGATAAAAGATAGACTCAGAACAAGCCGGATGTTATTTTGTCTGATAATAGCCGACATTTTTATGAAACTGTTCAAGTTATAAACCCAGGTCAGCGGTTGACGCCACAACTCCTTAAAACCGGTTAAATAATCACGACTCTGAACAACGCCAGCGTTTAATCCAGATTCCTTAGCCACTTCCACCAGAGGACCTTCAGCCGGAAAGATAATATATGGCAAAAAAGGTTTTTTGCCGGGGTACCTGAGGTAATCCAGTAATTGACACTCACCACTTCCAAATTCGGCAGAACCGGCAACCAGTAAAACCGCTGGCTTTTCCATAACCCTCCATTGATGCCTGAAGAAGGCTAACTCCTAATAACGAATTTTACTTTAAGCCTTGATTTTATTATGTTCTGTTTTTAAGTCAAGGCAGTTGATAAACCGCTTGAATAGTTCCTCTGTTTACATAAATTTATTTCTCCGCCCATAATTACTTAGGCCAAGTCCATTATAAAAATGGGACACTTTAACAATAGCTTCTAACCACGACTACCTGGCCTACATTTATGGTATCTATGAGGTGACGACGGCAGCCTTATATCAGCCAAGGGCCTTGGTAGAGACAAAGTTCATCCTTTTAATAAGAATTCTGGCCGTTGGATTCGTCTAAAGGCAAAGTTACCATGGATTATTTGTGGATAATCCAGGATAATATCTTGAACTACAATTGAATCTGATGTTATCATCACGATAATCACAAAAAGGAGTTATCCATGCCTGATAAAAAGCTTTTCAATTGTTTAGCAAAAAGGCTGGACGCTTTTCGGGACGAGATGATCGACCTGCAAATGCAGCTTTGTGCCATTCCGGCCATTGCTCCGGCCAGCGGCGGAGACGGTGAAACCAAGAAAGCTGAGTTTTTGGAATCCTGCCTCAAGCAGAGTGGCTTTACCGATCTGACGATGATCAAAGCCCCTGATATAGAAGCCTCTTCGGGTTATCGTCCAAATATCCTGGCCTATTACCGAGGCCATAGTTCGGAAAGGACTATTTGGATTATGACTCACTTAGATGTAGTACCTCCAGGCGAGCTAGCTCTCTGGAAAGGTAATCCCTTTAAGGCCTGGGTAGAAGAAGGAAGGATTTATGGACGCGGGGTTGAAGATAATCAGCAGGACATGGTAGCTTCTATCTTTGCGGTTAAAGCTCTGGCTGTTGAAAAAATTAAGCCAGCTTACGATGTTGGAGTGGCTTTAGTAGCGGATGAAGAAACTGGAAGCCAGAAAGGCATTGAATACGTTCTAAAAAATTCTAAAGCCTTTCGTAAGAATGACTTGATAATCGTTCCAGACGCCGGAAATAGCCATGGCACTATGATTGAGGTGGCTGAAAAATCAATCCTCTGGCTGAAAATTCGGACAGTGGGCCAACAGGCACACGGCTCAACCCCACAAAAAGGACGGAACAGTTTTAAGGCAGCCAGCTTTCTCATTACCGAGCTACAGAAGCTTTATCAGATTTTTAACAAAAAGGACCGTCTGTTTAGCCCGCCCATCTCCACCTTCGAACCAACCAAAAAAGAAGCCAATGTGCCTAATATTAACACTATCCCGGGCGAAGACATTTTCTATCTTGATTGCCGGCTTTTACCCACTCATAAGATCCAGGATGTTCTTAAAACTATTCGTAAGATGACTGCAAGTATCGAGAAAAAATTCAGAGTCAAAATTAACCTGGAACTTGTTCAGGAAGCCCCAGCAGCACCTCCCACCTCCACCAGAGCCCCCGTAGTCCAGGCGCTTAAAAAAGCTGTGAGAGAAGTTTATCAAAAAGAAGCCAGAGCTATGGGCATCGGCGGTGGTACGGTAGCTGCTCTATTCCGAAGGGCTGGATTCCCAGCCGCCTGCTGGTCAAAGCTTGATGAAACCGCTCATATGCCAAATGAATACTGTCTGATCGATAACCTGGTCGGGGACGCCAAAGTTTTTGCTCATATCTTTCTTCAGGAGTAAGGACTAAAGCTATGAGCCAGGGAACTAATTTGATTGTAGTTTTGACAACTTTCTCTGAGGAGGAAAAGGCTCGGGCTGTAGCCAAAGAACTGCTTGAAAGCAAGTTGGCAGCCTGCTGCACCCTGGTCAAAGGGGCTTCTCTTTACTGGTGGAAAGACAATCTAACAGAAGATAAAGAGGTAGTTATGCTGATAAAAACCCAGCTTTCTCTTTACTCCGATCTGGAGAATAAGCTAAGAGAAGTTCATCCCTATGAAGTCCCTGAGATTTTAGCCCTACCAGTTATTTCTGTTTATAAAGACTATTCGGACTGGATAGAAGAGGTGACCAGAAATTGAGGATTCCGTTTCCAGACGCTGATAGCTACTTTAACAGTGTTTAGATGAGTTTCAACAGTTTGCTCAATCTCAGAAGCATATCCGCCACCTAAAACAATAGCCACGGGAATCTTTAATTTTCTGGCATTGCCAATCACAATTTTATCTCTCTTTTTCAGAGCTTCAGCAGTGACATTAAGCCCACTGAGCATATCTTGTTGGGAAGGATCAGCTCCAGCCAGGTAAACCACCAGATCCGGCTTGAATTCTTGATATAGGCGTGGAAAGTTGGGACTTAGAGCTGAGAGATAGGCCTCATCATTATCTCCTGACCAGAGTCCGATGTCGAGGTCGCTTGAAGGTTTCTCTGTAGGATATAGGTCCACCTGGTGTATAGAAAAGGTAAAAACATAATCCTTTTTGGAAAAGATAAAAGCATTCCCATTACCGTGGTGAAGATCGCAATCAACAATCATCGCCCGATCAATCTTTCCCTGCTTCTTCATTTTCTCAATAGCTACCGCTATATCATTAAACACGCAAAAACCCTCTCCATGATCAGGAAAAGCATGATGGAAACCTCCCCCTAAATGAACCGCCAGGCCTGTCTTCAGGGCATTTTCTACTGCTTTTATGGTTCCACCAGTCATCATCAAAAAAAACCTGACCACTGCTGGTGAGAAGGGCAGTTCCAAAGCCTGAACCTCAACTGACGACAGCTTACCGGTCATTACCTTTTTAATATACTCAGGAGAGTGGACCAAGAGAAGGTCTTCATCGCTGGCTGGCTCGGATTGGATGAAATCCTTATTGCTTGCACCTAAAGCGATGACCCTCTCGTAGAGCATTCGGTATTTTTTAACAGGGAAGAGATGATGGCCAAGGTCAAGCATCCAATATTCATTGCTGTAAATAAACTTGAAAGGTAATTTCCAGTTTAAAAGCGAAAGAACCGAATCAACAATATCTGCCATTTTGATTTAACCTGGGCTACTCATCAATCAGCTCATGATAACATAATACCGGTATAACTGAGTTATTTCTTAACTTTTTTTATTCTTCCAGTCCGACTTTTTTTAACAGGTTTTCTCCTGACCGTTTGGTTCTTATTATCTGTTTTTTCCTTGATGGCTATCTGGGCTGCACTAAGTCTGGCAATTGGAACCTGATAGGCTGAACAGCTGACATAGTTTAACCCGATCTGATGGCAGAAGACTATAGACCTAGGATCACCACCATGAACCCCGCAGATGCCGACTTTGAGGTTAGGTCTGGTCTTACGTCCCTTTTCCACTGCCCATTTCATAAGCAGTCCCACACCTTTCTGGTCAAGTGTTTCAAACGGATCGTCGCTCCAGAGGCCGTGGTTAAGATAATAATTAAGGAATTTAGCGCTATCATCTCGTGAAATTCCGTAAGTTGTCTGGGTCAGGTCATTAGTCCCAAAAGAAAAGAATGAGGCTTCGGTGGCTATTTCCTCTGCGGTCAGGGCGGCCCGCGGTATTTCAATCATGGTCCCGACAGAATACTTAATCTTCACCCCATATTTCTTCATAACTTCCACCGCGATCCGATCCACAATTTCTTTCTGGTTAGATAACTCAGTAATAGTACCAACTAAGGGAATCATGATTTCAGGATAGACCTTTTGGCCCTCTTTAGTCAGCTCACAGGCAGCTTCAAAAATAGCTTGAGCTTGCATTTCGGTTATCTCAGGGTAAGTAACTCCCAGCCGGCAACCCCTATGACCAAGCATTGGATTAAACTCTGATAGAGCCCTGACCCGGCCCAAAAGCTTTTCTAATTCTGAAATTTTCTCAGCAGAACCACCGGTAGCTTTCAAGACAGCCAGTTCAACCATTAAATCTTCTTTCCTCGGGAGAAACTCGTGGAGCGGCGGGTCAATGGTTCTAATAGTCACTGGATGACCTCTCATTTCCTTAAAAAACTCATAAAAATCTTGCTGCTGAAAAGGAAGAAGTTTGGCCAGGGCCTCACGCCTGGCTTCTTCTTTCTCAGCCATGATCATTTCTTTTACGATTGGCAGGCGATCTGGACCGAAAAACATATGCTCAGTTCTGGCTAGCCCAATTCCTTCAGCACCAAAGGCAAAGGCTACCCGAGCATCTTCCGGGCTATCAGAATTAGCTCTGACTCCTAATTTCCTTGATTTATCAGCCCAGGAAAGGAGGGTAGAAAAATATTGGTAAATTTTTGAGGCCTCAGGCCTCATGATGCCTCTAACTACCTGTAAAATTTCCGAAGGCCTGGTTTGAATCTCACCTTCAAGGACCTCTCCGGTTGAACCGTCAATAGAAATCCAATCTCCTTCTTTAAATTTTCTGTTTCCAAGGTAAAAGGTTTTTTCTTCCTCACGTACTTTTATGGCCCCACAGCCAACCACTGCGGGTTTGCCCATCTGGCGGCCAACAACCGCAGCGTGTGAGGTCATTCCTCCAGTAGCCGTCAGGATGCCTTGAGCAGCACTCATTCCGTGAATATCATCGGGGGAGGTTTCTTCTCTGACCAGAATTACCTTTTTGCCCTCATTCTTCCAGGCAACCGCTTCATTGGCTGTAAAAACAATCTGGCCTGTGGCTGAACCCGGAGAGGCAGCTAAGCCTTGAGCCAGAACTTCATGTTTAGCTTTCTCTTCAAGGTCAAAAACCGGATGTAACAACTGATTAAGGGCATCAGGCTCTACTTTTAGCAAAGCCTCTTCCCTGGATATCAGCTTTTCTCTTACCATATCTACAGCTATCTTAACTGCAGCCATTCCAGTTCTCTTGCCATTCCTGGTCTGAAGCATGTAAAGCTTACCTTCCTGGATGGTGAACTCGAAATCCTGAACATCTCGATAGTGTTTTTCTAGTTTTTTAACTACTGAGACCAGCTGTCTGAAAACCTCGGCCATCTCCTTTTCCAGATTCTTAAGAGGAGAAGGAGTTCTGATCCCAGCTACCACATCCTCACCCTGGGCATTTACCAGGTATTCACCGTAAAGTTCTTTTTCGCCAGTAGAGGGATTACGAGTAAAGCCGACCCCAGTAGCTGAGGTTGGGCCGTAATTGCCAAAAACCATCTGTTGAACATTAACAGCTGTTCCCAGGTTTTCAGGAATGTGGTATTTGCGGCGATAGGTAATAGCTCTCGGGTTGTTCCAGGACATGAAAACTGCTGAAACAGCCAGTTTGAGCTGATCAGATACCTTCTGAGGAAATTCCTGGCCAGTTTCTTCGAGCACCAGTTTCTTATATTCAGAAATAATCTCTTCTAGAACTTCTTCGGTCAGCTCATGGTCATATTTTATCTGCTTAGCCTCTTTCTTTACCCTGAGAATTTCTTCAAATTTCTTCTTAGGAATCTCCAGAACTACATCTGAAAACATATGAATTAAGCGGCGATAACAATCAAGAGCAAAACGGCGGTTACCTGTCTTTTTAGCCAGCCCGTTAACAGTCTGGTCATTAAGACCGAGGTTTAGAATGGTATCCATCATTCCAGGCATAGAAAACTTGGCTCCGGATCTAACTGAAACCAGGAGGGGGTTGGAAGCATCTCCTAATTTCAGACCAGAGACTTTTTCCAGTTTTTTAAGACCGGTCATAATCTGTTGCTCGACTTCTTTTGGAATTTTGTTCCCAGCCCTGAAAAATAGGTTACAAACCTCAGTAGAAATAGTAAAACCCGGTGGAACTGGAATACCGATACCGGCCATCTCGGCTAAGTTGGCTCCCTTGCCTCCAAGGATATCTTTCATATCCTTATTACC
>JAQULR010000071.1 GCA_028749205.1 Acidobacteriota bacterium | reverse complement strand
TGTTTCAGGACAAAATACAGGTTTTGGGCTTTCCAGGGATGGAGTTGAATCTCGAAGCTATTAACTTTTTCCAGCACCGAGGAAACATATTGAATCTGATTGATATCTTCAGGCTGCTTTTTAATCTTTTCCAGAGCAGTATTAATCCAGTTACTTATCTTAAAGGCTAAAGTCTCGTGATCGATATTTACCGACCAGTTTTTAACTTCCCGAATAACATTTTCTAAATCTTCCAGCTCAATTAAATCTTGAGAAAAAATCTTTTTTAATTTTTGGTTAATTGCCTGCTCAATAATTGCCGATAAAGGTTGAGGTATCGGAATGTTCAGGCTTCTTAAAAAATTCATCAGATTATAATTATCATTATAAATTTGAGTCAGGCTTTGCTCGGCTCGTTCCAGATTGGGTTGAAGTATTTTTTGAATAACCTGTCTCTGTTCGTCCTTAAACAGATGCCAGAGAGAATAGCTATTGGTCTGAAAATATTTATCCATCAATCTAATAATATCGGCCACATTAGCCTGATTAAAAGCCGCCTTGATTTCTCGAACCATTTCCTGATAAGCCTGTTCATTCTGATGTTGTCTTATGCCTCCATTTACATTGTGGTCACCAAGATGAAGGACGGCAAAGCTGACTCTTTCTTCTTCTAAGGTTATTTCTGAGGCGATAGTTGCTCGACCAAGGGCTATTTTCAATTGCCCATTTTGGCTTCGTTCCATCTCATCATCTAAAATTTGATAGGCATAAATATTTTTTTGAGTCCCATCAAATAAGGAAGAAATAGCATAGTGAGCCCCAACTCGGAGGAGATCAATGACGGCCGGTTTGACGAAAGCCTGATAGATGTTTGCTCCATTCTGATATTGCTGCAGATTGCTGGGCGCCTTTTCTAACCTTTTAATAAACTCAGGTTCTAAATCAAGCCCGGTCAATTCTCTGGCCAGCTGAATACTACGAGCGGCATATCTAATAACCTGAATAGTTTCAATTCCCGATAGGTCGTCAAAAAACCAGCCGCAGCTGGTATACATTAGCATGGCGTTGCGTTGCATCTCTAATAATTTAATAGCCCTGGTCAGCTCATTTTTATCCAGGGAATGATGACTGAACTTATTAAAAAATGCTTTTATATTTTCCAGATCCCGGTTAAGAATGATATCAATGTAGTCATTTCTGGCCTGCCAGATATCCTTAAAGTAATTTTTCCCTTCATTTTCAAATATTTCTACCGCCTGGTCTCGCCACCAGTCCATAGTCTCCCGGAGAGGTTTTCTCCATCGCTGATGCCAGTTTGGATTTGTTCCGGTCTGACAGCCACAATCATTTCGCCAGCGCTCAATCCCGTGGACACAACTCCAGGAAGTATTTTCAGCAATTTTCACTTCATAAGCTGGCGGGTTTAATTCCAGATATTCACTATAATTGGTTACTCTGACCAGATTATTTTTTCCCAGGTAATGCAGACAGTAAGACAAAGCCATATCGCCAAATCGGTGGTGATGACCAAAGGTTTCCCCATCGGTAGCTATATGCACCAGTTCCGGCTTTTGGGTTTCTTTTGAGAAACTGCTCAACAGTTGATTGGCAAATTTCTCTCCATTATTTAGCAGATCTCCAAAACTGACCTCATTAGCCAGAGGACCATTATAGAAAAATAGGTTAATTGTCTTACCGGAGGGCAAAGGACACAGATATACCTGCTTGAAATCGATCCCCCCGTTGGGTACTTCCTGCCAGGGATCTTCCGTCCCAATTTTTCTGATACTGGCTGCCTGGTGAGGGGCCAGGATGGTATATTTGATTCCTAATTCGGCCAGAATTTCCAACGTCGCATAATCAACAGCAGTTTCGGGTAGCCACATACCTTCAGGGTCCCGGCCAAAACGTAACTGAAAATCTTTTATTCCCCAGTATGCCTGGGTGTATTTATCCCTTTGGTTGGCCAGCGGCATAATCAGATGATTATAGATCTGGGCAATGGCCGAGCCATGACTATTAAAGTTTTTTTGGCTGGTCTTATCTGCATCCAGAATATCCTGATATATTTCCGGTTGATGTTTTTCCATCCAGGACAGCAGGGTGGGACCGAAATTAAAATTAATTTTGCTATAGTTATTGGTAATCTGGACTATATCTCCCTCTTCATCAAGAATTCGCGAAGCCGCATTGGCTTTATAGCATTCTTCAGATATCCTCTCATTCCAGTCATGAAAGGGATAGGCAGAATCCTGTAATTCAATATCCTCCAGCCAGGGATTTTCCCGAGGTGGTTGATAAAAATGTCCGTGGATGCAAATGAATCTCTTATTATCCATGTTGGTGATTAACTCCTTGTTTATATAAAAGAAACTGAAAAAGTTTCAAGGGCAGTTTTGTATCTTGATCTAATATTTCAGGAGCCTGGGAAAATTTTCTCAGCCATTTTCCCTGATAAGAATCTAAAAGCAAACTCCATTGACCCATCTCGTCCAGGCCTGAAAATTTTTTTTCTGAGGCCAGTTTTTTTAGGTTATTGGGAGAACCAGAGGAGTTTTGAACGGCAAAAGAATAAAGGCCATCATCACCCCAATTTATTTTTCCTGTAAAGGGGGCCCAGAGAAAAAAATCCGTTTTCCCAGCCACGCCATAATTAAAACCGAATATCATATTATTTTTTATTTTTCTGGACTTTTAAAGAACAGGATACCAAGAGGGGGAATAGTTAGATTGATGGAAAAATCATTTCCCTGGTAAGGAATAGGTGAAGTCTTGACCTGACCTAAATTACCATGTCCACTTCCACCGTAGATAGTGGCATCACTGTTCAAGCATTCTTGCCAAACACCTTCTTCAGGTACTCCAACTCGGTGGTTATACCACGGGGTAGGAACAAAATTACAGACAACCAGGATCTTCTCCTGACCATCCCTGTTTTTTCTCAAAAAGATCAAGACACTGTGTTCCCAATCATCACTTTCTATCCACTGAAACCCGGAACTCTCGAAATCAACCTCATAAAGAGCCTTTTCCCTCCGGTAAAAGTGGTTCAGGTCTTTGACCCACCTTTGCATTTGTTGATGATTAGGCATATCCAGCAAATGCCAGTCTAAGGAAAAATCATGTTGCCATTCTCTTCTCTGGGCAAATTCGCCACCCATAAAGAGTAATTTTTTGCCAGGATGGGCCATCAGGTAACCTAATAGTAAACGGAGATTGGCAAATTTTTGCCAGTCATCACCAGGCATCTTTTCTAACAGGGACTTTTTACCATGAGTTACCTCATCATGGGAAAGAGCCAGAATAAAATTTTCATGAAAGGCGTACAACAGGCTAAAAGTCAGTTCATGATGGTGATACTTACGATAGATAGGATCTCTGGAAAAATAGGACAGCGTGTCGTGCATCCAGCCCATATTCCATTTCAGGCCAAAACCCAGACCTCCCAGATGGACAGGCCTGGAGACCATGGGCCAGGCAGTAGATTCTTCGGCAATCATCTGGATATCTGGAAAATAGGAATAGGCGGTTACATTGAGTTTTTTGATAAAGTCTATAGCTTCTAAATTTTCTCTTCCCCCATAGCGATTGGGTATCCATTCTCCTTCTTTTCGGGAATAATCAAGATAGAGCATGGAGGCCACGGCATCTACTCTTAAGCCATCAGCGTGGTAATAATCCAGCCAGAATAAGGCACTGCTGATTAAAAAGGCCTGCACCTCTCGCCGACCATAGTTAAAAATATAACTATTCCAATCAGGGTGAAATCCCTGTCTGGGATCAGCATGTTCGTAGAGATGAGTGCCATCGAAATAAGCTAACCCGTGTTCATCACCAGGGAAATGAGAGGGAACCCAATCCAGAATAACGCCGATATCGTCTTGATGAAGACAATCAATCAGATACATCAAATCCTGGGGGTTGCCATAACGGCTGGTTGGGGAAAAATAACCGGCTGTCTGATACCCCCAGGAACCATAAAAAGGATGCTCCATCACGGGTAAAAATTCTACATGAGTAAAACCATTATCCTGACAATACTGAGCCAGCTCGGAAGCGATTTCCCGGTAGCTGAGGAAACCATTGGGAGGATTTAATTTTCTCCGCCAGGAACCAAGATGAACCTCATAGACAGAAAAAGGCTGGTCCAGCTTGTTTTTCTGCCGCCGTTTTTCCAGCCAATCCTGGTCATGCCATTGATAATTTAAATCCCAGATTATAGAAGCCGTAGCTGGGGGAGTTTCACCGTAGAAAGCGAAGGGATCCCTCTTATTCACCCGATAATTATGATATCTGGATTTAATATGATATTTATATCTTTCTCCTTTATTTAAATTGCTAATTGTAACTTCCCAGATGCCACTACCCATATGAATCTGTTTTAGCTGATGACAGTCAGGTTGCCAGTTATTAAAATCACCTATAACTGAAACTGACTCAGCATTGGGCGCCCAGACAGCAAAATGAACCCTGTTGTCTTCAGCCTCCCCAATAAGATGGGCCCCCAGGTGTCGGTATAATTGAAAGTGCGTCCCTTCATTAAAAAGGAAGATATCATCTTGACTGAATAAAGAACCTTCTTTTAGGATTTTATTCTCTTTTCCCACTATCAATTGCTCCTATTTCATAAAGGATACCTCTTAAAGGTCTCGCCTGCCAGTCAAGCCGATTGTTCATTTCAGAGCCTATCTTATAGACCGTTTTTTCCAGCAGGTAGATAACCAATAATTTATTCATTTCTGATCTAAAAAATGCAGGCCAACTGTTTTTTCTCTTTCTAAAATCAGATAATCGATTTTAACAATTCCTGAGCAGAAGGAGGCATCGACATTCTTCTAGCTAATTCCTCTGCTCCAAATACCTTGAGTATCTGACTGATAAAATCGTTATTTAAGTTGACACAATGTATTGCCAATTCCTCGTCCTTAT
>JAQULR010000070.1 GCA_028749205.1 Acidobacteriota bacterium | reverse complement strand
TAAACATCGTTGCCATTTTGGTAAAGATGGAGGCAATGCATAATAATCTAACCTGTTATGCACGCAAATTTAGAGGAAAAATTATGAAAGGATGGTCAAAATGAAAAAAATAGGAAATTATGGTCTTCTTTTCATCTTTTCTCTTTTCGTTATTGTATTTCTTGTGTCGTGTGTGAGTGGAATAACGAAGGAGAAAGCAGGCATACCGCCTGGGCTGCAGGAATCTCCAAAGAAGATTATCTATACAACAGAGAACTTGAAAACAGATTATGAAATTCTTGGGATTATCACCCAGGACCAGGATTATGCCACATTTAAGATTAAGGACCCATTATCAGGAGCAATCAAAAAAGGAATGGAAGAATTTGAAAAAAAGGCTGTGGCCGCAGGAGCAGACGCCGTGGTGGGTATTCGGTATTCGTTTTCAAATAGGACAGAAAGTGACCAAGGCAGAGTATTAATCTACGGGACAGCAGTAAAATTTAAATAGTGAATGTCCGCCGCTTATTTTATCCTAACCTGAATTTTAACTAAACCGACCTAATATAGGGCGAATTTTCTCAAAACAATTTAACATGCTCGACATAATGGCCCTCGCCGAGAAGAAAATAGACGAGGAAGCAGGTTTGAGTGAGCATGAGCACATAAGCAGGTCAAAAGACGCCAGAAATCTGACACCTCTGTAGAAAAATCAATTTTGACCAGAAAGGCAAGCAATGTAGGTCCTATTTGAAGCTAACTATAACTTGATTGTTCGGCTAAAAGTTTGCTAAATTAACTAATAAGGGAAGGAAAAGATGGCTCGTCTAAATGTGATCTCGACTTTACCAGGCAGTTGAAGAAGCAATTTTAGTTGATCATAATGGCGAGTTGGTTTATGTCAACGATAGCTTTTATGTAGCCTGATGTTCAGGTAGGAGAAACTAATGAGAAAGCGGCCTTGTTTGAATTTAACGGGGCAATTTTTCTGTCTTTTATTTCTTTTGGTTTCAATTATTGCTCCAGGTCATGCCCAGGAAAAATTGCCTGAAATTATAAAAAAAAGTCCAGCCATCAACAGTGCTAATCCTGACATATGATGAAGACGGGAAGGTAAAAGCCCAGGGCAGTGGTTTTTTTATTAGCAAAAATGGTGATATCATCACCAACCGCCATGTAGTTGAAGATGCCAGCAAGGCTGAAATCAAGATAGGCGAGGGAAAAGTTTATGCCATTACTGGCATTGTGGCAGAAGACGAAGAATACGATCTTATTCGTGCCTCTGTAGACATAGCGCCAGAGTTAGTTAATCCTATCCAACTGAGTTATTCGATACCAGAAGTCGGTGAGCGGGTGATTGTAATTGGAAGCCCGCTTGGACTTGAAAAAACAGTTTCAGATGGTATTGTCTCGGCAGTCCGGGAAATTCCTCGATTTGGCAAAATTATTCAAATCACGGCACCACTGTCTCCTGGTTCAAGCGGTAGCCCGGTGGTGAATTTGAAAGGAGAAGTTATTGGTATAGCAACATTTCAAATCCTGGAGGGACAGAATTTGAACTTTGCCGTTCCTTCTGAAAGGATTACTAAACTTGAATTGGCCAAAGAGAAGACATTGGCCGAATGGAAATCAAGCAGAAGAAAAGAATGGCTTGCATCAGCAGGAGGACTTTATTATACAGGATTGCTTCATCTCTGGACAGAAGATATTGAAAAAGCGCTCATCTATTTTCAAAAGGCTGTAGAGAAAGACCCAAACTATGCTGATGCCTATTTTCAAATTGGTTATTGTTATGGTCAACTTAAGCAATACAATGATGCAATAAAAGCCTATAAACAGGCAATACGTATAAAGCCTGATTATGCAGAGGCGCACTGCGGTTTAGGGGCAGCTTATGGGAATCTTGGGCGCTCGAGCGAGGCAATAGAATCTCTTAAGCAGGCAATACGTATAAAACCTGATTATGCAGCGGCGCACTGCAATTTAGGGTTAGCTTATGGGAATCTTGGGCGCCGGAGCGAGGCAATAGAATCTTATAAGCAGGCAATACGTATAAAGCCTGATCATGCAGAAGCGCACTGCGAGTTAGGGGCAGCTTATGGGAATCTTGGGCGCCACAGCGAGGCAATAGAATCTTGTAAGCAGGCAATACGTATAAAGCCTGATTATGCAGCGGCGCACTACAATTTAGGCTTAGCTTATATCATTACCGGGGACAAAAGTTCTGCTCTAGATGAATACAAAATTCTCAAGGAAATTAATCAAGAACTGGCTAATAAACTTTTTAATTTGATTTACAAATAAGATTAGAAGAGAAAATAAGAGCAGATGTGGGCAACCGCCGCACTTTTACTATTTATCTTCCGCTAATAGATGCTTTGAGTCTTACTTCAGTTTGTCATGCACACCACCGAAGACGGGCTTTTTTTCCGGTAAATATTTCTTGGGGAATTTGACCAGAATGGTGTAGTTGGGGTCAACCATCTGCGAGACTTCAGCCTGCATGACCTGGGAGACCAGCTGACTTGAGCCCACCATGCCCGGAGCGAAAGCTTTAGCTATTCAGTTGCCATCTCCTGATGTCGATAAAAAAACCACTTAGCCCGGGATTTTTGATGCTTTTCAGTTTGCCTTAAATCTGGCCAGTAAATCTCTTACGGCGTCTTTATGGACAAGGAAAGCCAGAGATTTGAGCTTCACATAGTCATCGCGATAGAAAAAGTAGCCTTTGACTTTTCCGACATAAGCCGTTGACCATGAATCCTTGACCAAAAACCAGGTATCTTTTGGTGTCTCTTTATAACCAACCAGATGGAGGCCGTGGTCATCGGTAGTGGCCGAGTTAAAAAACCTCAGCTCGCGGCTGTCTTGATTGATATAATCTCGGGGCACGTCAAAATCAGGGATAACGCCCAGATTGGCCTCAGGAATATTTCCTGGCTCCGTAAAATCAACTGATAAAACCAATGAATAACCATTTTTTATAGCCTGCAATATGGCCTGGTAATAATCGTCGAGCGGAACATTGTAATATTCCTGGCTGTGCCACCAGTTGTCCGGCACTTTGAATTCCCCTTTGGTATAAAAAGGTAAGTAGGTAAAGCTCATGACCGCTACATAATCATCGAGCGGCAGTTGCAGCACATTCTTCAGGTAATCAACCGGGCTGATAGCTTTTCCATCGACCTCGACCGTCTGAGGTGGCTCACCCAGGTGTTTATTTAATATCTTCTTGATATTGGCCAGGATTTCTTCTTCATTCCAGAAGTTATTGCTCTTGCAGGTTTGCAGGTATTTGTCCATCTCCTCAAAAAGGGCCGTGTGATCATGCTCGGTTTTGCCCGGGAGAAGGCCAGTATAAGCAGTCGCTGGGACTGCTCCATAGACTTTCATCCTCTCAATAACAGCATTGGGCTCAGAGCCACCGGAAAAAATCGAATTGCCTTTTTCTCGGACAAATCTTCTGGCTTTCTCCACGAATTCCCAATAGACAGTGTACATCTCTGAAAGCTTGACCGGCTCTTTACCCATTCTGGCCATCTCTGCTTCTAAGAATGAGGTGGTGGCAAAACACCAGCAGGATAAGGTTTTATACTGCTGAATCGGTGGCAAATAACTTACCCGGGTGAATTCTTCAATTGAAGCTGGTCGCTCTATCCTGGCATAGTCCATGGTCAAATAGGTCGTTTCCTTCCCGTCGATCTGTTCTGTCTTGTAGACAGCACGGTCTCGGTTGTTATCAGGCAGGCTGGCTTTTTCTACATTTTCTTTTTGGGCGCAGCCAAAAGATAAGAAGAAGACCAGAAGACATAATGACACCCGATAAACAAAAGCTCTCTTTTTCATACCTCCTCTCCTTTCCAGACTTAAATCACTAATAAAAAAGCTATTATGTTTCTAAAGTTTTGTCAAAAGTTTCAGTCGCCAGTTAAACATCTTGCCTGTTGCCCGGGAAGGCAAAAGCTTAACAACAAACTGGATTTTAAGGTGGTTATCTGGTTTCTGGTCAGCCACAAAAACCTTGACAGTCATTGTTTTTAAGAGATATAAAGGTTTTGTAAGTTCTAACCATAAGTCGGGGTTCCCAATCATGGCTAACTGCAAAAGTAGCCAAAGGGCGAAAATTTGGCCCCGGAAATCTGTTTCACGACCGTTAAAATCAGCTAGTCGGCCGAAAATCATGGTATTAAACTGGACCACCGACCTTTGCTCGATGGAGGCTGATCCAGTCTGAGGACAATCAGAAAGAGGCTATCTGGCACTAATTAGCCCAGGGGTAAGTTCTTAAGCAAAAAGAAAATAGCGGGACGAGAATGAGGCTAATGAATAGGGTCAGAGTGGAGAAAAGAGGGAACAACCTTTTCGTCTGGGAGGGGGTGGTTTAGATGCGTGGATAAGGGCGGGAAGCCAGAAGGAGTTTAGTTAAGGCACTTAAAAAATGGAGGGGAAAAATGTTTTTAAGAAAAAAAGGTTTATTGATAGTTTTCTTCCTAACCATATTATTGATCATTCCATCTTTTGCTCAGGAAAAAGCCCGGACCCATAAGGACCTGATGAGCGGAGCCTCAAGGGAAGATCGAGACGGCTGGATTTACATCCATATAGAAGGTGATCCTTACCAGCTTGGTTATCAGAGCGGGTTCTTAAATGCTAAAGAGATCAAAGAAGCTCTGGACACCATGAAATATTATCTCAAACATGCTACCGGGAAAGATTGGGGTTTTTTCAGACAGGCGGCCAAAGATCAATGGGACCCGATCATGCCAGAAGAATATAAAAAAGAATTTGAGGGTATGGCAGCAGGGATAAAAGCGGGCAAGGTAGAAGGAATCGATGCGCTTGATTTATGGGCCTGGAACGGCTGGATAGATCTGGCCTGGTATTATTTGCCAACCCTGGACGAAAAACAGGTAGCTGAGCTGAAAAAAATGTTTCCAAAAAGCCACCCACCAGCTC
>JAQULR010000006.1 GCA_028749205.1 Acidobacteriota bacterium | reverse complement strand
CCATGTACCTGATCACCAGAGACCTGCGGATGGCCGGCTCAGGATTGCCTGTGGAGTTCGGGATGTATGCCCTTGAAGGTTTCAATAACGAAGACCAGGGGACAGAAGTCAGGCCCGACCGGCTGATTGTTCTTGGCAATATGGATTACCCGCTGAGTTTGAAGATTCAGAATTATCAAGGTGCCGCGGCAACAATAGATATTTATCCTGGGAGTCTAGAGCAGTATCCTTATCCCGAGGGGTTCTATACAGATCCAAATAGGATTTTCTTGATCTTACCCAATCCTGCTTCCACCTGTAGACAGGGAGCAGTCAGGAAGATAACTCACGTTATATGGAGCGAAGGCGGCACCAATGAAGGATTTAATACGTCGCCGGGCCTGGCTCCAGGTATAAATCCTCCTGGCGGTTTAACAGACGGCACTAACTGTGACCCGGATGCTTTCGATGGTGGACTAATCGTATCTTTAAACAACAAAGAAATCTGGTTGGATGCAACTGGAAATTATGGGTCTACTCACTTTCCAGATCTTGCTCCAGGCGAGAATGGATACGTAGGCGAACCCGGTATCCTGTATCAAACCAATAATGGCTTACATCTTCCAATAGCCCAAAACATAGAAGACCTGCAATTTGAATACAACGGAGACCTTGATAACGATGGGCTACTGGATGGTTTTAAACCCTGGGACGACGGCTGGACTCCAGAGCAGATTGCCATGATTCGCCAGGTAAGGGTGATTCTGGTGGGCCGGACCCCCAACCGTTTTGTTTCTGTTTCGGGAAAAGTGCCAGAAAATATTCACCATTACCGGCGGCCGTCAGTTTCAGATTCCATCGGTAGCCTTACCGATGACTATCATCGCCGATTTGTTCTGGAAACTACTGCCAACATCCGCAATTTAAGCTTAAATCTCTACAATACAGGGCAAAGATGAGAGAAGAGAAGATGACTAAGAAAGCCTTTTTCAATAGATTTTTGGGGATAAAAAGCCAAGACTGTCAAAAAAACCAGCCGGCCGGCTCCGGCTTAATCATAGTAATTTTAGTTCTGGCTTTTATGCTGGCGGTGGGGGTAGCTGTTCTTACTGTGACCAGTTCGGGTCCTAAAATCGCAGCCTCGATGCGCTACCAGGAAGAGGCCTTTAATGCAGCTGAAGCTGGATTTGATGCAGCCAGAATATTTATCGGTAATGAGGGCTGGATAGATTTTAGCAATTATTATCTTAAAGGACTTACCGAACACGGAATAGATATTCCTTTTATTGGTGGCAACCAGAATACAGTCAATCCTGGTTATTTCCGACGGCTAACCGATGAGCAAATTCTATCCCTTATAGACAACGATCATGATGGGGTCCCGGATAACATCCCTATGGATATGTTAGTTTTCTTTGAGAAGCCATTCGTCTATGGCCAGAGTGACAACCTGGATGACCAGAACGCCAATCTGGAGAGCAGTCATCGTTATACAGTTTTCCTCATTGATAATGAAGCCGGTAACCAGGCTGGTTCTAACCATACTGATGCTCTTCTGGTTTGCATTGGCGTAGTTAGGTCAGGCCCCCAGGTAAGTGACAGAATTCTGGCTACCTGCCGCCTGGAAATAGAAGTTGAGATTACAAACAGATAACCGAGGTAAAAGTGGACAGTGGTAACAACCAGAACTAAGATTAATGGAGGAGAAAGGAGGAAATTGTCATGGGAGATAAAAAATTAAGAAAATTAAATATAGAAATAAATCTGGGGAAAATGATGAGAAGTAACTATTATTGTCAGGTTATATTTTTGCCTTAGCACTTAATCTGAAGAGGGCAGTTGCCATTAAAGGAAGGTGAGGTGTGATGATGAATAAGAAAACAAAATTATTATTAACAATTATACCTTTAACAATCCTCTTTGTACTGGTCACGACATTCCGGGCCCAGCAACAATGTACAGAATACACCATAAACTTTGTAGAGGATTTTGATAATGTTCAATTTAAAGACGAGGGCAATTCCTCTGTTCTTCACTGGGGAGAAGGCTATATAACCATGAAACAGGCAGGAATTCTTCAGGATTTCCCCAGCCCGCTAAATTTTCCTACCTGGATAAGTATGGTAGCCTATGCTGATTTTGACCGTGACGGATTGATGGATATGATCGGAACCAGCGACATCTATAGCCGCAGAATTGCTTTCGTTAAAAATATGGGCAACGGCACTTTTCAGGAAAAAACGCCTTATATCAGAAACGAATATTCACAAACCAAATTGGTTACCTTAGTAGCCGGAGATTTTGATAGTGATGGCTATCCAGATTTCATGTATGCTCGTTCGTCTCTGGATGCCGGCAGCCGCGTTGGGTATATTGTAGAAGTCTTATTTTACCGCCATAAGCATACATTTAGTAGTAGCGGAGTGCCCCAGTTTGATAGGTATGATTATACTTCAAGATTGGCAGATTACTTAGAACTTGGCTGGGGTTCTAATAATGCTGTTACTATTGACATTGACAACGATGGAGATCTCGATATTTTATATGGCAATGGCTTCGGCCAGGTAATTCTTTTGAGGAATGATGGAACAAAGCCACTATCTAATACTACTAAATTTAAGCCAGAGATTCTGATCAATGCCCGAAGTGGCGAGTCATGGTACAGATGGAATGAACGGGGGGTAACAGCTATTGGACTTGGCGACTTTGACAAAGACGGAGATGCAGATCTTATTATCGGAGCAGTAAACTGGAGAGGTCTTAAATATTATAAAAACGATGGCAGCGGACATTTTACTTTATATAAGCAATTAGGGGATATTTATGGCTCATATTATCTGGACGATGATCTCTATGACGGTGCAGCCACCGCCATTGCTGTTGGTGACTACGATGGCGATGGATACCTGGATTTTGTAGTTGGAACAGATAACTGGAATCGCCAGGAAGCTTACCCTCCTGAATATGTCTATGGGTCATCAAGCTATTATTATTGTGGCAGTCGGCGAATAAATTATAACACCGGGACAAAAATGGGTGGAAAAGTCTTTTATTTTAAAAATGATGGCCACGGAGATTTTCCAGTTTCGAGCACCAAACTTTTGTATAATGGTCCTCGCCTCATTTCACGGAGACAATGCGGGGCCTTTGACTTCGATTTCGGCCTTCCTTTAGATTATGATGGAGATGGGGATCTGGACTTTATGATGGCTGATGGAAACCATTCTGAGTTTTACTATTGTTTTGATAATGTCTTAAGTGATAGATATAACCTGATAGGCGTTGGTCAATCAACAGACATTACCTCTGGACTTTTAGACCCGACACGCTACTCCATCACCAAAGTTCAATTTACAGGATTAAGTCAATCAGTGATTGGCAGTTCTTCAGGTTTGGCTGTTACTTACTATGTCTCTAATAATGGAGGAGCTAGCTGGGAACTTTATGCTCAGTTCTCAGGTAGCCAGATTAAAAATTATACTAACTTGCCTGTTCATACCTTCACTACCTATGGAACTGATTTGAGATGGAAAGCTGTGATGCAAGCCGAAGATGACTATCCTAATCCCAATGATGAATATCATGAAACCTCAAACGACACCCCGAGAATTGATAGAATAGAGATAAAGTATACCTACGTGGATAGAAGAGAGTATTCAAGAACTTCCACTGTCTCTGCTCAGGTCAAATTAGCTGGGGCAAACGAAGACAGCAAACTCATCATTGCCGGTTCGTTTATTTTCCCTGGCTGGGAAGGACATTTAAGAGCCTATAATACAACTAATATGGCTGCAGAAAATAGTGTTACAACGGCTCTGAAGACAGTCAGCATTTCAGACTTATCTTCTCCAACAGGAAGGGAAATAGTGGCCGAAGGGGTTGATATTCTTTGGGATGCAGCCGAATTATTAAATTCTAATTCCCCAGGTAGCCGCAAGATTTATACGGCTATTCCTCAAAATTCTGTTCTCGAAAGATTTGATTTTTCAACTAGTAATGCGACTATCCTGGGCCCAATTCTCAGCGATGTAAATAATGATTCTGAAGGGCTCATAAATTTTATAAGGGGTGAAGGCCGGACCTGGAGATTAGGTGATATAAATCACTCCAACCCGATAGTAGTTGGTCCCCCTGACGGAGAATCAAATATAATGGGCTCGGGTTATGCTGATTTCAAAGAAGCCTATTCAGACAGGCAAAAAGTCATTATTGTTGGGGCCAATGATGGCATGCTTCATTGCTTTGATGCAGCCAGTGGTCAGGAACTCTGGGCCTTTATTCCATATAACCTGCTACCAAAATTAAAAAATATGTGGCCAGTCAATCCTTCAACAAACCAAAGATACTTCAACCGCGATGTTTATGTTGACGGCTCACCAACTTCAGCTGACGTTTTCTTTGGTGGAGACTGGCACACAATTTTAATTTGTGGTCAGGGACCTGGTAAAGGGAGCAGTCTCGGTGGTGGCTTAAATTATTATTTTGCTCTCGATATTACTGATATAGAAGAGCCACAGCCCCTATGGGAATTTACTGATCCTGGGCTGGGGGAGACCTGGTCTGTGCCAGCTATTGGCAAAGTAATGGTACAAGGAGCAGACACCTGGGTAGCCTTTGTAGGTTCTGGCTATGATAACGACCCCGATAGAGTGGTCGGTAATAACTTTTATGCCATAAATATAGAAACAGGCACATCTTTCTGGTCTTTTGCTGCCAATAATGTTGACACTTCAGCCAGCTTCCCGGACATTCCGAATGCCATTCCTGGTTCCCCTTCGATAGCTGATATTGACAATAATGGCTATGCTGACCGGGTTTATGTCGGAGACTTAGATGGTAGAATCTGGAAAATTGATGTGAGCAAAAAATGGCAAAACGTGAATAGCTGGGCAGCCGAAATAGTCTATGAAGATTCCAACCATTATCCAATTATCAGTAAACCAGCTGTCTGGTTAAATACTCCCGGCCAGCCCGGCCAGGGAGCTGTGCCACGCATTTATTTTGGAACCGGCGGAGACGATAGGGCACCAACCACAGCTACCTACTCTTTTATTGCACTTCAGGATAGTAACCAAGGCAGTCAAGCTGATAGGGTCGAGTGGTTTATGGGCAATCCAGCTACATTGAATTTACCCAATCAAAAACATGTCGGAGATTTAAGCCCCGGTGAAAGAATCTGGTCTGATCCGCAAATCGCCAATTATATAGTTTATTTCAATACTTTTGCCGGAAGTATTGAAAGTGTTGATCCCTGCGAAAATTTGCTTGGACTTGGAAAACTTTATGGTAGATTTGTTCAAAGCGTTGGTGGAAGTATTATTGGTGGAACAGCTTTTAAGACTACAGCAGGTTTTGCCGAGAGTTTAGCTCTTGCTTCTAAAACACGTTCTGCCATCACCTTAGGTGAAAGGATAAAAACTCAAACTGGACAGACTAAGCGGGAAGTTTATATTCAGGAATATGATTCCACTATCCAGCGATTAGAGCAACCAATAGGTGGAAATTTGTTAAAAATAAACTCCTGGAGGGAAGTTTATAACGTTATAAGAAATCCCTGATCAAAGAAGTCGCTGTGGCTAGAAAACTTAACATCACAGATTAACAGCAGGTTGTTTCCCGAGTTGCTAGAAATCTACCAACGGTCAGGTCTGATTATTTCAGCCGATAACAAATCATTGGCCTTTTTCTGGCTAATTCTATTATAATAGACACTAAGATAATCAGTTATCTGATTGTTTTAAATGGTCAGTTTTTCGCTTCAATATAAATAATCTTTTCTATAAGTCTGACTTCAGGGAGAGACCAATGAAACGTAAGCCATTTTCTCAATGGTTTGTCGACCACAGCGAAAGCGATCAGTATCATTGTTTCGGAATAAAAAAAGTCCTGGTCGATTATCAATCAAAGTTCCAAAGAATTCAGATTATAGAGGTAGAAAGTTTGGGCAAATGCCTGATCATAGACGGAAGAATACAGTCAGCCGAAAAGGATGAATTTATCTATCATGAAGCCCTGATTCATCCAGCTTTAGTTCTTCACCCCAACCCCAGGAAGGTTTTGGTGATGGGAGTAGGAGAAGGAGCCACCATAAGAGAACTTCTCAAATATGATGGCCTAAAAATAACCGGAGTGGATATCGATTCTGAGGTGATTGATTTTTCAAGACAACATCTGGAAGAATGGCATCAAGGTGCTTTTGACCATCCCGCAGTTAAGTTGATTTTTCAGGACGGCTGGGATTTTATCAGGCAGACTGAGGAGCTTTTTGAGGTGATCATTATGGACCTGCCGGAGCCCTATCCAGATTCTCAGGCCTCTCGCCTTTACACTACAGACTATTACCGTTTGGCTTACAACCGGCTGACTCCCGACGGTATTCTGGTTACTCAGGCAGAGAGCATCAAACCGAGTCAGGTTGAAGGCCATTTGGCAATCAAGGATAACCTGGCAGCAGTTTTTAAGCAGTCTTATAGCTATCAGACTTACGTTCCCTCTTATAACAGCAATTGGGGATTTTTGCTGGGAGTAAAAAATCACCTGGACCCACTGTTACGACCAGAGGTCATAGATAGAATGATAGCCAGAAAAATTAAAGGTTCTCTCCGTTTTTATGATGGTCAAACCCACCTGTCGATGTTTTATCTTCCTCGTTACCTTCGGGATAATGTTAGGCCGGCAGCCGGGAAATGATGGCTGAAGACCAACACTTTTGGTCTCCCGGCAAATCGGGTTGGCAGTTATAAGTATAATCTGGTAAAATAATTAAAATAAAAAAACATAAATATTAACTAAGGATAGAAGTAACCGATGAAGATAAAATATCTGGATGGTCGAAGATTATATTTTGCCTTTCTGGCTGGGGGAAAGGCTATCATCAAGGATTTTGCCTATCTTAATAAGATCAATGTCTTTCCTATTCCTGATGGAGATACCGGAACTAACCTGGCTTCGACCATGAAAGCCATCGCCGAACAGGCCAGCCCTTCTCACTCAATCAAAGAATCCTTGCGGTCGATAGCCGACGCCGCGCTGATGGGGGCTCGCGGAAATTCTGGATTGATTTTTGCTCAATACCTCTATGGATTGAGCAAAGAGCTGGGTAATGACGTTAGGATTTCCACAGCCGGTTTTGGTGAGACAGTTAAAAATGCCGTTAGTTACGCTTATAGTTCCACAGCCTACCCCCAGGAAGGAACCATATTGACTCTTATTCGGGAATGGGCCGATGAAATCTACCAGAACCGGCACCGGTTCTCTGATTTCTATGAACTGCTTCATCATTCTCTGGAAAGAACCCGACAGGCCCTACAGGAGACACCTAAAAAATTATCTGTCCTCAGGAAGGCCGGGGTAGTAGATGCTGGAGCTAAGGGCTTTGTTGATTTTATAGAAGGAGTAGTGGATTTCATCCATCAGGGAAGCCTGAAAAAGGTCTTGAACCAGGAAATAGCAGCAGTGGAATTCCAGGAAACCCCTCACCAGGTTAAAGAAGATATTCCCTACCGCTACTGCACAGAAGCCCTGATTACCGGGGATAATCTGGACCTGAGTAAGATAAAAGAGCTGGTGGTAAAAGCCGGCGACTCAGCCATAACCGGTGGCTCAGACTCGAAAGCCCGGTTTCATGTTCATACCAATGAGCCCCTGAAGCTTTTTGATGCCCTTAAAGACCTGGGGACTATTGTCCAGCCGAAGGTAGAAGATATGAAGCTTCAATCGGAAATAAGCCTCAGACCTAAAAGCAGGATAGCCTTAGTAGTGGACTCTTCCTGCGATCTCCCGGCATCCATTCTGGAAGATAACCAGGTAGTGGTTATTCCCTTATTATTAAACATCAAAAATCACGTTTTTCTGGATAAGATGACCATTTCTCCCGAAAAGCTTTATGAAATCATGGCCGAGGAAGAGATAATGCCGGGCAGTGCTCAACCAGCTCCTAAGACCGTAGAAAATTGGTTTTCCTTCCTGAGCAGCCATTTTGATTCCATCCTGGTCTTAACTATTTCCAGTGCCCTTTCGGGCTATTATAAT
Organism: Acidobacteriota bacterium; assembly: GCA_028749205.1. Taxonomy (GTDB): domain Bacteria; phylum Acidobacteriota; class Aminicenantia; order Aminicenantales; family Saccharicenantaceae; genus Saccharicenans. Next base: position 65,579 of record JAQULR010000006.1, on the reverse strand, counting down.
CTGGTTAAAGCCGTAGCTGAAAAATTTCCAGAGAAAAAGATAAGAGTTGTTGATAGCCACCATATCTCAGGCTCCTTAGGACTTATGGCTCAACGACTGCTGGAAGAGCGAAGCACAGTTAGAGATGTGGACGAGCTGGCAGCCAGAGCTGAAGAACTGGAGTCTAAAACTGAACTCCTGGTGGATATCAAAACGCTTAAATATATGGTCCAGGGCGGCCGGGTCAGCCCGATGAAGGGATTATTGGCCAGACTGCTGAACATCAAACCGATAATCACTCTGAATAAACAGGGCCAGGCGGTTCAGTCTGCTAAGTCCTTCAGCCGCAGGCAAAATTTCAAAAAGATTCTAAAAATGGTCCGCCAAAGGCACCGGGAGCATCCCATCCATTCTTATTCGGTGGTCCACGTCAAAAACCGCCTTAGAGCTGAAATCTACGCTAAAGAAATGGAAAAGATCTGCAGTCAACCAGCCCGATTCATCCTGGATGTTTCACCGGTAATTGGAGTCCATGTTGGAATCGGGGCCGTAGGGGTCTGCCTTTCTTATCAATAAACTAACCTGTGTGTCCTACTGGATAATTTCTATCTGCTCGGGACTTTCCACAATTATTTCCGGCTTGCCTTGATAGTCGCGCACCAGGCCATAAACTCTAATTTCCCGGTTAAGATATAGCTTTTCCGGGGGCTCAGGAAAGCGGCCAAAGTCGCTGGCAAAGATCACCACAGTAAAATATCTTTTCCAGTTGCGGTGAAAATTTAGAAAACATACTTTGCCGGTATTATTAGCGGCTACAACCTTTCCCCGAACCCAGACCACCTGACCATAGTAATCGGCGGCTTCTTCCCAGGAAATCTCTTTAGCCGTCCTGGGGTCGGCTTGAAGGTTTGTTTTAGACTCTTGGCCCGGAATCGACACCAGGGTTTGTTTTTCCTGTTGTGTAAGCTCGTCGAGTAGGATTATCTGGGCAGGCGAATCAAGAATTATTTCTGGCCGGCCCTGATAAAGAAGAATCCGCCCCCTGGCTCTGACTTTTTTATTCAGATAATATTTTTCTGGTTCGGGAGGAAATTCAGGAAAGTCAGGTGCTAATATGACCAGGCTTAGATGATGTTGGTAATCGGGATGAAAATTTAAAAAACAGGCCCGCCCGGAATTGAAAGTTCTGACAATTCCCCCTTCTACCACTACGCTCTGGCCGATGTGATCTCTGGCCTCTTCCCAGGATATAACTTTTTCCTGTGAGAAAACTTTTCCGGTCCCGAGCCCACAAAAAATCAACCAAATAAAAATTGACAGAAGCCGGGTGGTCTTTCTCATTTTTCAACCTTAAGCCAGCCATTATTCAAAAGAGCTTTTTCCAGGTCTAAGGGGGAGAATTCGTTGGTCCACTGCCTCAGGCTAATCAGCTCTTGCCTGAGGTCTTCAGTGGTTAGCCGGAGCTTAACATATTCTTTGTACCTTACAGCCCACCAGTTATTAGCCATTTCAAAAATTTCATAGGCCAGGGTTTCCTGAGCGACTATCCAGTTAAACTCATTTAGACCCTGGTTAGCCCAGAGCCCCAGACCTTTGGTCCTGGCTTGAGCTTCGATTTCCCTATATTTAACCAGATACTTAAAGGGAAATCTTTGCAAGGCAAAGCCGTAGCCATGCCTGATTATTTCTTCATTCAGACAGCGACCATCTTCCAGATACACATAAGCCAGCGTCCGGCCGTATTTGTCCGTTCGCTCCTGGTCATATTCCAACCTAACTCGCAACTGGCCAATAAGATTCCGGACAAATTCTGAAGCTTCCTTAGCATAATATTGGACCGGTTTAAGCGGATGATATAATTCTGGGGTATCTACTCCAATCAGCCTGACCTCACCTATAGTCTCTATTTCCAGGCTGTCTCCATCAATTACTCTCAAAACCTGATAAAATTTTCTCTTAGCCGAATGACTTCCGGTAATACCAGCCAGGTTTTCCAGATTACGGGATATTTCTTGAGCCTGAACCTGGAAATAACTCAAGAGCCAGAATTCATCCATGAAACCCGGGGGCGAGCAAAAAACCGAGCCTGAAAAATTAATTTCCCAGGCCTCATCAGGGACAGGTGCTAATATTAGAATGAAAAATAGCCCGGCAAAAATGACTTTTAATTTAGGCTGAATTCTGAGGGCTAACCGCCTCATTACCTTTCTCCAGGCCGGATTTATTAGCAAAAGTACGCCTGGCGCGATTCGAACGCGCGACCTACGGATCCGGAGTCCGTCGCTCTATCCAGCTGAGCTACAGGCGCACTCTCTTATTTATACTTGATTTTATAAATCATAGCAACCAGGACAGATGATCAGGCTACACCGGGCCTTCTATTAAGAAATGAATTTTTTATGGCATCCAGTCACTTCAAAAGAAGACCTGGCAACTTAATATACCTGGATTATTCATGAATAAAGCAGGTTTAACGATTATTCATAGTTCATACTTAGAAATCACTGCTCTTTAAAAGTTCCTGCCAGCCATATTTATCAGGTAATCGGAGCAAGCTCTTCCCTGCTCTTTCCCAGATATGGCTAGCCTGGAACCGGCTGATTTTTTGCTCCAGACTTGATCCCTTAACTCTGCTCAGAATTATAAAGATTGGCGGCTATAATCTGAGCTATATCCATAACCTTTATCAGGTCAGCTCCCTTATCTTTTAGGCCATCCTGAAGCATGGTCAGGCAGAAAGGACAGGAAGTTACCAGAAGCCGGCTGCCATTTTGAATTATTTCTTGAGCTCTTAGGTGATTAACCCGCTGGTCAGGTTTTTCTTCTAACCACATCAGACCTCCACCGGCTCCACAGCAGAATGTATGTTCCTTAGAATTTTTGAGCTCTTTCAGGTCTTCAGGAAGCACCGCTGATAGAATCTGTCTGGGCTGTTCCAGCAGTCCATTGTGACGCCCGTAGTAGCAGGAATCATGGATAGCATATGAACCATCAGCCAGGGTAGAGTCTTTGAGCTTATCCCCAAATGATAGCTTCTTTTCTTTCAACAGTTCTGCCAGAAACTCCAGGTGGGATATAATCCGGAGGGATTTAATTCGTTTTTTTTCTTCCAGACTGAAATCAGGAAAGAGATCCAGAAGAGCCGGATATTCGTTTTTGAGCGTATTGTAGCCATGTGGACAGAAAGTTATCAGCCCATTAATCTTATTAAGCCCGGCCAGGGTTTTAAGATTTTCCCGGGCCAGATTCTGGAAAAGGTACTCATTGCCCAGCCGCCGGGCCGAATCCCCGCAGCAACGTTCTCTATCTCCCAGAATGGCAAAACTGATATCTGCCGCCTTGAGTATTTCAATCATCGCTCCGGCAATCTTTTTCCCCTGCTCATCATAAGAGCCAAAGCAACCCAGCCAGAGCAGATATTCTGCTTCTGGATTTTCTTCTATTGTTTTAACTCTGAACTCTTCAGCCAGCAAAGCTCTCTGAGAGGCCGGCCAGCCCCAGGGATTACTGTGGGTTTCAAGACTATGGAAAAAAGTCTGGAGTTCAGCTGGAAAACGCCCCTGGCTAAGAACCAAATTCTGACGCAAGTCAATCAGCTTATCTGGAGGTTCAATCTCAAAGGGACAGACATGAAGGCAGGCCCCGCAGGTGGTACAGGCCCAGATTTCTTCTTCGGTAAATACCAGGGGGATCAGAGCCGGGAGCTGCTCTGTTTTTTTCCCCCTAATGGCCTTATACTCAGATAACAGATGCTTTTCCAGGTTCAGAATTATCATCTTGGGAGAAAAAGCCTTTCCGCTCTGAAAAGCCGGACAGACATCCTGACATCTGCCGCATTCCACACAGGCAATCGAATCGAGAGCATCTTTCCAGGTAAAATCCGTGGCTTTTTCGGCCCCGAAATTTTCAGCTGTTTCCAGGTCGGCCGGCCGGATCATGGCAGATGGTTGATCTTTCCGGAAAAACAGGTTAACCGGCCCAGCAAAAAGATGAAAATATTTGGAATGCGGCACATAAGAAATAAAAGAAAACACTACTATGGCATGCAGCCAGTAGGTTATCTTAAGATTCAGGTTTAGCTCTGAAGCTGATAGAGCCATCAGATTAAATCTTTCAGCAAGAAAACGACTGATCCGGGCCCAGGGATTACTGGCTGGATTAGCGGTCACCGAAAACATACTAAATACAATATAAGTAATTACCGACAGCGAGATAAAAGTATAGATTAAAGCTGAATCACGGCTGCCAGTGTTGTAACTGGGAAGCTTTAGCAGAAACCTTCTGCCGGCGAAGAAGATTACCCCTAAGAGCACCGCCACGGCAAAAAAATCCACTGAAGCCATGAAAATTTTTCCAGCAGTCGATGAGCCAAAAAGTGAAAAACCGTCTATATAACCTTCCAGGATATGGTTGACAGCCATGGTATCGAAGACCAGGGCTCCGTAGAAAACAAGAACATGAGCTACGCCGCTCCAGGGTCTCTCATTTTTCAGGGTGCAGAGCTGGAGAAAAACCCGGGAAAGAGTATAAAAAAACCTTTTTAGAAGCGAACCGAATCGATTGGCATACTGACAGCGGACTATTATCAGGAGCCGCTTAAAAAAAGGAATGAAAAAAAGGACAATGGTGGCCAGGACGAGTAAAAACAGGATAATTCTTTCAGCCAGCGATAGCACTGATTGCCTCCTCGGGTCTTTCGGTTCCCAACAATTTTAATCATTTTCCGGCAAATTTCTACTAATTTTTTTAAATTGGTCTTATCCCATAGGTCAGCATAGGTTAAAGTTACCTCTCTTATCTTTAAGCAAAGTCCACCCGGCTAAGGACAACCACCTTCTTGTATGGTAACAGGCGGAACGCCGCGCTGAAAGCCTATCAGAATTTTCCATTGATTTCTGAACTAAATGATAGGGCTTTCTGTTTTATGGAAAATTTTTGGCGAGTTGCCTAAACCCCAGATTATAGTCTACCTTATTCCTAAAACTGAATATGTCTTGATGTTTTTAATTATCACTTATAAAAAAGTTGGTGCCTGGGGAAACGAGGGACACGAACCGATTTAAGTGAAGCCTCCATGGACTAAAGGCCGTAACGTCCTCGCGTTGTAGAAGGCGGAACCCCGCACCGAAAGTCTATCAGAATTTCCTACTCATCCCTGGGCTAAAGCACAGGCTTTCTGGTGCGTGGGAAAATCGTATCATGTCCCAATAATCAGAAATAATAGCGGATGCCTATAAAACCGAGAACATGAAATTCTGTATCTGGAACCAAATCCATGACCGGACCGATTTCTAAAAATATGTCAAGTGGAGTCTTTTCAAACATGTAGCTCAAGCCGACTGGAATTCTAATACCAAATCTGGTTTTATCTTGCAGGTTTAAGCGAGCTCCAATTCCATAATAAAATGGCAACTTACCCTTTTCTACTCCGATGAAGCTGTGAAAAAGATAATCGCCGTGAATATGAAAAGCATTCTCGCCAGAAAATGACCAGGAACCGGCAACATCAAAGGCGGTGCGATTGCTGGTCCAGTATTTGGCAATAACACCGGTTGGCTCTCCCAGAATGATACCGAGCCCAAACTTTTTTTGTTGAGCTTGAACCTGGGCGATTGAAAACAGTAAAAGAATCACCACAAACAAGGATAATTTTCTCTTCATCTTATCCTCCTTATCACTAAGCCATCTGACCATTAATTTTAAATCTTATTTCTTTGTCAGATTTAAAACAAGAGCTTTTGGCAAAATATGATTATCATTCACCCTCAACCAGAAGAAAATACTCCCAAGCATCTAAATAACTCGGCCTGGACAAATCTCTTAGAAGACCATCTGGCAAGGTTGGTCACTAAACACCAGAAAGCACCTGATATTTGCTCCCCTAACTCATTAGAAGCTTTAAGCAAGGGCTACCGGCTAATAACTTTTGGCTTGCAAAAAAATTTCTATTGACAAATATCTTGTCAGAAATAAGATATTTTTCTTAAGGCTTTTTCGGTTTGACTTGAATTATTCACAAATAATCCAGGTTAACCTACCTTATAACGGAGCTGGCAGATTTTTGTTGAGAAAAAATGAGGGACACGAACCGATTTAAGTGCAGCCTCCCTGGACTAAAGGCCGTAACATACTCGTCTCGTAGAAGGCGGAACCCCGCACCGAAAGTCTATCAGAATTTCCTACTCATCTCTCGGTTAAAGCACAGGCTTTCTAATGCCTGAGAAAATCGTCTCATGTCCCGATTTTCTCATCAATGTTAGTTAAAACTCTCGAGACATTTTCTGTTTTACGAATAACGCAGGTTTGATTGGATGGTCTAATTGAAAATATCAAATCCAGAGTCCTCCCCTGCCCATTTTGGGCTTCAATCCTTTTCAGCCCTGATATTTATGAATTCTTGCGGTCAAAGCTTGCCAGAAACTCAACCTCAGTTTTTTGCTTCAGTCAAATATGATAACCAAAATATAGCCATAAAATTTTCAGGATTCCTGAAATATCTTATTGGGAAGGAGGCCCATGAACAAACATTCTAAAAAAATCTGTCTGACATTGGTCCTGCTGGCTTTAATTCTGGTTTCTACAGGAAATTCAGCCAGCCAGACCATCAAACCAGCCTATGCTCTGGTCAATTGCCGAATAGTTCCTGTAGCTGGACCGGTTATAGAAAAGGGAACCATATTGGTTCGGAACGGCTTAATAGAAGCAGTCGGTTCTGCCGGAAAGGTTCAGGTTCCAGAAGACGCTGAAGTCATTAAAGCCGAAGGTTTAACTGCTTACCCTGGTCTGATTTCAGCTCACACCAACCTCTTCTTGGAACCCCGGGAACAGTCACAACCACCATCACCTGAAGAACTCCTCAGGGCCTATACTCAGCCGGCTAAACCTCAAGAATTCCCAGAGCTTCTGATATTAGAAAAACTTAAAACCAAAAAACAGATCATCGAATCTTATCAGGCCACTGGAATTACCACTGTGGTAGTAGCTCCCAATCAGGGAATTTTCCAGGGACAGAGTGTGGTTCTCAACTTAAACGGCGAAGATCTTAATCAGATGGTTCTTAAACAACCCTGGGCTCTGCACATAAACTTTACAACTGAAAGAGGTGTCTATCCATCAAGTCCGATGGGAACTATAGCCTTCCTAAGGCAGAAATTCTACGATACCCAACACTATGCTCTCCATTTACAGAAGTACCGTTCTTCTCCTCAGTTTTTGAAAAGGCCAGAATATGATCCTTTTCTGGAAGCTCTCCTTCCCTATGTAGTCGAAAAGAAAACAGTTGTCTTTCAGTGTAACAACCAGGAAGAAATAAAAAGAGCTCTCAGGTTAATAGATGAATTTAAGTTGAATGCTGTTCTGACGGGTTGCAATGAGGCCTGGCGGGTTAAGGACTATCTTAAAGCTGCCAGGACCCCACTACTGGTAACACTCGATTTTAACCCCCCGGATTCTAGTATTTATTCACGCCAGGGCGAAGAAGTTAAGAAAAAGGCGGAAAGTGAGCTTTATCCTGCCAACCCGGCTAATCTGGCTAAAGAAAAAATAAACTTTTCCTTAACGACTTTCGGTCTGAAAGAATCAGATTTCCTGAAAAACATCCGGGCTGCTATCCAGGCAGGCCTTCCCTTTGAGACCGCTCTTAAGACTTTAACCATAGAGCCCGCCAGAGCACTTGGGTTAGAGAAACAACTTGGAACTCTGGAACCTGGCAAAATAGCTAATATCATTTTGACTAAGGGGGAATTATTCGGAGAAAAATCGAAAGTCGTCAGAGTCATGGTCGATGGAGTCTTCTTTGAGATAAAGGAGAGAACCAATGAGAAATAAACTGATAAAAACCCTGCTGATTTCTTCCCTTTTAATTTTCTTGATTTCATCTGCAACGAGTCTCCAGGCCAATGGTAATCTTCTTATCAAGAAGGCCACCATTTTGACGGTTAGCGGCCCGGCAATCCCTGAGGCAGATGTCCTGGTAATTGATGGCTTGATAAAACAAATCGGCCAGAATCTCTCAGCTCCTCCAGGGACCAGAATTATCGAAGCCTCAGGAAAATACCTCATGCCTGGAATAATTGATACCCACACTCACATCGCTCTTCATGGCACCAACGAAGGGACAGATGCTGTTACTCCAGAAGTTAATATGGCTACGGTGATAAACGCCGATGATACTTCAATTTTTACAGCCCTGACCGGTGGGGTGACCATGGTTCATACCATGCATGGCAGTGCCAACGTCATCGGCGGACAAAATGTCGTCCTGAAACTTAAATGGGGCAAACCTTCTGAAGAACTCGTAGTTAAAGAAGCTTTTCCCACCCTAAAATTTGCCCTTGGTGAAAATGTCAAACAATCCAACCGGACTCTTCTTCCGGGACGCCCCCAACGTTATCCAGCTACCAGAATGGGAGCCAATGCCCTAATTAGGCGCGAATTAAATAGAGCCAAAGACTACCTGGACGAATGGGATCGCTACGAAAAGCTCAAAAAATCCAAAAATCCACCAGCCACTCTCTTGCCTCCAAGAAGAGATCTTAGACTGGAAACCCTGGCTGACCTGCTTAGAGGCAAACTCGTCGCCCGTTGTCATGCCTATGTAGCCACAGAGATGGTAGAATTCTTAAACCTGGCTAAGGAATTTGGATTCAAGATTGGCGCTTTTGAACATGCCTGGGAAGCTTATAAGATAGTAGATGAGTTGAAAGCCGCAGGAGTTGGGTTATCAGTTTTTATCGATAGCTGGGCTTATAAAATGGAGGCAGCTGAAGGGATAGCTTATAACGCCGCTTATTGTACAAACCAGGGCCTTCTGGTATCAATCAATTCTGACAGTGGGGAGCGAATAAGAAGGCTATTTAACGAAGCTGGAAAGGCAGTAAAATATGGGATCACTCAGGATGAAGCTATAAAACTTATAACTATCAATGCTGCCAAGCAGCTTGGAGTTGACCATTTAGTTGGCAGCATCGAGGCCGGAAAGCAGGCCGACCTGGCTTTGTTCAACAACCACCCGATGAGCGCCTATGCTCGCTGCGATATGACCATAATCGAAGGGGAAGTCTATTTTGACCGGGAAAAAATTCTTAAAGAAAGACAAGAGGCCGCAGCTAAAAAAGGAGGCAAATGATGAAACCCATCAGTACAAACAAAATTATAAATGCCCATAAGATAGCCAAGATCTGGTTTTCTCCATTAATAAGTCTAATTCTGGCTGGATTGGTTGTTTTAGCCCTTTTCCCAGCTGCTTCCTATGCCAGTAACCAGAGTTCAAGGGTCCGGGCTATTATCAATGTTAAAATAGTTCCAGTTATAGGACAGCCCCTTGAATCGGGCTCAATCATCATTAAAGATGGCCTAATTGCTGATCTTGGCTCTAACCTCTCTATCCCACCCGAAGCCAAGGTTATTGACGCCAAAGGGCTAACAGCGTATCCGGGAATGATAGATGGTTATTCCTCGCTCGGTCTGGTGGAAATAAGCGGAGTGGCGGCTACAGTTGACAATCGGGAAACCGGGCGCATCAATCCTCAGGTAAAAGCCATAGAAGCCCTCAGATATGATTCAATGCACATCCCGATTGCCAGAGCTAATGGAATCGTAGCCGCCTTAGTTGCACCTTCAGGTGGATTAATCGCAGGACAAAGCACGCTGATCAAATTGTCAGGTTGGACTAACCGGCAAATGGCTATCAAGGAATCTTTCGCCATGGTGGTAGAGCTTCCTCAAATCCGCTCTGGCCGCCGCAGTTTCAGAGGCTTTGGGGGACAACAGCCAGAAGTTACTACCGAAAAAGCTCTCGATGAACTTAGGGAACTATTCCACCAAGCCAGGATGTATGAGAAAAGAAGACAAGCTGCCCGGAATAACTTGCTTTTACCCTTACCAGAATTTGACGAAACCAGTCATTTTCTTCTGCCGGTAGTCAAGGGAGAACTACCTGTTATTTTCTCAGTTCATGGTGACCAAGACATCATCCAGTTAATAAAATTTGTAAAAGAAGAAAAAATCAAAGCTATTTTTTACGGGGTAGAGCAGGGATTTAAGGTAGCTCGGGAAATCAAGGAAGCAGGAATCCCGTGCCTTATCGGTTCACTCTACGGCCTGCCCCCGGTTTGGGAAGACGGCTATGATTCTCTCTTTTTAAACCCGGTGATCTTAAATCAGGCCGGAGTGAAGATTGCCTTCTCCTCGTCAAGCTCCAGTTCGGCCAAAGACCTCCCCTATCACGCAGCTAAAGCCGCCGCCTTTGGTCTCGACCGAACGGAAGCTCTGAAAGCGGTGACTATCTACCCGGCAGAAATCTTTGGGGTGGATGATTTGATGGGCAGCTTGGAACCTGGCAAATTAGCTAACATTGTTTTGGCCAACGGTGATCTCCTGGAGTTGGGAACAAAGATTGAAAAGGTCTTTATAGAAGGTCAAGAAATTGACCTTAGTAACCGCTATACCGAGCTACTGGAAAAATTTCAGAAAAGAGAACAGGAAAAACAGCTATGAACCTATTAACCATCTTAAATAAACCAGGTAATCATTCTCGTCGCCAGAACCTCAAGGCAAATAGTTTTTTTTCTTTACTTTTCATTCTGCTATTTACTTTTGCTGGTAGTCACCTTCTGGTTGGCGCCGAGAATTTCCTGGCTCAACAGAAGAAACCAGGGCCAAAAATTAGCCGAGAAAAAACCTTTGTCCTCGACTGGTTAGGACGGGAAACTCAGATAGAGTTTTTCGGCCGGATTTCAGACCGAATTTGGTCATACGCTGAACTTGGTTTGCAGGAATATAAATCCTCCGATTTACTGGCTGAAACCTTAGAAAAGGCAGGGTTTAAAGTTGAGAGAGGCTTGGCCGGCCTGCCTACCTGCTTTGTGGCTACTTTTGGAGAAGGAAAACCGGTTATAGGATTCCTGGGTGAATTTGACGCCCTGCCTGGATTATCCCAGAAGGGCCGGGTACCAAAACAGGATCCGTTGATTGAAGGTGCCCCCGGTCACGGCTGTGGTCATAACACCATGGGAACTGCAGCCGTGGCCGCGGCCATAGCCACTAAGGAGGCTATGGTAAAATTCGGTCTTAAGGGAACAATTAAAGTCTTCGGTTCTCCGGCTGAAGAAATATTAGCCAGCCGTCCTTACATGGTAAGAGCTGGCCTATTTCAGGGCGTCGATGCAGTGATAGACAACCACAGCTCCAGTGATTTCAGTACCGCCTATGGGGTTTCAGGAAATGCCGTTATCTCAACCATTTTCACCTTTAAGGGCAAGACTGCCCATAGTGCTGGGGCCCCCTGGGCTGGGCGGAGCGCCCTGGATGCCGTCGAATTGCTGAACATCGCGGTGAATTATTTACGGGAACATTTGAATCCGGCTCACCGGGTCCACTATGTTATTCTCGAAGGTGGTGGCGCTCCTAATGTTGTCCCGGAAAAAGCCTCTGTCTGGTATTATGTTCGGAACACAGACGACCAGCTGGAGCAGATGTTTGAAAGAGTGGTCAATTGTGCCAAAGCCGCCGCCCTGGCTACCGGGACGGAGCTGGCTGAAGTCCGGGTATTGAGTGCCACTCACCAGTTCCATGGCAACAAGGCCTTAGCTGAGCTCATCCAGAAAAACATAGAGCTGGTAGGAATGCCAGCCTGGGATGACGAGGAAGAAAACTTTGCCCTGGCTCTCCAGGCAGAATTAAAAACAGAAGAAAAAGGTTTGAAGAAAGAAGTCTCTAAGCTACGAGAACCAAGAGAGGGTTTCACTGGCGGCGGGTCGACTGATGTGGGAGAGGTAACTCTGGTGGCCCCAACTGCAACTCTCCGTTTTCCGTCCAGCGTCCCTGGAGCTATCGGACATCATTGGTCAAACGTAGCTTCAGTCTATGGCTCGATTGCCTGGAAAGGGCTTAATGCTGGAGCTAAGGCTATGGCCCTAACGGCGGTTGATCTGCTTAACCGACCAGAAGAACTCAAGAAAATACAGGTAGAATTTGAACAATATCTGAAGCGCCACCCCTATAAATCATTTTTACCAGCCGAGGCTCAGCCGCCACTGGACCTTAACAAACCTCTAATGGATAAATGGCGGTCCTTATTGGAAGAATACGAACTCAAAGATTAGAGAGCTCCGCTCTAAGGTTAGTCAACTGCCACCAGGATACCGCCTGACCTAAAAGCTATCTGTATATTGGCTTCAAACCCATTACATAAAACATAAAGGCATACTTATCAGCCAGTTCATCCAGAGCCTTAGTGATATTACTGGCACCATGTCCGGAACGGGTTTCAATACGAATCAAAACTGGTTTATCACAAGCTTGTTTTTCTTGAAGGGTAGCCGCAAATTTGAAGGAATGAGCCGGGACTACCCGGTCATCATGGTCAGCAGTAGTAATCAAAGTCGCCGGATAGCACACCCCATCTTTCAGGTTATGGAGTGGAGAATATTTATAAAGATAATGGAACTGCTCTTCATTATCACTTGAACCATACTCCACTATCCAGCCCCAGCCAACGGTAAACTTATGATACCTGAGCATGTCCATAACTCCAACAGCGGGGAAAGCTACTCCAAAAAGCTCCGGTCTCTGAGTCATGGCTGCTCCAACCAAAAGTCCCCCGTTAGAACCACCGGCAATGGCCAGATATTTGGGAGAAGTATATTTCTCGTTAATAAGGTACTCAGCCGCCGCTATAAAATCATCAAATACGTTCTGCTTGTTTTCAAGCATGCCGGCCCGATGCCATTCTTCTCCATATTCTCCACCGCCCCGCAGGTTGGGTTGAGCAAAAACTCCGCCATTTTCCAGGATAACCACGATCGAAGGGTTAAAAGAAGGGACCAAGCTGATATTAAATCCGCCATAGCCAGTCAGATAAGTCGGGTTCTTGCCATCAAGAGCCAATCCTCTTTTATGAACGATAAACATTGGGACCCTGGTACCATCCTGGCTGTTGTAAAAAACCTGCTTAACTTCAAAATCTTCGGGACTGAATTTGACTTCCTGTTTGGCGAAAACTTCAGATTGTCCTGTAGCCAGGTCGTATTTATAGATGGTTGGTGGATAATTAAAAGACTGGAAAGTATAAAAAACTATCTTGTCATCTCGCCAGCCGCCAAAGCCACTGGCTGTCCCGATAGCCGGAAGCTCAACTTCTTTTATCAGGCTGCCATCTGGCCGGTAATGATAGACCTTGGTGTGGGCATCCTGGAGATAGGTTCCAAACAAATAACCACCGGCAGTAGTAGCTGAAGTCAGAACTTCTGGTTTTTCGGGAAGGATCTCTTCCCATTTTTCCTTGGCGGGATTTTTCGGATCCACCAACACCAGACGATAATTAGGGGCATCTATGTTAGTCCTAATCAGGAACTTATCTCCCAGGTTGTCTATCACTTGATTATCATTTTCGAAACCAGGGATAAGAAGCTGGAAATCAGATTTTTTTGCTGTCAGATCTTTCCAGTAAAGCTCATTACCTGAGGTGCCAGCTGAGACATTCAGAACAGCATACTTTTCGTCTTCAGTAACATCTAAGTTAACATATCTTAGGGGGTTTTCGGGATCATGATAGATGAGAGTGTCTTTTTCCTGAGGATCCCCCAGTTTATGGTAAAAGACTTTTTGATATTCATTCCGAGCCTTCATCTCTTCACCAGGAGCTGGTTTATCATAGCCGCTGTAGAAAAATCCATCTTTATACCAGGCCGCTCCAGAAAATTTTACCCACTGAATCCGGTCAGGGAGTTCTTTTTTGCTGGCAATTTCCATCACTCTGATTTCTGACCAGTCTGAGCCAGCTTCTGAGCGGCTTATAGCTACATAACGATAATCATTGGAAAAACTCAGCAGGCCAATTCTGATAGTTCCGTCAGGGGAAAGCTGGTTAGGATCAATGAAAACTTCAGGCTGTCCATCCAATCCTTTCTGAATGTAAATGACCGACTGATTCTGAAGCCCATCGTTCTTGTAGAAAAAGTAATATTCACCTGCTCTGAAAGGCTGCCCCATCCGAGGGTAATTATATATATCCATTAACCTTTGTTTTATTTTTTCACGAAAGGGGATTTTTTCTAGAAAAGCGAAGGTAACTTTATTCTGTTCTTCTACCCATTGCTTAGTTTCCTCTGAATTATCATCTTCCAACCAACGGTAAGGATCAGCTACTTTTGTTCCAAAATAATCATCTACCTGGTCAACTTTTTTGGTCTGGGGATAGATGATTTTTTCCTCAGCTTTTTTGCAGGCTGAAACTGATAGCATAAGCAAAAAGGCACCCATAAGACTTACAATGGTCAAAACTTCTCCTTTTCTCATTCAAAGCCTCCATTCATTGTTGTTTGGCATTTATTCACCAGAATTATTCATTAATAGTCGAGGTAAACCCTCTTTATTCGCTACCCGATAGATTATTCTCGGGAAAAATCAGCGATACCATCCACTAAGGTAAAAATCATAGCATCTCCCAATTTCCTTATCAAGGACAATTAAACATTTCGAGAAATATTAAGTTCTATGAATAATGTCAGCTAACAGAAAACAGCAAAAAAATTGAAGATACATCTGGCCTGTGATATTTTATTCCATTCATAGGAGGTAGCCATGTTGTCAACTATCTTTGGCCTATTCATAATGCCCGCAATAATCATAATTCTGGCTTTCGTTCTGGCCCTGAAAAAAGGAGAGAGGAGATGAACACTTTTAGTGTTCACACCAATCCCTGGGCCTTAGCTGCCTTTATAATTTATGTTTTGATGATGGTTTCAGTGGGAATTATCACTACCAGGTTCTCCTCCCGCGGCATTGGGGAATTCTTCCTGGGGGGCCGAAAGATGAAATCTTTTGTGGTAGCTTTGGCCGCAGTAACCTCGGGACGTTCAGCCTGGTTGTTGATAGGAGTCTCCGGGATGGCTTTCACCCGCGGTGTCTCAGCCGTCTGGTCGGTAGTAGGCTACGTCTTAGTTGAACTTTTTATGTTTGTCTTCGCTGGAAAAAGATTACGTTATTTCACAGGGAAAACAGGTGACATAACCATTCCTGATTATTTAGAATCCAGATTTGAAGATAAAAAGCACCTCCTGCGACTCTTTGCCCTAATCCCCATTTTAATCTTCATGACTGCCTACGTAGCCGCTCAGTTCAGCGCCGGAGGGAAATCTCTGGCTGCCAGTTTTAATATTACCCCACTTCAGGGCATTTTAATCACTGCTGGAATAGTGATTTTTTATACGGTTCTGGGCGGCTTTCTGGCTGCTTGCCTGACTGACATGCTTCAGGGCTTATTCATGATTTTAGCTCTAATGATTTTGCCCATAGTAGCTATAGTTCATTTTGGAGGGCTGAGTAGCCTGTTTTCTACTCTTCAGACCTTTTCACCCGGGTACCTTGATACTTTTGCTCTCTCTTTTGGCGCCTGGTTAGGTTTTATTGGAATTGGCTTTGGCTCGCCAGGTAATCCTCACATTCTAAATAAATACATGAGCATAGAAGATCCGGAAAAGCTTAATAAAACCGGACTTATTGGCACTATTTGGAATGTTTTGATGGGATGGGGAGCGATTTTTATTGGGCTGACAGGACGGGCCATCTATCAGGATGTGACTAACCTTCCTGGACAGGATCCGGAAAATGTCTATCCCCTGCTGGCTTCTCAACATCTCCACCCCTTTCTTTTTGGCTTAACCATCGCGGCTATTTTTGCGGCTATTATGTCCACGGCTTCCTCTCAGCTCCTGGTGGCTTCCTCAGCGGTTGTCCGGGATGCTTATCAGAAGATAATTACCCATGGACGAGAGACTTCAGAAAAAAAGCTGGTTTTAATTAGCCGGGTTTTTACTCTGATAGTGGCTGTTATAGCCTTAGCCTTTGCTGCCTATGCTGATCGATTAGTATTTTACTTAGTTCTTTTTGCCTGGGGTGGCCTGGGTGCGGCCTTCGGGCCTTCCATTGTTCTCTCTCTTTACTGGAAAAAGATAACCAGGGAAGGCGTAATCGCCGGAATTCTAGTTGGTTCCATTACCGAAATTGTCTGGTATCTGATTCCTTCTCTGAGAGCTATGGTTTCCGAATGGGTCCCGGCCTTTATCCTGTCCTTTATTTCTGTAGTCCTGGTCAGTCAGATGACCAGCCCCCCAGACCGAGTGGAAGAGCTTATGAAATATATGAAAGGCAAATACTGAGAATGTTTTTCCTTATCGGCGCCATAACCCCGAAAATTAAAAGGCTCGAGGGCCAGCCCATGATTTGTCCTCGCTGTGGCCAGGTCTCCTTCTACCGGGTAAGACTCGATCACCAACTCAGCCTCTTTTTTATCCCCATTTGCTCTATAAAAAAGGGACAGCCTTTTTTTCTTTGCCAGAACTGCCGGCTGGAGTCTCCAGAACCAACCGCCAGTAGCTCAGATTACTCGGGACAATCCAGCTACTCCAGAGCCGGGGTTTGCCCCCGCTGTAGCCATCAACTGGAAGCTGACTTCCATTACTGCCCATTTTGCGGCCAGGCTTTAAAGTAAAAATATCTTTTGATATTATCTTTGTTTATCCTGATTAAACTGTATTATTTTTTGGGTAATTTAAAGTGAGCCTATCTCAAGATTCCCGATCATCATTGATTAAAACCTCAGGACATGGGAAAATAACCAGATGTTATTATTTTTTAAGATAAGTTCGTTTTACTTATTTACTTCAACTACCAATCTTTTCTTTAAGGTCCCAATTTTTATAAGAGAATAATCTATCTGATTATGAATAAAAAGATTGACCTGGATTATGTTGTGTATTACCAGGGTTAAAAGAGGTCTTAAATGTTAAAAAAAATTGGCATAATTACCCGAGATTGCGCCGGCATCAACGCCGCCATTAGAGCTGTAGTCAGAACTGCCACCGTTCAGGGAGTCGAAGTTTTCGGTATCATCAAAAGTTATGATGGCTTGATTGACGGCATCTTCCAGCCTCTTGACCGCCGGGCTGTCTCCGGTATCATCAATTTGGGTGGAACTATTTTGAAATCAGCCCGTTCTGATAGGTTTCTTACCCCAGAGGGACAGCTTCAAGCAGTCAAGACGATCAAAGAGAATGGATTTGATGGCCTGATCGTTATTGGAGGTAATGGATCCCTTACCGGAGCACATGTTCTGGCCAGTAAATATGGGATAAAAGTGATTGGCCTACCAGCCACCATAGATAACGATGTTAATGAGGTTGATTTCTGCTTGGGGGCAGATACCTCAGTCAATGTGGCCCTCGATGCCCTGGATAAGATTAGAGACACAGCCACCAGTTTAGAGCGAATTTTTGTGGTGGAAGTGATGGGCCGCCATTGCGGATATTTAGCTATGAAAGTAGCATTGGCCGGCGGTTGTGAAGATGTAATTCTACCAGAACAGGATTTCTCACTGGAAGAAATCTGTCAGGAAATTAAGGCGGGAAATGCTCAGGGAAAAGTCAGCTGGATAGTGATCGTAGCTGAGGGTAAGGCTCGAGCTCAGGACGTAGGTGAGGCTATTTCACAGAGGACTGGGCTAGAAACCAGAATTGCGGTTCTGGGTCATATCCAGCGTGGAGGCCGGCCAACAGCCTTTGACCGGATTTTAGCGGCTAAGCTGGGTAAGGCGGCTGTGGACAGTCTTCTGGCCGGGGAATCTGATAAATGTGTTTCCCTGAAGGATGATCGAATTGAGCTGGTACCACTGGAAGTAGCTACTCGCCCCAAGAAATTAAAATTCGAAGAAGAATATCAGCTGTTAAAGCTCTTATCCTGAAATAGACTACACCTGGTAGGAGGACAAGGTGGACTGGATATCTTGTGGGCTCGACCTTGGAGTTCAATCTGTAAAGTTAGTAGCCTTAAACGAAAATCTCAGAATTAAACATCACGATGCAGAGCCGGTAAAGGGAAACCTGTTTTTAGCTTTAAAAAATCTTTTCGATAGAATTCCTGCCTCAACTGAGAGTAAGGAGCTTCTTATTTCTGTAACTGGCGCCGGAAAGAACAGCTTAATTTTCCCAGGAAATACTTTCAGGGTAAATGAGATTTCGGCCTTAGCTTATGGCTTAAGTCAAGTCTTCCCTGATGCCCAGGCCGTTTTTGACATTGGAGCAGAAAGCGCCCGCTGGATTGCCTTAAACCCTGGTTCCGTTAAGGAAACCATCCCGGAAATAATAGATTTTTCTCTGAACGAAAGATGCGCCGCTGGAACTGGGAGTTTTCTGGAGAAACAAGCTATTCGGCTCGGTTTAAGTATAGAAGACTTTTCTTCTCTGGCAGTTAAAGCCAAAAAGGGGTCCACTATTGCCGGCCGATGTAGTGTCTTTGCTAGATCCGATATGGTTCATCTGCAACAAAAGGGTACACCCGTGGAAGAGATAGCTTACGGAGTCTGCCTGGCTCTGGTTAGATCAGTGATTTCTTCTCTTCTCCGAGGTAAAACCTGCCCTCGGCCGATAGCCCTGGCAGGAAATACTATTAAAAATGGAGGCATCCTTAGAGCCTTACAGCAGGTTTTAAGGGCCGGAGAATCTGACCTTCTTTATTCTGATTTATCACCTTATCTGGGAGCCTTAGGAGCGGCCTATCTGGGATTGAATCAACACAATAAAGCCAAAGGTCAAGACCTCAAAAATTTTCTCTCTCAGACTAAACTTGTAACTGAGACCAGATTTTTCGATCTCCCACCTCTTGGCCAGGTTCCAGCTTCTAAAAACACCGAGCCAGCTGTGGTGTTTAAAGTCCCGGTAAAAGGCTATTTAGGAATAGACATCGGTTCAGTCAGTACTAATTTAGTAATAATGGCCGAAAACAGTGAGGTGCTGGCAGGAATTTATTTACCAACCAGAGGTCAACCGGTTGAAGCTCTAAAACAAGGTCTCTCTGAGCTGGTTTCCAGATTTCCGGCCGGGTTGGAAATTCTGGGGATTGGAACCACCGGAAGTGGGCGTTACTTAGCCGGCCGGTTGCTAAAAGCCGATATCATCAAAAATGAAATCACCAGCCAGATGGGCAGCGCCTGTCATTTTTTTCCAGAAGTTGATACCATCTTTGAAATTGGCGGGCAGGATTCCAAGTTCATTCAGGTTGATAAGGGAAAGGTAGTTGATTTTAATCTTAACAAGATTTGCGCCGCTGGCACCGGTTCCTTTCTGGAAGAACAGGCCAATCAGATCGGCTTCAGCGTCGAAAATGATTTTGCTGCTTTAGCCTCAGCCTCTAACAGGCCTTACAATTTAGGGAGCCGTTGCACAGTCTTTATGGAATCAGAGTTGCTCCGAGCCTCTACCAGATCTCAACCGCTTCCAGACTTAGTAGCGGGGCTGGCTTATTCTATTGCCAGAAACTATTTAGAAAAAGTCGTTGAGAGAAGATCGGTGGGTCAGAACATAGTCTTTCAGGGAGGAGTCGCTTCTAACCAGGCTGTGGTTAAAGCCTTTTCCAAGCTGCTTGGTAAGGAAATCAAAGTTCATCCTTACAACCGGATTTCAGGAGCCATCGGGGCAGCCCTGGAAGCTCGAAGTCGGGTCAGGAAAATCGGTAAAAAATCACCCGGGTTGAAGGAGATCCAAGAGAAATTCGGTCAACCTGTCCAGCTGGAAAGTTTCGAATGTCAGCATTGTTCCAACCGCTGCCAGGTCATTGCCGTAAACTCCGGAAACGATAGAGTCTACTTTGGTGACATCTGTGAACGCTACACTTCTACTTTGAAGTCAAAATCAGTTCAGAGAGAATTCCATAACCCGTTGGTATTCAGAAAAAATCTGCTGGAACAATTGTCAACCTTTAATTCAAGTAGTGGTCCGGTAGTAGGGTTACCGCGGGCCTCAGCCCTGCAGGAATTTCTCCCCTTCTGGCAGGTCTTCTTTACCAGCCTTGGTTATCGAATAAAGATTTCTCCTGAGACCGGTCCTGAAATTATGGAGGCTGGAATAAAATTTCAGCCAGCCGAAACCTGCCTGCCGGTTAAAGCTGCCATCGGTCACCTTAAGATTCTTCAGGATGATTCAGAAGTAGATCTGGTCTTCATGCCCGGTCTGGTGGATACTCATCTAAGCCAAGAGGAATCATTTTATTTCTGCCTTTACACAGAAAATCTTCCAAACATGCTGCCTGAGGAAATTCGTGATAAATTGCTAACCACCCAGGTGTATCTGGAACCGGTAGGAACATGTCAGAAGCCCAGTTTGGAGAACCTGACCAGGCTGCTTAAGGAACCTGAAGAAAAAATCCAGCAGGCCTGGCAATCGGCCTGGCAAGCCCAGATAGAATTTAACCAGAAACTAAAAGAGGAGGGGAAGATTCTCCTGGAAAAATCAGTCCAGCAGAATCAACCCGTTTTGATTATTAGCGGCCGTCCTTACCTTTTATATGATAACTACGCTAATCTCAACCTCTGGTTCCACTTAGAAAAACTTGGGATTACCGCCATTCCAGTGGATTACCTCCCACTTGAAGAAATCTCTCTTAGCGAGCTGCCGGTGGAAGCTTCAGCTATTCCTCCCTGGAGATATCCCCAGAGGATGTTCAAAGTAGCCGCCTTCTGTCGGAGGCAGAGTCAGATATTTCCAGTCTTTCTAAGCAGTTATGGCTGTGGGGTTGATGGCTTTGCCATTAAACAACTGAAAAATCTCCTCGAGGGAATTCCTCATTTGATGCTGGAATTTGACGAGCACCGTGGGGAGGCTGGCCTTATAACCAGGCTGGAAGCTTTTGCCGATGAAATCAGCCATCATAAAAATACAGAAAGAAAGTTAGTCACTCTCAAAAAAATTAAAAATCCTGAAGGCTTGCCACCTGAAGAAATCAGGAAATTTCCTTTTTATATTCCTTATTTTGCCGACCATGCCATGGCTTTTGCTGGAGCTCTAAAAAAAGTCGGGATAACCGCCGAGGTTCTGCCAATGTCTGATGACCGAAGCCTGGAACTTGGCGAAAAATACTCTTCAGGAAAAGAATGTCATGCTTACACCTATCTTTTAGGAGATCTTTTAAAGCTGGCTCTGGAAACCAAGGACACCGAACCCCAGATTTTGTTTTTTCCGGGAGCTAAATATTCCTGCTTACTTCAACAATATGGTCCTTCGATGCGCAATCTTCTTTTAGAACTTGGCAAGACCAGGACCATGGTTTTAACGCCTACCCTTGATTATATCTGGAAACTATTGGGATTTGATGCTCTGAAAAGCCTCTGGCAAGGTTTAGTGGCTATTGATAACCTGGGTAAATTAGCCTGCCAGCTTAGGCCTTATGAACTGAATCCAGGTGAGACTGACCGAGCTTTAAAGAAAGGTCTCAAATTAATTGAAGAAGGAATCGCCACTGGCCATCTGGCCTCCGCTCTGAAGAAAACAAGAGCTGATTTCAGACAAATCAAAACCAGGCCTGAGCCCAGACCGGTCATCGGAATAGCCGGTGATATCTATACCCGTCAAAATTATTTTGCCAATAAAGGGCTGTTCAGGCGTTTGGAAGAACTGGGCTGTGAAGTCTGGCCGGCTCCTTTTCTGGTGGATGAGGTTGATTTTACTTTCAGCCGTGGTTTCTATGAAAAATTATCTGAAGGAAATTTAAAAGATGTTCTCCTCTACAGCAGTTTGAACCTGGTTAAAGAGATCAAAAAGCATCAGGTGAAAAGAAAACTGGAAATCACCGACCTCAAAATAAAAGAGCCAGGTTTTAAAAACTTGATCGGCTCCACCATGGCTTATCTCAATTATAACAACAATCAGAGTCTCTTTCTGAATGTGGCCAGAATGATTGATTTTGCCAGCAAAGGAGCTGATGGGGTGATCA
Source organism: Acidobacteriota bacterium (assembly GCA_028749205.1). Taxonomy (GTDB): domain Bacteria; phylum Acidobacteriota; class Aminicenantia; order Aminicenantales; family Saccharicenantaceae; genus Saccharicenans. The sequence goes on along the minus strand of JAQULR010000006.1, from coordinate 43,838 downwards.
ATGTTATTTGCTTTAACTGTATGCTGGGAACAGTTTCGGCGGCGATTTCAGCCAGAATAAGAAAAGAATTCGGCAACATTCCTCTCCCTACTCTGATCTATGGTGAAACCGAGACTGATAGCACCGGAAGCCGGTTGGAGGCTTTTGTCGATCAGGTGAAGAGCAGGTTCCGGAAGAAAGACCATCAACCTTTTGGAACTGATTACTTAACCTCTTAATTCACCAGCTTTATTTTCTGATCTGATAGATTATTTTCAGGGACCTCCCGGGGGACAATGGAAAAAATGGCAATAACGAACCGATGCCAATTAAGTCTCTTGGATCTAAGGTCTGTAATTTCCTTGTATTCTAAAAGGCTGAATTCCTCTCCAAAAGCTCAACAGAATTTACTCTTCATTTCTATACTAATCTAAAGCTTAAGGTTTTCGCCCACAGGGAGATATTTTCTCCTACCACAATTTTATTTGTTCGCCAACAGCGACTGGAACCCTAAACTTCCGGCCGAAGAAATCTACCACCGGTTATCCCATCATCGGTTCGGATGGTGGCTTCTTAACTGGAATATTGATTCCGCTTCCGAGCAAGCTCAAAAGCAGCAAGGCAAAAATCAGGTCCGGCGATATACTGATCCTTCCTTCCTAAAGTTTCACGGAAATCTGGAGGCTAAAAAGCTATTTTGTACTTCTTGAAATCATCGGCATTTTGATCTTATTCTTGCGGGCACAGGCTATGGCTTCCTCATAACCAGCATCAGCATGACGCACTACTCCCAGACCTGGGTCCACTGTTAGCACTCTCTGCAACCGGCGAGCCATCGAGGCGGTTCCGTCAGCCACTATGACCATTCCAGCATGAATAGACAAACCGATACCCACTCCACCCCCATGATGAACTGAGACCCAGGAAGCCCCGCAGACCGCATTTAGCAGGGCATTCAAAATGGGCCAATCAGCAATAGCATCTGAGCCATCTTTCATTTTCTCAGTTTCTCTATTGGGTGAGGCCACCGATCCTGTATCTAAGTGATCCCGACCGATGACAATCGGGGCGCTGATTTTTCCCTTTTTCACCAGGTTATTAATTACTTCACCAAAGAGAGCCCTTTCTCCATAACCCAGCCAGCAAATTCTCGAAGGCAATCCCTGGAATTTAACCTGCTTTTGAGCCTTGGTAATCCAGCGGGCTAACCCCTCATCCTCAGGGAAAGTCTTGAGGACGGCTTCATCTGTCACATAAATATCCTCAGGCTTGCCAGAAAGAGCTGCCCAACGAAATGGTCCTTTGCCGATACAGAAAAGTGGTCGGATGTACTCCTGAACAAAGCCCGGAATGTCAAAAGCCCTATCCACCCCAGCCTTTAGAGCCTGGCCACGAATGTTATTCCCATAATCAAAAGTTCTAGCTCCCCTTTTCTGAAGTTCCAGCATGGCTTCTACCTGAATAGCCATGGATTCATAAGCCCGGCAGACATAATCCTCAGGATTTTTTTTCCTTAACTCCAGGGCTGTTTCATAAGGTAAGCCTCTGGGGACATATCCATTGAGTTCATCATGAGCTGAAGTCTGGTCAGTAAGAATATCCGGTGTGATTCCCCTTTTAACCAGTTCTGGTAAAACATCAGCCGCATTTCCAAGAAGGGCAATTGATAAGGGCTGACCTTTCTGGCAGGCCTCCTTAGCTATTGTCAGAGCTTCATCCAGACTGCTGGTCATACAATCTACATATTTTGTTTTCAGCCGGCGTTGAATCCTATCCGGGTCTACCTCCGCCACAATAGCCACACCTTCATTCATAGTAACGGCTAAAGGCTGAGCACCCCCCATTCCGCCAAGACCGGCAGTGACCACCAGTTTTCCTTTCAAAGTCCCGCCAAAGTGCTTTTTGGCCGCCATGGCCAGCGTTTCGTAGGTCCCCTGAAGAATGCCCTGCGTGCCGATGTAAATCCAGCTTCCAGCGGTCATCTGACCATACATAGTAAGCCCGATTGCTTCCAACCGGCGGAATTCATCCCAGGTAGCCCATTTAGGAACAATCATGGCATTAGAGATCAGAACCCTCGGGGCTTCAGGGTGAGTTTTAAATATGCCCACTGGCTTACCTGATTGGACCAGCAAGGTCTCATCGTTTTCTAACTTTTTCAGGCTTTTAACGATAGCCTGATAGCAATCCCAGTTGCGAGCTGCTTTGCCAGTTCCGCCATAGACAATCAGCTCCTGGGGTTTCTCGGCTACTTCCGGGTCAAGGTTGTTCATCAGCATCCTTAAAGCCCCTTCCTGGGACCAGCCTTTAGTGTGAAGGCGATTTCCTCGTGGGGCTTTGACCGGTTTATAAACATTTTTTTCTGGAGTTTTCATTTTTATCCCTCCTCTGTTTTGTTTATTACCTTTCTGGCTTCAGATAGCTTAGCTATCCTGGCCAGGACTTTTTCTTTACCGATTAGTTCCAGCACTTCAAACAAACCGGGACTGACAGCCCGACCGACTACCAGAACTCTGAGAGCATGTATCAGAACTGCCGCTTTAACTCCGGCTTGCTCCGCTCTATCCCTTAAAATTTTTTCTATTTCCTGAGCCTCAAACTTTTCCAGTGCCTGAAAATCCTTTCTCAGTGCTGGCAGAAGCCAGTCAAGTTCAGGCTTCAAAAGATATTTTTCCACCGCCCCGGGCTCATAGTCAACCTGATCAGAAATAAAAGGGGCTATCATTTCGCTCAGGTCCATCAGAGTCCGACTCCGGCTTCTGACCAGATTAATCACTTTTTCCAGCCAGCCTTTTTGGCTCTTAACCAGCTCCTCAGACCAAAGGCCATATTTTTTTAGCCATGGCCTAAGATCGACAATCAGCTCTCCAACAGGCATTTCGTTTATCAGCCGGCTGTTCAGCCATTCCAGCTTTTTAAGGTCAAAAACCGGACTGCCCTTACTTACCCGGTCCAGGGAAAATTTCTGGACCATTTCCTCTATGGTATAAATCTTTTCCTCCGAACCTGGCGACCAGCTTAGTTGAGCGATGAAGTTGAAGAAAGCCAGGGGTAGATAACCCTTATCTCTAAAACTCAAGACTGAGGTATCTCCATGTCTTTTGCTCAGTTTTTTCCTGTCTGGCCCAAGTATAAGTGGTAGATGGGCAAACCTGGGTACTGGTGCCCCAAAAGCCTGGTATAGAAGAATCTGTTTTGGTGTATTGGAAATGTGATCATCTCCCCGGATAACATAAGTTATTTTAGTATCTATATCATCAACCACTACGGACAGATGATAGGTAGGGAAGCTATCCCCACGAAGAAGGACGAAATCCTCCAGATTTCTGTTTTCTACCTTGATCTGGCCGTGAATCAGGTCATTGAACTCAGTAAGCCCGTCGGGCACTAAAAACCGAATAGCCGCCCGCCTCCCTTGCTCTTTTAACTCTTTTTTGGTCTTTTCAGGCAGGTTAAGGCAGTGTCGGTCATATTTCCAGTGTTCTCCCCTGGCTTGAGTTTCTTGTCTCCGTTTCTCTATTTCTTCCGGAGTACAGAAGCAATAATACGCCAGTCCTTTATCTACCAGAACTCGAGCAGCTTCCCGGTAAAGTTCAAACCTCTGCGATTGATAAACAGGTCCTTCATCCCAGTCTAATCCTACCCAGCGTAAGGCCTCCAGAATTGTCCGGCTCATTTCTTCAGAAGATCGGACCACATCTGTGTCTTCTATTCTCAGCACAAAGGCCCCCTCATGGTGGCGGGCAAATAACCAGTTGAACAGAGCGGTTCTCAAAGCCCCAACATGAAGATGCCCGGTTGGGCTTGGGGCAAACCTGACTCTGACTATTCCTGAAGTGAAATCATGAATCATTTTTCAAAGTAGAAATATATCATATGGTTACGGCATAAGCAAAAAACACCGATTTGGGCTTCATTTTAAAAACAGCTAACCTGAATATTAACCTGCCTGATTTATACAACTTAGCCAGTCTAAAGATTTTCAATTTCCAAAGATAAGAAAATCGGCTTTAGCAGCTGTTTTCCCAGAAATTATTTTTAACCTGAAATCAAAAAAATATGTTGACTGAGTCAATTTATTTAAGTAAATTAGCTGTGAACAAGCTAAGCCAAGGTTTCTGGAGGGCACAGGGAAAGTAATTCCCGAACAAAAATGACTCAGATAAATATTTTGGTCTATGTTTCTGGTGTTGACCTGGCCAGGAAAGTGGTCAGTGTTTGTGAAAAAGAATATCTTCCAACAGTAGTTAAGTCTTTTGAAGAAATTCCTTCCCTTATCGCTAATCACGATTTCTGGGCGATAATCGTAGAGTCAAATTCTTCCGACTATGATCTCTGGAAAGAGTTGATAAAGCCAGATTGCTCGATTATAATCATTGGCCAGAATGAAGCTGAGATCTACCAAAGACTTTTGACCTGGCCTGTTTATCATCAGGTTGATTACCTTCTGGAAAAAGAAGGTCAGCCTATTGAGCCCATCTTAAGCCAGAGGCTGAAAACTGCTGTTCATCATAGCCGGGTAAAAAGAGAGTGGGCCCAATTCCAGCAAACAATTTCTCTTAGTTCCGCCAGAGCCAGAGAGGTTTTTAAAGAAATTTCAGAAATCAAACGTTTGATCAATGAACATTACCTCCGGGAGCTGGAAAAAAGGATTTCTTTAGAAGCATCCTATGTCTGGTATCAAAGAGAAAGACAGAAAATAGAAAATATCATCAGAAAAATTTATTCGGCCAATGACGTTAACACCCTTCTGGAGATAGTTCCGGATATCAAAGAGCTTCTAAAAGCTCAAGGGATGACCATTTATTTGATTGAAGAAAATGAGACTCTGGGCCAGCACCTCAAACCAATCATCTGGGATGATACTTTTATCACCCATCCCGAGACCTTTAAATACGTGGCCAAACTGGATGCCCCGGACTTCGCAGCCGAGGTAGCCAGGCATGGACAGGAAATTAATATTGCTGACCTAAGTTATGATAAACGTTTTTCACTCAGATACCAGCACAACCTGAAAAAACCGCTGAAAAATATCCTGGGGGTACCCATTATTTACGAAAATCAGGTCATCGGAGTCATCGAGCTTTATAATAAACATTTTATGGATAATCCCCTGGCCGAAGGGTTTACCAGAGAAGACCAGCAGATTCTTAGTGGACTGTCAGAACATATTGGTATTGCCATGACCAAGCTTAACCTCATCCAGTATGATGCCCTGACCGGCTTGCTTCGGGCCGAGCCGTTTTTTGATCGAATTATCCAGAAAATCAATTCCATGAGTAAAAGGAAGGTAGAAGAACGGTCCTTTGCCATGGTCATGGGAGATGTAGACTGGTTCAAAAACTATAACGACCGCAATGGCCATGAGGCCGGCAATAGATTGCTTCAGGAACTGGCCGCTATCCTCAAACAGTCGGTCCGGGAGAACGATTTAATCTGCCGCTATGGTGGCGAAGAATTCCTGTTCTTCTTGAGTGGAGTGGGCAACCTGGAAGAAGCCTGCCAACTAACAGAAAGAATCAGAAAAAACGTTGAGGATCATTATTTTCCTTACCAGGAATTTCAACCCAGAAACAACCTGACCATGTCTTTTGGAGTCACCATTTTTTCCCGAAGAAATTTTTCCGGCGATGGTCAATTGACCAGAGAAGATCTGAAAAATTTGGTTCATGAATGCGATCTGGCCCTGGCTGAAGCCAAAGGTAAAGAGACCTGGAGACTCCCCCCTTCAGAAGCTCAAGACAGACCCACTGATAAGAATACCGTGGTGGCTTTTTCCCGTGATTGGGAAACCGAAAATTATCGCCGACCGACCGCGGCCTACCGAGAAAAGTTGTATCGGGAAAAAAGACATTTCCAGAGACATTACACTTCAACTATAATTATGTTCCGCGATAATGGACAGTTAAGGGTTGGTAAGACCATTAATCTCAGTCTGGGCGGGGCCAAAATACTTTCAGAGAAACCTTTACCAGCTTCCAGACCAACTGAAGTGATCCTAATTCTTGGGAAAAAAGCCAGGCCCCTGCTAAGCGAGGTAGTATACTCCGAAAAAACCAGCCCTGATTCTACTACTTTTTACACCGGATTGAAGTTTAAAGAACTGACTCCAGAAGATTTTCAGATTCTGGAGAGCTATTTCGAAGACGCCAAAGCCGAAACCTTCAATTAACCTGGGCTCTTTATAAAAATGAACCTGGTTTTCCAGATTCCAGGTTGATTAGAACTGAAGGAAAACCAAAGACTTGAGATACGGTTAAGAAATCAAGCCTCAGGCTTCCAGTTCTTTTTTGAGGGCGGCAAAATAAATCGAAGCTGGGGTCGCTCGAGTCTTAAAAGAAGCTGTCAGCTCGATCAATTTCTGGTCAAATAGGTTCAAATCTTCGGATAAGTTCCAGTTTTGAACACTTAACAAATCGGACAGTTCTTTCAGGGTGTTCTCATTGATGATTTCCATGGTCAGAGCTGGAAAACGGAATTTTTGTTTACCAACCATTGCTAACACTTTCTGGAGATAATGTCTGAGCTCTTCTTGAAGGCTAATTAACTCCTGCTTGAGATAAAACTGCTCTTTGGCCCCGCTGACCAAAGTAAGTTTATGATTCAGTTTCTTAGCTTCCTCAACTGACTCTTTCATTCTAATTAATAACTCTTCAGCCTCTAAAATATATTTTTTATCCTTTTGATAATAACCAATCTGAACAGACCCATTAGCTGGCTCCTGTTGATAGAACTCTTGTAGCTCGCCAGGAGAAATTTCTTTCAGGGTTTCTTTTTCTTCAACCGAACTTAAATCTTCTGGTAACTTTTCAACCACTTCCTCCAGGTTGCCAAGTTTTTGAACTATATTTTTTCTTATTTCTTCAGCTAACTTAGCTTCTAGACTTAACTCCTCTGGTTTTACTTGATTGGTTTCAACTGCTTTCTGTTCTGGCTGTTCTTGTTCAGCCAGTTCGGCTTTCGGAGACTCTTCAGCCTCCGGTTCTATCCGCTCTTCTTTATTAACCTCAGCCGGCTCTTGGACTGGTATCCCTTTTTCTAAAATAAGTAGTTCTTTTACCTTTTTGAGCTTCTCCAGCTCAGGAGTCAAGTCGATGCGGTCAGCTCCAACTTCAGCCGGTTCGGGTCTTTCAGTTCTGAGGCCAAATTTTTCTTCCAGTCTCTTTTTTAAAAAAGCAGCCTGCTCCATGGACTTGTGGCGCATTTCTTCTAACTGATCCTCCAGATGATTAATGGTTTTAATGTCTTCCGAAGTCTCTTTGGCCAGGCTTTCGATTTGCTGCTGCCTATCAAAAATGCGCTGGAGATATTCTCTTATTTTGACTAGAATCTGGTCACGTTTTTCTTCAAATTCCTGCCAGACGTTCCCATATTCTTCTAAAGATTGCCATTCTTTTTTAACTGCCTGTTCTATTTCCAAAAGCTGCTGGCGGGCTTGTTCTCTTTCCTTCTGGATTTTCTCTTCTAAGGCCTTTTCTATTTCTTCTCTCTGCCGACGGAGATAGTCCTCAAGCTGACTTTCTATTTCCTGGATTATAGATATTGGCTTTTTACCTGGGTCGACGATTTCGCTCATAGCCCATTCCTTTGCCTGGCTCTTGCCTTGGCAGAGCTATTCTAAAATTTACTGTTTTTCATGTCAAGGGAAAAAACAGGTGAGATAACTGGGTAATTTCTCGGTCATCAAGGACGACAGGATCTAACCAAAAGGGGCCAGCTCTGATAAAAATAATCACCCCACCTTGATCGTCATAACTTAACTTTATAATTAACCCCGGCAGTAACTTGAAAAAGAACTGAAACATCCCGTAGTGGTAGAAGCCTTCTGCGCTCTAAGCATTGACAAGTGGGAAAGGATTCGCTACGAAACTACCAAACTTTTGCCCTCTTTTGAAGAATACCGCCGGCTCATAAGAAACAACCACCCGGGAGAGAGCTGAATCAGCTGAAGATTTAGCTGGCTCTTTTCGCTGTCAACACCCTTGGATAACCCGAATAATCTTTATGTATTTCTGGTTCTAACCAGTCTTTTCCAAAAAAGGTTATGAGTTTTTTCTCCTGACCCGGGCCAAATTCCAGAGCTATGTAACCCGAGGTTTTCAGACAGTTCAAAGATTGCCTGATAAGTTTTTCAAAAATTTCTAAACCAGTGGGGCCAGCTACCAAAGCTCTCCTTGGCTCAAAACCCTTAATCTGGCTATCGAGACCCGACCAATCCTTTTCAGATAAATAGGGCGGGTTACTGACTATAACCTCAAACTGCTTTTTTTCTTTCAAAAAATAGTCCAGTAGGTTGCTCTGGATAAAAGTGATATTCTTAACCCCATGTTTAATGGCATTCTTCGCAGCTACTCTAAGAGCTCTGCGGGAGATATCAGAGGCCACAACTCTGAACCGCGGTCTCTCCTTGGCCAGAGCCAGGGCAATATTCCCACAGCCAGTTCCGACATCCAGCAGACAGGCATTACCTGGCAGAGGCCAAGCTAAAACTTTTTCTACTAATAGCTCGGTCTCTGGCCTAGGGATTAAAACCTGAGGGTTGACCTCAAATTCCAGATTCCAAAATTCCTTTTTGCCCAGCAGATAAGCCAAGGGCCAGCCAGACAGCCTCTTGCCCAGCAAGCTTTTTAGTTTCTTTAACTGTTTTTCTGATACCGGAGAGTTCAGCTGGCAGAAAAACTCTGTTTCTTCCATTTCCCAGGCCTGTTGGATTAACAGGCGAGCTTCAATAAAAGGACAAGGTGAAATGGACAGCTGACGGGCAGTTTCCCGGAAAAGTTCATTCAGATTTTCAAATTTCAATTGGCTGGTCCAGAGCCCCTCCAGATTGATTTTCTTCAAGAGCTTTGGTCTGAAAATGGACGACGAGCTTATCTATCAACTCATCTATTTCACCATCGAGAATAGCTTCAATATTATAGAAATTCTCGTCAAGCCGGTGGTCGGTAACTCTGGATTGAGGAAAATTATAAGTTCTGATTTTCTCACTTCGCTCACCGGTACCGACCTGTTTCTTTCTATCCTGAGAGATTTTACTCTGCTGTTGCTGCCAGGCAATATCCAAGAGTCTGGTTCTGAGAATTTTCAGAGCTTTTTCCTTATTCCGGTGCTGCGATTTTTCATCCTGACAAGAAATTACAATTCCAGAAGGCCCATGGGTTATCCTAATGGCGGTGTAGTTTCGGTTGACGTTCTGACCTCCTGGCCCCGAAGCCCCGAAAGCTTCAATTTTCAGGTCTTTGGGGTCGAGTTTAAGGTCAATTTCTTCTGCTTCGGGAAGAACAGCCACCGTGGCCGTTGAGGTGTGAATTCGGCCAGAGGCCTCAGTCCTTGGCACTCTCTGGACCCGGTGAACTCCACTTTCAAATTTCAGGTAAGAATAAACTCTTTTCCCTTGGATATTCACTATGGCTTCTTTTATGCCGCCAATCGGTGAATAGCTGGCAGCCATCAGTTCCCACCTCCAGCCCTTATGTTCAGCCCAACGAGTGTACATTCTCAACAGATCCTGGGCAAAAAGGGCCGCCTCTTCACCTCCTGCCCCTGCTCTTACCTCTAAAATGACATTTTTCTCGTCCTTAGGATCCTTTGGCAGGAGGAGTTTCTTGAGCTCCTGCTCAAGCCAGTGTTTTTTTTCTCTGAGTTGCTCTAATTCAGATGAAGCCAGCAGCTTTAGATCTTGGTCAGATTTATTATCTGTCAGTATGGCTTCAGTTTCTTTAATCTCTTTGATTACCTTTTTGTAATCCTCATATTGCCTTATGATCGGTGCCAGTTCAGACCTTTCCCTCGATAACTCTCTGATTTTTTGCGGATTGGATGAGATGTTAGGATCAGACAGAAGGGCATTTATCTGCTTATACCGGCTCTCAACTCCTTTTAATTCCTGAAACATCTGGTTTATTTTTTAGTCTTGATACCATATTTTTTCCTAAATCTCTCGACTCGACCTGCCGTATCGATTATCCTTTGTTTTCCAGTAAAAAACGGGTGACATTGAGAGCAGATTTCCACCCGGATTTCCTTCTTGGTAGACCGGGTTTTAAAGGTATTACCACAGGCGCAGATAACTGTGCATTCTTGATATTCTGGATGGATCCCTTTTTTCATGAGCCTCTCTCCTCTTTAAGCGACTAATTATAGCAGTTTTCTGGCTGTCAGTAAAGGATGCCTTGGTCATGGGATTTTTTTTCCAATAGTTCCCGGTCCAACTCGAACCTGATGGTTTTTTCTACATGGCGGGCAATTTCTTTATAGATTTTTGACTCCAGATACTCTTTGAGCTGATCATTAAAGGGATAAACCTGTTCCTCGGCCTGCCACTCATAAACCTGGCCTTCTTCATCCTTGAGACAGCCTAAATAAACAGCCCAGGCTAACTGTCTAAAAGGAAGGTGATTGAATTGTTTACGGATGGCCTTAATCTGACCCTGTTTTATAGGCTCTATAAACTGAAAATATCTGGAAAAAAGAAGCGCATTATGAAAATAGGCTGGGAAAGCTACCAAAGCATCTATCTCAATTAACCGGGCTAAGTAACTAAAGGTTTCCAGGATTTTTTTTGACAGGTTCAAACCTGGTTTGGACTGGCCAGGAAGAGGACGATGATGTTCATCAAAGCTCTGTCTTGGGTTCTGCAAGGTTAACCATTCAAAAAGTAGACATCGCTGTGGCCAAAGCTTATAGCCATGTTTTTCAGGGGCAGCAAATTTGACTTCAGCTTCTCTCATTTTAAGGTCAACAATAACCCTATCAGGATCTTCTTTCTTCCAGTAAATAAGAAACCTCTGAACCGGGTATTCAGAGGAATCCAGCTGATATTTGATGGGCCAGAGATCTTTTTTTTTGGCTTCCCGGAAAAAATTTTTTTTAGCCAGGGCTGCCATTACTTCTTTCAAGGTATATCGGCCAAGAAAAAGAATAGAACCCCGGGCTGGGCTAAGACCGGAAAACATTTCTTCCTCTTTTAGCACCGATTCTTTTTTCCAGAAAGGCTCTACTTTACGGTTATCTCCGGACATCTCTTATTGTCCTTCTTACTTATATTTTCTTTTCTATCCTCGATTTTCTTAAGTTTTTATTATCCTTGAATAGTGCTAAATAATCCAGCCTAATCTCTTAAATCTATCCTGTCAGAATAAATCCATGGACCCGTCAGTGAAAACCTCTAAGTCCCGTTTATTCCTTAGGTTATAAAAAGAGCCAGCTTTTTACTATACTCAGTATTTCTCAAGCTGGATCTGGTTTTTCAAATCTTTTTTTGGGGTAGCGATTACTTCTCCCGTATAGATAGAAATTATATCATCACCAAAATCAACCTGTCGCCAGAGCTTAAAATCCTCTCTTGAGGGAGAATACCTTCGATGGTGCCGGATAATTAACAGGCCTTCCGGCTTAAGAATCCCCCTTTTCCTTATCACTTTTAGCGGATTTCTTTCGGCCAAAAGCCTGTAGGGAGGGTCCAGGAAAATCAGGTCAAATTTAAGGCCTTTTTTGGATAGGTCAATCACCGCCCGGTTAAATTCTCTGTTAATAATCAGACCATATTCTTCGGCTTCACATTTATTAAGGTTAGCTTGAATGATTTTGGTAGCCTGGGTTAACTCCTCAACAAAGACTGCCCGACTAGCTCCCCGGCTGAGGGCTTCAATACCGATTGATCCTGTTCCGGCAAAACCATCGAGGACCAAGGCCTCTCTTATCCTTGACTGCAGGATATTGAACAGAGACTCTCTGAGCTTGGCAGGAAGTGGCCTAACTCGGGAATCAGGCACCATTTTTAGCCTTCTCCCCTTATACCGGCCAGCAATTATCCTGAGCATCTTATCCTCAATAATGAACTATTAGTCTTCCGCTTGAAGTTTCTATTTTTTTTATACCCTTGGGCAAATCATACCATTGATCGAGATGTTGGGGCTCTACTCCCTGCGATCCAGCCACCAGATCAATCATGGCATTTATAGCCGCGGGTTGAATCTTCTGGAGTTCCAGGTAAAGACTCTCAAAATTAAGCCGAACTTTTCTGCCATTAATTTCTATCCTGGCTGCAAAATACAAATTAATTTCATCTTTAATATAAAAGGGCAGCTTTTGGTCTTTAAGATTAAGAACTACCTGACCCTCAATTTTATTGTTTGGAAAAAATTTCAATCCTAACGACTTAAAGACAGACGACCCCTCTGAGAAAAGATAGTCGAAAAAAGCTGCTACCTGGGTTTCACTGAATTCTTCCTTTTTCCCCTGGAATCGCCCGTGAGTCTCGTGGTAAGCTGCCGCCTCCTCCAGAAAATTAATTATCCTTAAAACCTCATCCAGGTTGTCAGTATTATCCTGTCCAGCCTGGCTCAAGGGACCCTCTGAGGCTAAAAACAGGCAGAAAATAGCTATAAATACCCGGGCTCTGCCAATTTTTATAATCAAACTTTTCATTTATTAGAATGCTATCAGTATTTTAATCTTTTGTAAATTTAGGAGTCATTTCAGATTTTACCTGAGGTCAGCATGACGGCATTTCAAACTGCCTGGGAGCAGCTGTTTTCTTGACAGCATCAGCCGAGTAATCTATACTGATTTTTTAGATTACTCTTAAAGAAAGCCCAGTTTATGACCCTGATCGACAAAGCCAGAAAAGGTTTTTCGCCTTCTCTGCTTAAAAAAATCGCGGCCAGAGAAAAAATTCATCTGGATGACCTGCTCTCTCTGGTAGTCCAGGGTTTAGTAGTTGTTCCCTACAACAAGAACCATTCTCCGGTCCAGCCCTCAGCCATTGGCCAAAGGATGAGAACCAAGGTAAACGTAAACCTTGGCACCTCAGGTGACTACCCTGACCTCAAGAGCGAAATTGCCAAATTGAAAATAAGCCAGAAATATGGAACAGATACCGTTATGGACCTGAGTACTGGTGGTGATATCAGGATTATAAGGAAAAAATTAATATCTGTTTCCTCTGTCCCTCTTGGTACTGTCCCTGTTTATCAGGCAGCTATTGAGGCTATTTCCCGTCGAGGTTCTATCGTCAAAATGACCGAAGATGACTTATTTTCAGTTATAGAAACCCAAGCCCAGGAAGGCGTTGATTTCATGACTGTTCACTGCGGCTTAACTCTAAAAGGTGTCGATAGGTTGAAGAAACAGGGCAGAATTGCCGATATTGTTTCCCGAGGTGGGGCTTTTCATTTAGCCTGGATGCTTCATAACGACAAAGAAAATCCGCTATATTCTAATTACGACCGGCTCCTAAGCCTTGCTAAAAAATATGATTTTACCCTGAGTTTGGGAGATGGCCTGAGACCGGGATCTATCATAGACGCTACAGACCGTCCTCAAATAGAAGAGCTGCTGACTTTAGGAGAGCTGGTACAAAGAGCTCGAGAAGCCGGAGTTCAGGCTATGGTTGAAGGCCCCGGTCATGTTCCTCTCGACCAGGTAGCCATGAACATCAAACTTCAAAAAAGAGTTTGTCAAGGGGCTCCTTTCTACGTTCTCGGCCCGTTAGTAACTGATATCGCTCCAGGTTATGACCATATCGTCTCAGCCATTGGCGGAGCCATGGCTGCTGCTGCTGGGGCTGACTTCCTCTGCTATGTGACACCTGCTGAGCATCTGGGACTACCCACGATTCCAGATGTTAAGGAAGGTTTGATTGCCTCAAAAATAGCGGCTCATGCCGCCGATATCGTTAAGGGCTTCCCAGAAGCAATGGAAAGAGATGCCGAAATTTCTAAAGCCCGAAAGAAATTGGACTGGAACCAACAAAAAAAATTAGCCATAGATCCGGAAAAATTTGCTGAAATCCGCCAAGGCCGGAAATCCAGGTCAAAAGCCTGCTCGATGTGCGGTGATTTTTGCGCTCTGAAAATAGTCAGTGAGTTCCTAAATAGTGGAGAAGCTGATGAGCGCTGCTCCTGACCGGTTGCTTTTCGGAGTGGCTGGTATTCCCGAAGGCTGCCCTGAAGATTCTTCACTAAAGGCTATTAGTTATCTCAGCCAGACCGGCCTCGAGGCCCTTGAACTGGAGTTTGTCCATGGATTAAAAATGGCTGGGGAGACGGCCAACCTGGTTAAATTAACGGCTCAGCAGCATAATATCAAGATCAGTGCTCATGCCCCTTACTTCATTAACCTGGGAGCTGAAGATCAGGGCAAGAAGATGCAGAGCCAAGAAATGTTGCTGAAATCTTTAAGAATAGCCGCAGCTGCTGGAGCTTCTGACCTGGTTTTTCATGGAGGGTATTACGGTCTAAAAGCTCCAGAGGAAACCTATCTCCAGGTAAAAAAATCTCTTAAGGAAATACTGTCAATTGGGCGGTCAGAGAGAGTCTCCACTAAATTGAGAATAGAGGTTATGGGAAAGAAGAAGCAGTTTGGGAGCCTGGAGGAAGTTCTGTCTTTGTGTCGGGAGCTGGAAGGGCTTTATCCCTGTCTTGATTTCGCCCATATTTTTGCTCGTGATGGCCGCATAAATTCTTACCGGGATTTTTATCAGGTCTTAGAAAAGGTGGCTAAGAAACTGGGAAAAGCCGCTCTTAAAAACGCCCACATTCATATTTCAGGGGTAAAGTACAACCAGACAGGCGAACTCAATCATCTGAATTTAGAAGAGTCTGAGTTTCGCTATGATGAATGGCTTCAAGCTCTCGATGATATTGGAGTTAAAGGGACAATCATCTGCGAAAGTCCCTCTCTTACCTCAGATGCTCTGATGCTCAAGAATCTGTATCGAAGTATGCGGGAAAAAAGACAGCCTCTTATCTTTTGATCTATTATTAACCTGGATTATTTCTCTCCTAATTTATACCATGTTTTTGGCTGAAGAGCCCGATACACTGACTTGAACAACAAAAGAGGTTATGATAAATAGATAAGAGACGGGGAGGATCAATGAAAGACTCCGACAAAATTTATATAACTCTACCCAGGAAAAGGCCTTTTAAGAATGTTTTTCAGTTCCGGATAACTCTTATCGGCACCGATCCTCCTGTTTGGCGAAGGATTGTGGTGCCGGAAAATTATACTTTTTATGACCTCCATGTTGCTATCCAAGATGCCATGGGATGGTTGGATTATCATTTACACGATTTCGAGATCAGGGATGAAGAGGAGAAGGGCAGATTTATTCGCCTAGAATGTCCCTGGACTGAACCGGATCTTGAGGAAGATGATTGGCTGAGGACAACAGAAGTTCCGCTCAAGAAGTATTTCAAAAAAACAGGCAATTTTGCCTTGTATAATTATGATTATGGTGATGGTTGGCAGCTTGAAATTTTTTTGGAAGATATCTATCCGAGGGAAAAAAATAAGGAATACCCAATCTGTCTGGATGGAGATCTCTCTGGACCTCCAGAGGATTGCGGGGGTATCAGTGGATATTACGAGTGTATTGAAGCCCTTATGAGTAAAGATGATTCAGAGGGACTCCTCACCTGGCTCGGAGACTGGAAACCAGATGATTTTGATCCGAAAACGGTTGTCTTCGAGAGTCCTAGGAAACGGATCAAAAAAGCCTTGGAAGATTAGAGTCCATATTTTTTTCCTGTATTTTCATCTAAGCAATTTAGAAAAAGACTTCTTATTCTCTCAAAGAGCGAAAAAGAGGCCATTTGTTTTTTTCTTTAAGATGGCATTCCTTCCCTCGTTTATCTTAAAGATGATTATTCTTATTTTTGGAGAGGCAAGAGGAATTTTAATTCCAGCAAGAAGGATACAAGAAAAAAATGGTGAACAGCTGGCTTTGTTAGGTCAGAGCGCTGCGGATGATCCGCATTACTGCTTTAAGCAAGATTTGACGCTTCGGAACTCGAAGCGAGGACCTGGGACCGATACTTAATCCTCAAGCTCAGCTGCTCACCTGAATAAATGCTACAGAGAAACCTGGCTACTGTCAATGACCAGGCAGGTTATCCTTGACATAAAATAAAGTTCAGAATAAACTGGATTCTAATGTTTTTATAACTACCAATTACTAAAATACATAATGGATTCAAAAATAACCACGGAAATAGTCAAAAGCTTTTATTCCTTTCTATCGCCCGGAAAAATTAAAGTCTCTTCAAGCCTGCAATCAAATCCCATCTGCTTTCAGGCAAAAAGAGACGACAGGTATAATCTTTGAATACATCTCTAAATAAAGGAGAGGTAGATGATTGAGATTCGTTTCCATGGACGCGGCGGCCAGGGGACAGTAGTAGCTTCCAAGATACTGGCTGATGCTCTGGCCAAAGAAGGTAACTATGTCCAGGCTTATCCAGAGTTTGGGGTGGAGCGCCGCGGGGCTCCGGTTTTTGCTTTTATCCGCGTTGATAATAAGCCTATCTACGATAAAAGCAAAATCTATCATCCGGACCATGTGGTAGTGGTAGACCCAACTCTGGTTGAAGCTATCGACGTAACCGAAGGCCTTAAAGATGGCGGTTACATAATTATCAACAGCGACAAGAAGCCCGAAGACTTCAAATTACCATCTAACTACAAAGTTTTCACCGTAGATGCCACTGAAATTGCCGTTAAACACCAACTCGGGACCTTAGCTGCACCTATAGTTAACACGGCCATAACCGGAGCTGTAGTCAAAATACTGAAACTGACCAAACTGGAATCCTTAGCGGAAGCCATCAGAGAAGGAGTTCCTAACAAGGCAGAAGATAATGTTAAAGCAGCCATAGAGGCCTATGAGAAAGCTTAAAGGAGGAGCTGATGCCTAAGAATAAAGAGGTTAAAAAAGTTATTTTTAATTCAGAAAAAGAAATGCCTCTGGCGCCCATGTCCATCGGGAACATGCTTCATAATAAGACTGGCGCCTGGAGGAACATCAAGCCAGTCATTGAGCTCAGCAAGTGTATCAAATGCGGTATTTGCTGGAAGTTCTGCCCGGACGCTTCCATAGATATTATTGATGACTGGCCAGCGATTAACTACGACTACTGTAAGGGCTGCGGCATCTGCGCCGAGGAATGCCCAGAAAAGTGTATTGAGATGGTGGAGGAAGAAAGATGAAAAAAGTAATCATGGGAAATCATGCCCTATCTTACGGGGCCATGTTATCAAGATCTCAGGTTATTGCTGCCTATCCTATTACTCCTCAGACTCAGGTAGTCGAGTTGCTATCTGAAATGTGTGCTGATGGAACTCTTGAAGCCAAGTTCATTAAGGTAGAATCCGAACACTCAGCTATGGCAGCCTGTCTGGGCGCTTCCTTAGCCGGTGCCAGGGCTTTTACAGCAACCTCGGCTCAGGGGCTGGCATTGATGCATGAAATGCTGCACTGGGCTTCCGGCGGGAGAATGCCGGTAGTTCTGGGCAACATCAATCGAGCCATGGCTCCGGGCTGGAGCATCTGGAGCGACCAGAATGACAGCTTATCGGAGAGAGATACTGGCTGGATACAGTTCTATTGTTCTTCTAATCAGGAAGTTCTGGATAGTGTTATTCAAGCCTTCAAAGTTTCAGAGAAATTGATGATTCCCAGTATGATAATCCTGGATGCTTTTTCTCTTTCCCACACCTATGAAGTTGTAGAAATTCCAGAGCAAGAGAAAGTAGATGGGTATCTTCCCCCTTTCAAACCTCCCTTCCGGCTGACCACAGAGGAGCCCCATGCCTTCGGCGGCTTAACTTCTCCTGACCATTACATGGAACTTCGCTACAAGCTTCAAAAAGATATGGAAAAAGTTCCTGCCCTGGTGGACGAAACTGGCAGAGAATACGAAAAAATATTTGGCCGCCGCCTCAGCCAGGTCGATGATTACCGCTGCGATGACGCTGAACTCATTCTGGTTACTTCAGGAACCGCGGGCTACACTGCCCGGGTGGCTGTAGATGAATTGAGAGAAAAGGGAATTAAAGCCGGCAACTTGAGGATAAGGCTTTTCAGGCCATTCCCCTTTGAAAAAGTCCGGCAAATTGTTTCCAGCGCTCCCAAGGTGGCAGTTTTAGACAGAAACATATCATATGGTCACCATGGGATTTTCTACCAAGAAGTTAAGTCAGCCCTCTACGGGCAGACTGCGAAACCAACTGTCTTCGGTTTTATTGCCGGTCTTGGCGGCCGAGATATTACCAAAGACCACTTTAAGGAAATAGTTGAGTACGCTCTTTCTAAAGACAAGGCTGAGGAAGAAATTGTCTGGATAGGAGTTAAAAAATGACTAAAGAAAAGAAAATGGTCATAACTATACCCAGGGAAGAGTTAATGAGTCCGGGACATCTGGCTTGTCAGGGCTGCGGTGCTTCCTTGGCTATGCGCCTGGCTCTTAAAGCCTTGGGACAGAAAACAGCTGTCTGTATTCCTGCCTGCTGTTGGGCGGTCATAGATGGTCCCTTCCCTTATTCTTCTCTCGATATCCCCATCTATCATTGCGCCTTTGAGACCGCGGCCTCTTCCGCTTCTGGAGTTAAGGCTGGGTTAGAGATGGTTGGAGAAACCGAGACTACAGTTCTGGCCTGGGCTGGAGATGGAGGAACTTTTGACATCGGAATTCAGGCTTTATCAGCTGCAGCTGAAAGGAACGAGGACATCATTTATGCCTGTTACGACAATGAAGCCTATATGAACACTGGAATTCAGAGAAGTTCAGCCACACCTCTGGGAGCCTGGACTACTACTACTCCGGTTAAGCATTACAAAAAAGAAAGAAAAAAAGACATCATCGGCATAATGGCCGCTCATGAGATTCCTTACATTGCCACCGCCAGTGTCGCCTATCCTGAAGACCTGGTTCGGAAGTTCAAAAAAGCCAGGGAAATTAAAGGCACCAGATTCATCCATATTTATGCTCCCTGTCCTGTTGGCTGGAAAAGTCAGCCCGAAGACTCAATAAAGCTGGCTAAGCTGGCAGTCCAGACTGGTTATTTCCCACTTTTTGAAATTGAAGACGGAGAGAACTGGACCTTAAATTTCAAGGTGAAAGAAAGAAAACCCATCAGCGAATATTTGAAGCTTCAGGGACGCTTCCGCCATCTAAAGGAGGAAGAAATTGCTATTATTCAGAAGGAAGTTGACACTAAGTGGGAAAAAACCTTGAAAAAATGCGGTCTTTAAGCTGATAAATTCTTCTAACAACTAAAAGGATAACCCAATAATATGAAAAAAATAATTATTTTGCTGACACTTATAGCAATTAGTTCGCTTCTAACTTTCTCCTGCCAGGGGGAGAGAGCAGAAAAGAGCTCTGCCGGAAACTCTCCAGCCGAAGTAGAGCCGGCCCCTGATTTTCAGGTGATTACTCTTGAAGGCCAGGAAATAAGTTTGTCATCTTTAAGCGGCAAGGTTGTTCTGATAAATTTCTGGGCCACCTGGTGTCCACCCTGCCGAGTGGAGATTCCAGATTTTATCCAGGCCTATTCAGAATTAAAGGACCAGGGTCTGGAAATCCTGGGGTTCTCAGTAGATGATCTTTCGGAAGCCGAGCTTAAAGACTTTGTATCCAAAGCAGAGATAAATTACCCCGTGGCCCTCGTAGGAAAGGAGATAGTTGCGGCCTTTAAGCCCGGGCCATACATCCCAACCTCTATTTTCATAGACAAAAAGGGAAACATCCGTTACAAACACGTCGGCCAGTTGAACAAAAAGGAGCTTCTGAGAATTTTTGGAGAATTAAATAACGAGTTTTAGCTTAAAAAGCTGAGTGGGCAGCTTTTTAAATTTGGTCTGTTGATAATAGCTCGAGGTTACCAGCGGTAGACAGCTGAAGCCCAGGTAAAGCCAGCTCCAAAAGCTACCATAACCACAATATCACCAGACTTTAGCCTACCCTCATTTTCCAGTTCATATAGGGCCACCGGGATGGTGGCTACTGACATATTGCCATATTTATCCACATTAACCACAATTCTTTCCTTTAACAATCCAAGTCTCGCTCCAGTGGCATCTATTATTCTCAGATTTGCTTGGTGAGGTATAAGATAATCAACTTGATCTTTTTCTAGCCCGGCTTTTTTAACTGCTTCCAAAGCCGCCTCGCCCATACGCTTGACTGCATGCTTGAAAACATCATTACCCTTCATACGAATATAATGGAGCTTTTCTCTTATTGTCATTTCATTTGCCGGATGAAGCGTCCCCCCTCCCGGTAGTATTAGCAACTCTCCAAGAGAACCATCGGCTCCCCAGAAATGAGAAATCAGACCAGACTGGTCCTGGCTTTCTTCAAGGATAAAGGCTCCGGCTCCATCACCAAACAGAACACAGGTAGATCTGTCTTCCCAGTTGGTGATTTTGGAAAGAATATCCACTGCTACCAATAATATCCGGCGGCAGGTCCCGCTTAAAATCAGCCCTTCGGCTACAACCAACCCATAAAGGGCTCCCGTGCAGCCAGCCTGAAGGTCAAAAGCAGGTATTTCTTTTATCCCGAGTTTTCTTTGAATCCAGCTGGCAGTCGATGGGAAAATAGTGTCCGGAGTATTGGTGGCCACTAGAATCAGATCCACTTCCTCAGCCTTTAAGTTAGCCTTTTCCAGGGCCATTTTAGCAGCAGCAACTCCTAAATCTGAGCTCGTTTGGCTGTCAGCAGCGATCCTTCTTTCTTTGATACCGGTTCTGGTAGTAATCCACTCATCGGATGTATCAACCATCTTTTCCAGGTCGGCATTAGTTAAAATTTTTTCTGGAAGATAGATTCCGATACTCTTAATTTTGATCTTCCTGTCTTTGTTAACCATAAGCACACCTAAAATTTGTGTTTATCATACCGATTTTTTTCTCAAAAATAAAGACCCCGAGACCAAAAATATTTAATCCAGTAATAACCTGGGTTATGCCTAAAAAATAATCTGTCCCCAGATTATCAATTGTTAACGAGAAGACAAGCTGGACCTGAAAAAAATGAAGGTACAAGAACCGGTTTCAGGCAGGCTTCTTGTATTTTAGGAGACGGAACTTTACTTCGAAAGGCTATCAGTTATTATTTATTCCTATCCTGAAGTTCAAAGCTTTCTGGTGCCTTCTGAAATTGTCTCTGGCGCCGGTTTTCCTCCAGAAATAAATTATTAGCTCGGGGATAATGCAATTTATCCTGGATTCTTTTAAGATAAATCAGGATAATAAAGCGATGGACTCATTACTAAGGTGCTTTCAAACTATTATTTTATTAATCCTGCTCCTCAGTCCAACAGCCTTCGGTCAGACTCAAGCTGGACCTGGTCAGTACACCGAAGAAGCACCTCTCGGAAGCTGGAATATTTTCGGCCTGGAAACTGCCTCTTCTTTAGGTTCGGGCTTATGTCAGATGGCCAGGGTCGGTCCAGCCTCAATTCTAGTAAGTCCGGCCGTTACCTCTCTAAATCCAGGCACCAGTTTCAGTTTAAATCTCAGTTTCAATCAGACTCAGCTTTTCAAATATTGGTTGGTAAATACCGGGGTGCTAAAAACTAATGGTAACCTGCCTTTCAGGTGTTGGCAGTTAGATTATCTCGGGCTGTCTCAAAAAATAAGTCATTGGACCTTAGGCTTTGGCTGGGCCCTGACAGAAAATTATGGCAGACCTGGTCTGGATTATAACCATTTTGAAGAGGGGGTTTTATACAACCAGTTGAACCTCTGGCAAAATGGCCATCAAACCAACTACGCCTTTAGCCTGGCCAGGGAATTGAATCGAAGGCTGAGCCTTGGCGTCAGTTTTATTTGGTACAGAGGACATCTTGAGCGGAATCTGGAAGAAAGCTGGCCTGTTGATAATATTAAGATGATTGATTATCGTTATCAGAAAATTAAAGGATTCTATCCCGTTTTCGGCTTGAGCTATATTTTAACCGACTGGTTATTTGTAGCTTTAAGCTTGATTCCTGCCCACGAGAGAAAAGTCCACGGGCAGAATAATTTTAACTACGATTCCCCTCAAACTGACATTGAAATTGTTGGTCAGGCTTCAGACATCATTAAAAGGCCTCTCATTACGGGGCTCGGGGCCAGAGTAACTTTAAGGCCTAACCTGAGTGGCTATCTGGAGGCAGTCTATTTTACCTGGAAGAACTATTCTTTTTCTTATTTCGGCGAAACTCAAACCCGAAATTTCCGCAATGTAGTCCGGTTAGGAACAGGCATAGAATACCGGACAAAATTAAGGTTTCTAGGACGACTTTGGACAACTCCCTATTTTTTGGGTTTAACGGTTGACCCTCAACCAATGACCGAAGTTTCTTCTACCTATTTTTTTCTAACCTTTGGCTCAGGAATTAGCACGGACCTGATGGCCTTAAGTTTCTCAACGGCTATAGGCTTAGAAACAGGCTCTGGTCAGCACCTCAAGCATCAAAGAATTTCCATTACTCTGGAGTTTTACCCTGATTTAAGAAAGACATCAGGAGAGAATAAGAAATGACCAGAAATAACTATAACGGGAAAAAAGGCAGCAGGCCCATATTTTTAGTCGTCATAATTTTTTTGTCTTTTTCCTATTCTACTGACAACGGTCTCTCAGATACAGAAATTATTTCTCTTAATAAAAATCTCGATTTAAGGGATCTTGCCCTGAACTTTCCTGTTGATCCGCTAATGGTTGAAGGTCAGAAAATATATTTTCAGGTTGAAAAAAAACATTTAGAAGGCATCAGACAGGCCGGCTATTTTTTTAGCTTAGAAACTCACCGCTTTAATCCCCAAATCAGCCCTGGCCACTCTATTAAACTTCGCTGGCAGGGTGGGTTAAATGGAGCTTACCACTCTTATAAAGAGCTTGAGTCCGAATTGCAAGCTTTAGTCAGAGCTTATCCTTCTATTACCAGGCTTTATATCCTTGGAAAGAGTCTGGAAAATAGAAACATCTACGCTCTAAAAATAAGTGATAACGTTTCTACAAGAGAAAACGAGCCCGCAATAACTTTCCTTGGAGGTCATCATGCCCGGGAATGGATTTCCTTGGAGATACCTCTTTTGATAGGCAAGCATCTTTTGGAAAATTACACCAGCGATGATCGAATTAAGTTTCTGGTAGACTCAGCTGAAATTTGGGTAATTCCCTTAGTTAATCCCGATGGCCTCCAATATTCTATCCTGAATTACCGCCTCTGGAGGAAAAACCGGCGGCTGAACTATGATGGCTCTTATGGAGTAGACTTAAACCGAAACTATTCTTTTGCCTGGGCCTATGACAGCCTGGGTTCCAGTCCAAATCCTTCCTCAGCAGATTATCGTGGCCTGGAGCCTTTTTCTGAACCTGAGACCAGAGCTATTAATAACTTCTTTCACAATCATAACTTAGCTGCGGCCATCTCCTATCATAGTTTTTCCCAGAGCATCCTTTATCCCTGGGGATATCTGGACCAGGCTACAGAAGACGAGCCTCTGTTCCAGCAGCTAAGTGCGGCTATGGCTGAACTGATTTATCAGGTAAATGGCCGGATATACGAAACCGGCCGGGCCGCCGCGGCTCTTTATCTGACCAATGGAGATTTTGCTGACTGGGCTTATGCCTTTTTTCAAATTCCTGCCTTTACCATAGAATTGCCACCTCTGGACCTGGCCCAAGGCGGATTTGTTAACTCTGAGGCAGATATTGATGAAATCTTTCAAGAAAACCTGCCGCCAGCCTTATTTCTCATAGATTGGGTCATTGCTAATTATGAAGAGACCATCCCTGAAAGACCCCCTTATTTTTACCTTAAAAGAGAGCTTGAAAAAAGACTCGAAATTATAGTAAAAGACAGGAAGAGTTCTGGCTTCTTGGGCAAGGAGCAAGGAGTAAAATAGTGGAGAATCTATCGGTAAGTTTTTCAAGTCTTTTATCAAGCCCTGAATTGCAAGAAAATGGATTGCCCTACTGGCTATTTTATTTACTCCTCAGTATTATCCTGCTGCTGGTTTTTATAGCCTTCCTGTGCAATAGAGATTTACGACAGAAGATAAGCTATGCTCTGGCCAGTCCCAGAAGAAAGTTTGAACGGCTGCGGCTTCAGGTAATACTCAAGAGAGAAGAAGAAAAGAAGAACGATCTTCTTAGAAGGTTAGGTGAGCTGGCTTCGCTTCGCTGGCCAAACTTGCAGGAAATACCAGGGCTTCCTGATGAAGTTAAATCCTTAGAAGAAAAGAATAGTCGATTGCAGGAGAAGTGGCATCAGCTCTACCAAGAGCAGGAAAGACTGAAGCAGGAAAAAAAGAAGCTTTTGACTCAAGCCGAAACAAGCCGAGACCTTCCAGAGAAGCGGGAGGAGCTGGAGAAAAATATTTCGATTCTGGAAAAAAAAAGAAATGACATCCAGCAAGAGATTATGGCTACTGACGAACTTCTGGTACCCCATCATGAGACTATCGGTAAGCTGATCTACAACCTGAGGCCTGACCGAGAAGACCTGGACTATATTTATTTTCAGATAGATTCCATCAAGAATAAGATAAAAGAAAACCAGGAACAACTAAAAAAATTTTTGGGTTGATCTTTACCCATTAGACTCTCAAGACTAAAATAAAAGGCATGAATTCCAAACCTGAATTGATGGTTCATCTTTGTTGTGCCCCCGATGCTCTCTATGTTATTGGGCTTCTTCAGCCTTCTTATAAAGTGACTGGATTTTTTTATAATCCGAACATTCACCCAGAGGAAGAGTACCAGCTCCGACTGGAAGAGATTAGAAAAATAGCTGGGCATCTCAGTTTTGAGCTGATTGAGGGCCAATACCAGCCCAACCTTTGGTTCAAACTAACAGAAAAATTCCAAGCTGAGCCAGAAAAAGGTAGGCGCTGCCATATCTGTTATGCCTGGAGACTGGATCAGACAGCCAATAAAGCCCGAGAGCTTGGCATCCCCCTCTTTACTACAGTAATGAGCATCAGCCCCTGGAAAAACTCCTCAGTTCTGAACAGAATGGGTAAGATGATTGCCAGAAAATACCGAATTGAATATCTTGAGGCTGATTTCAAGAAAAAAGATGGTTTTAATAAAAGTGTTCAGCTTAGCAAACAATTTGGACTATACCGGCAGAACTACTGCGGATGTCTTTACAGTCAGAGGCCAGGGAGATAATGAGTCGTCGGGCCTTTCGCCTCATAGTCAGGGGAACAGTTCAGGGTGTCGGTTTTCGGCCTTTTATTTACCGTTTAGCCACCAGCCTTGGCTTTTCTGGTTTTGTCAGAAATATCGGACAGGGAGTGGAAATTCATTTAGAAAAAGAACAGGCTCTGCTGGATGAGTTCCTGCTTCAATTGAGGTCTCAGACTCCTCCTCTGGCCAGAATTGAAGAAGTTAGTTATCAGGAAATTGAACCACTCGGTTTGAACCAATTCACTATAAGCCGTTCTTCCCAGGAGGAGTCATTTGTCTTTATCTCACCAGACATTGCCACCTGCCAAGAATGCCTTGAGGAAATTGATAATCCCAAAGAAAGGCGTTATCGCTACCCGTTTACCAACTGTACTAATTGTGGGCCAAGATATACTATCGTTCAGGAACTACCTTACGACCGGGACAAAACCACTATGGCTGCTTTTAAGATGTGCCCGGACTGTCAGAAAGAATATGGAAATCCTCTTGACAGGCGCTACCACGCTCAACCAATTGCCTGTCCGGAATGTGGTCCCAAAATTGCTATTAAAGAAACCCGAACAGGAAAGAAAATCTCTGACAGCCTGGCTGAGGCTGTCAGACTGCTAAAAAAGGGCAAAATCCTGGCCATTAAAGGACTAGGAGGTTTTCACCTGACTTGTGACGCTACTAACCCTATAGCAATTAAACGGCTACGAAAAATAAAACAAAGAAAAGTTAAACCCTTGGCTTTGATGGCCCGGGATCTGAAGGTGATAAAAGAATACGCCCAGGTGACCCCAACAGAGAAAACCTGGCTGACCTCGCCCTCCAGGCCGATTGTTCTTCTTCAAAAGAAAAAGGATTTACCGGAAATTGCCCCTTTCCTGGATACAGTAGGAATCATGCTGCCATACACTCCCTTGCATCATCTTCTCCTTAAAGATCTTCCGATAATTGTGGCTACCAGCTCCAATCAGAAAGACGCCCCAATAATCAAGGATGACACTCTAATTGGCCCGGAATTATGCGACTACATCCTGACTCATAACCGGGAAATAGCCATGAGGGCGGATGATTCAGTGATCAAAGTTGTAAATGGCCGGCTGCTTTTTTTCCGCCGGGCCCGGGGCTTTGTCCCCTTCCCCCAGGCTGTACCGGAAAAACTGAGGTCCTCTGCCCAGATTTTAGCGGTCGGTGGCGAGCTCAAAAACACCATTTCTATATACAAGAATGGTTACATCATTACCTCTCAGTTCCTGGGAGACTTAGATGATTACCAAAATTTCGGATATTTTGAGGAAACCCTGGCTCATTTAAGAAAACTTTTTAACTTCACTCCTGAACTGGTGGTCAGCGACCTCCATCCAGATTTTAGAAGCAGTCGTTTTGCCAGAAGTCTCGGAATTCCTCACCTCCAGGTTCAGCATCATTTCGCTCACAGCTTAGCTCCTCTCATAGAACATCAGATCGCTCCGGGCCAGAAATTTCTGGGCATAAGCTTCGATGGCTTTGGCTATGGAGATGATGGGAAGGCCTGGGGAGGTGAATTTTTAATTGCCGACTATTCAGGTTACCTTCGCTATGCCCACCTTGACTACGCTCCTCTCCCAGGAGGAGACGCTGCCGCCAGAGAACCCTGGAGGATGGCTGTTGCCTGGCTGAAAAAGGCTTTTGGCCAGAACCTACCTGAAACCGACGCCCTTAAAACAATTCCTGAAAACAGATTGAAATCGATCCTTCAGATGATAGATAAGGAACTTAACACCCCCTTAACTTCGAGTGTTGGCCGCCTGTTCGATGCCGTAGCCTTTCTTGGCGGTCTAACCCCTGCCAGGATCGAATATGAAGCCGAAGCTCCTTCCCGCCTGGAAGCAGCAGCTTCCTCAGTTCAAGTCCGAGTAAAATCTTTTTACTCGTTTTTAATCAAAAAAGATTCTTCTCCCTACCTGATAGATTTTAGCCCGGCTATAAGAGAAATCATTCTGGACCTTCAGAAAAAAATCCGGCCGGAATTAATTGCTATGAAGTTTCATCTGACTCTGGTGCAGGTCATCTTGGAACTGGCTCTTCAGGCCCGAAAAGAACAGGGCATTTCCCGGGTGGTCCTAAGCGGTGGGGTGTTTTTAAACCGTCTTCTTACCCAGAATACCGAAAGGCGTCTCCGCCGGCATGGCTTTGAAGTCTTAAGACCGGTGCTCTATTCCCCCAGTGATGAATCCTTATCCCCGGGCCAGATAGCTTTTGCCCTTAACAAGATAAAACTTTCCACTTGAATTCCGTTGGCTGGCAGGATTTAGATTATGACCGCGACTTCAGGGAAGTCCTTTTAGTGCCCTTCTCAAGATGGAAACCCGGTCCTCCAAAAAAATAGATGGCGCCATTAATTAGCAGGGCCAGAATAAAGCCAGCAGCCGCCACCAGGACAACGCCAGACAGGCCACCAAGAATACTGAAAACTACAGCCCCCACCAGGGTTCCCTGCATCTCTTGAAGAAATGAAGGCAGACCGGCGACCACTCCAGAGAAAAAATCTGTCACCCCGAGGATAAGACCAAAAAGAACTCCTAAAAAAATCCCCAGGCCACCTGAGAAAAATAAAAAACTCATCTTATCAACCGATTTTAAATAGGCCATATTCTCTTCTGACGGGCTTTCAACAGAGGAGGGAGATACCTGGCTTTTTTCGGTCAAGAGTTCATCACTT
This sequence comes from Acidobacteriota bacterium, assembly GCA_028749205.1. Classification (GTDB taxonomy): domain Bacteria; phylum Acidobacteriota; class Aminicenantia; order Aminicenantales; family Saccharicenantaceae; genus Saccharicenans. The sequence continues at coordinate 16,202 of JAQULR010000006.1, read as the reverse complement.
TTGCCGACTACTTCTATGCCACATAACGGGCAAACTTTTCGGTCGTAGTCTATGAGATTCCCGCAATTAATACAGACCATCTTGGTCGAAGTTTTTATTAATGTAGCCCCACAGAGCTCACAGATTCTGGCCTGAGGACTATTTTCATGATAACAATCCGGACAAATAAGACCATCCTGGCTTTCTTTTGGCAATTCGGACTGAATCCACTGTTTTCCGTCATAATAGTACCATCGTCCTGTCTGGGCACCCAGCATCCAGCAGCGGCCTTCATTATCCAGCAGTCTTAATTTCTTGAGAGAGTCAGCAAATTGCTCCCGGCTTATTTCGCCACGGAGATATTGTTTTCTCAACCGGGTGAAACTCAATTCAACCGCCTTGAATTTTCTGGCCATCATTTTCAATCTCTAAATAACTTTATCTTGAGGAGCATTTTTTAGCAAGTATCGGCCACTAATTTTCCCATGACTATTATTTGTGCAGGTTGTTATATCTTCAAGAAATTCCATATACTTGACTATCTTTTTCTCTGGTTTATTCACAGGTTTTTCCACAAAATTTGTGGATATCCCTTGATTGACATACTGACCTGGATTATTCATAAATAATGCAGGTTGATTAAAAAAAGCTTTTCACTTAAAGAAATCCAGCAAACTACTGTCTGAAACTGGAGCTGGTATAAAGGAAAAAATAAAAATTAAGGCCACAGCCAGACTTAGGACTTTTCTTTTCCGGGAAAACTGTTGACCTTCATCAAGAATAGCCGGGTGCTTAAGTCCAATTAGACCGATTAACAAAGCCCAGATTAGCCAACCGGCCCAGCAAAATATACCAAGAATTACCAGAATGATCACAATGCCTACAGCCAGTTTTCTGGTTTTCTCCCCAAAAAGAGCATAAAGTATATGGCCACCATCAAGCTGCCCCACAGGAATGAGATTAAAGGAGGTAACCAGCAAACCTACCCAGCCAGCCACCGCCAGAGGATGAAGAATCAGGTCTTGATTCTGAGCGGTGTTTCCGAATATTCCCCAGACAAAGACTTTAAGGAGTAAGGGTTCACCAAAAAAAATCGAACTTTCTCTGGGCAGCGCTGGAATCATCCTCGAATGGAGAAGACCGATATACAGAGCCGGCACAGACAGTAGAAAGCCGACCAGGGGCCCATTGGCTCCGACATCAAATAGTTCCTCCTTTCTGGTAAAAGGAGACTTTATCTTTATGAGGGCCCCAAGTGTTCCTATAAGTGTTGGAGCCGGAATAAAATAGGGCAAGGTGGCCTGAATTCCATACCGGCGACAGGTCAGATAATGCCCCAGCTCATGTCCTAGCAGGATAGACAGCAAGGCCACAGAATATATTAGACTTAGCCTCATTAATGATGGTTCAAGAAAAATAGACAGGTCCAGAATTTCGGAAACCTCATGTAACTTCCTGTCAGAAAAAAGGTAATTTATTGCCCACAGGAAACCGACGAAGTAGGTGGAAAGAATTGTGAGAATAAAAAGAAGAAGATTAACCCACCCTTTACCTCGAAACATGGCTAATTTATAAAGAGAACTATAAATAAAAAGGCAGGAGCGCTCGGCACTCCTGCCTTTTAGTTAAATTCGATTAGCTACCTTTGGCCTTGCTGGCTTTAGCTTCGAGTTCTTCCCGGGTCTCTTTATGATCAGGGTCGGGAATGCAAGCATTAACCGGACAAACTGCGGCACATTGAGGTTCATCAAAAAAGCCAACACACTCGGTGCATTTTGCCGGGTCGATTACATACACTACATCACCCGGAGAAATCGCCTGGTTAGGGCATTCTGGCTCGCAGGCTCCACAATTGATGCATTCTTCCGTAATCTTATAGGCCATCTCTTCCTCCTTTATCTATAATTTGAAGACCTATTATATAACCTTATAAACAAAATATACAAGTTTCTTATGAGTCTATTTGGAGGTTTCCAGGTTCATTAATTTCATAGAAGCCAGATATCCATAATGGGTGTGCTGATAGTTAGCCTGTAGGTCACGATATACATTTTGAGCCTGTTCTTTATCACCTTGTTTCTCATAAGCTTCTGCTAACCGAAAAAGTACTACATCCAAGGGATAAACCCCAGGTTTTTCTTTCTCTATCTGCCGGTAAATCTCTATAGCTTGATCATAAGAGCCTTTTTTTATCTGGATCTGGGCATAGAGATCAAGAATCTGATAATGAGTCAGGTCTCGACCTTTGTCCTTAACCTTAACTAAAATCTGCTCGGCTCTGTCCAGGTCATTTTTCTCCAGATAATATGTAGCCAAGGCCAGGCTGGCCATCCTTTCATATCTTTTTTTCTGGGATAGGCTTTCCAGTTTGGCCAGGTTTTCTGGTTTTTCCTCAAGATCAGCTTTAAGAGCTAAAACTTCGCTCAGATAGCTGGCTTCCCGGCCTTTTTGATAATCTAACAGGTATTTAATCCCCACCAGCAAAACCAAGACGGCCACCAGGCCAAGAGCGGCTATCCTGATCTTTTTTGTATGTTGTCTTATCCACCTGGTAAAACGGTTCAAACCTGAAGCCAGCTCATTTTCTTTTAGCTGTTTTCTTTCTGTCCTTTTCATCCTTGCTCCTGATATACAGAAGTATAATGGAAATCTGCCTGGTTACGGTCAGGACTTGAGATTAGCACAAAACAGCGAAAAATCCAAATGCCAATTAGCAGGTTCGGCAACGGGATTACTTAGAAGCGCGAGTTTTCTCCCGCCCCCTTTTGGTGCTGGAAAACAAAGATAATAGTAATTTATCTCACCAAGAAAATTGCAATAAACCGGCCTTTTCTTTCAACTGCCTTCTAATATCCTCTTTGCTTATCAGACCTTCTTTTTCGGCCTTGATGGCTTTAAAAAGCTCATAAGTAGTCAGGAGCCCATTACCGTCTTTTTCTGCCTCTTCCATCTGGAGCTGAGAAAAGGGATTATTTCTTAATCTGGCTTCCTGCAAGTTGAAATAATTCCCTACTAAGACAGCTTTCATCTTGGTGTTGTCAAACTCCTGCATCCGCCGACCTTTTACCCTCTGCAGGAGCATACAATCATCGTCAGTAGCCCAGTTTCGGCCGCTCCTGACAATAATCAATACCAAGAACTCTTTCCTCAAACAGACCTCAATAGTTTGCTCGGTATTATCTATCAGCCAGAAATCTTCTTCTTTGTCTCTGATGACATTTTTCCAGTATTCACTGACATCCACCACTTTTCCCCAATTCAAATACTTGAAAGCCTGAGCTACGGCGGCTTTCAACTCCTGTCCTTCAGCCTTTAATAGACGGTTAAAAACTTCCTGCTGAGTTTCGCGTAAGTTTTTAATCTGCTCATCTAATTCCTTAATTCTTTCTTCAAATTTTTTCTTTTCTTGTTCTTTTTTCAGGAAAAGTTCCTTTATTTCCGGGAACAGATACTCTTCTTTATCTATCCAGTCTATCTGTTCCAACTCTTTTCCTTTCATCTCCATCAACGGGAATATGTCTTTAAGAATAAAGTCGGCCACCTTTATGTTATTTTGCCCAAACCACGGCAGCAACCAGATAAAGCCCTGACCCTTTCTAATAATCAGAGAAACCGGGTAGCCAGCTAAATTTTTAGCCACAATCTTCCAGCTATCATTTCTGGTAGCCGGAACTTCCCAGGCCTCCGCTCCAAAAGAAGTCGGTAGCAGTTGATACATATAAGCCAGGTCATTGGAGTATTTTTCAAAGAGTAGATTATAGGTGGTTTCTGGATTAACCAGTAGCTGTTCTCCAGGAGGGCATTCCTGAAGATGAATATCTGGAAAATTGCCGATGACCCCTGTTAACTGATAAAGATGGCCCTTGCCAATAAAACAGATAACTCGCGCCCCGTCGGTGACCATTTCCTGGATCTTTTCGGCCAGACCTGTAGGGATATTTTCCTCTTCTACCGGCCAGTTCATTTGATAAAAAATAGCCTGAGCTTCTGGCAGAATTGTAGGCAGGCTGGCGAAATCAGAAGTATGGATGAGGAAGGTGTCTATTTTTTCCTGTTCAAGATATTCTTTGTCTTTTTCCTCGAAATCCAACAAAATTACCCTGTTCATGGCCCTATCCTTTCATTTAAGAATTATCTTCCAATAAATGACCTGGATTATTCGTAACTAATCTAAGCCAACCTGGCTTATTTTCCTCCTCCAGAGGAAAATTAGGGGCACGAATCGATTTAATAAAATCGTATCATCTCCCGATTTTCTTATCAAAAATAATTGAAAATCTTGAGATATATTCAGTTTTACAACTATAGCAAAATAATATATATTTAAGGCAAATTTATCACCTCTTAAGATGATTTCAAGGATGATTTATTTTCCCCTCAGTTTGAATGGCTGGTGCCCCTGGGGAGACTCGAACTCCCGACACAGGGATTAGGAATCCCTTGCTCTATCCATACTGAGCTACAGGGGCTAACCTTATCAGAAGCTAAATATAACTTAACGGGTTCATTTTTTCAATCGGACTCTAACCTTTCTGGCTGGAATCAGCTTAAAAATATTCAACTCTATGACTGACAGCTGGGGCAGAAAAAGGCGCTTCGACCGCAAATCTTTTTTCTCTGGACTGTAGTTCCCTGGCAACGAAAGCAGGGCTTACCTTCTCTACCATAAACCCGGTGTCGCTTCTGAAACTTGCCAGGCTGACCCAGTGAATCGACATAATCACTGACCGAAGAGCCTTTAAGTTCGATAGCCTTTTTCAGGACAGACTTCATTGCCCGATAAAGATTCCGGGCTTCTTTCGGGCTCAGGCTTATAGTTTTCCTCTCCGGACTTATCTTAGCCTCGAAGAGAATTTCATCAGAATAAATGTTACCTATGCCAGCAATTATTTTCTGGTCAAGCAGCCAGCCTTTAATTCTTTTTTTACCGAATCTCTGAAGCTGGCTAAAAAAATCTTGAAAGTTCATTTCCAGGGGTTCAGGCCCCAGTTCAGTCTGGATTTTTTTCTGGATTTCTTCAACCTTCAGACAATTTAGATAGCCAAACTTTCTGATATCTCGGAAGCGTAATTCTTTTTTAAAACCATAAAAAGCCATCCGGGCATGACTGTGTTTATCAAGCAACTGGTCAGGGCAGACGAAATAGAGCTGCCCGGTCATCTTCAGATGAACGATTAAGCCCAGCTGGCCGGAAAATTCAAAAACAATCACCTTCCCCCGACGCCAGATTTTTTTTATTTTTTTGCCATAGTAATTTTCCAGGCTAAGAGCAGTTGCTGGTTGTTTAGAAACAAGATGCTGAGATAGAAAAACAAAATCTTTTAGCCTTTTGCCTCGCAATTCCCTATCAAGACCACGGACTACAGTTTCTACCTCTGGCAATTCTGGCATGCTTAGATTTTACCCCTGGGTCAGAAAATTGCCAAGATTGATTTAAGACAAATCTAATTTTTAAGGTTCTTAGATTATCATTTAACCTTGACTTTATGAATGGTATCAATTACTTGATTTAGAACAGTATTTCCATTAAGATTATGCCTAATGAAAAAGAAAGCTATGATTGCAGGAATCCTTGGCTGGCTGGTTCCAGGCTTAGGACACATCTATATAAGAAAATACTGGAGAGGAATCCTTCTTCTGGTCGCTATAGGTTTGATGTCGGTAATGGGTCTGGTCATGGGAGGCAGGATTTACTCATTGCAGGCAGAAAATCCCCTGACTTTCCTGGCTTTTCTCTCAGACCTGGGAAGCGGTTTACTTTACCTTCTTTCCAGGTTTTTGCCGATCGGCCTGGGAGAATTGGAAAGAGTAAGTTTCGAATTTGGCACAGCTTATCTGGCTGGAGCCGGGTTGCTCAATTATTTAGTAGCTCTGGATGCCTGGGATATTGCTAGGGGGAAAAAATCATGATGATAGAAAGCCATCTTTTTACTATGATCATTTATGCCCTTTTGGTCTCTCTGGTGTTGTCTATCATCCGGCGTTCTGAGCTGAAAGACCGTTTGAAATATGGTCTAACACTCTTTCTAATTATGGTCTTAGGGGCTCTAGCCTTCGGCTGGTTCATGTTCCTATTTGCCAAGTAATCTAAGTAAGTTATGCTATAATCAATTTTCTTGAATCATGAATTACGAAACAGTCATCGGGCTTGAAATCCATGCTCAGCTGCTAACCCGGACTAAACTCTTTTGTCGCTGTAGCACCGAGTTCGGTCAAACCCCTAACAGCCTAACCTGTCCGGTTTGCCTTGGATTGCCAGGTAGCCTGCCGGTGATCAACCGGGAAGCAGTCAGAATGGCTCTCAAACTAGCCTTAGCCTTAGAAGCTAAGATTAACCTAAAATCTCTTTTCAGCCGGAAAAATTATTTTTATCCTGATCTGCCAAAAGGCTACCAGATTACTCAGTATCATCTACCCATCGCTGAAAGCGGTCAGCTGGCAATTGAGGTCGAAGGCCAGAAAATGACTATCGGCATTGAAAGAATTAACCTGGAGGAAGATGCTGGTAAATCTATTCATGAGGGCTTTTCTGATTCCTCAGAAAAAACCTATCTCGATTTTAATCGTTGTGGGGTTCCTTTGCTGGAAATAGTTGGTCGACCTGATCTGAGGTCACCGGCACAGGCGGTAGAGTTTGTTCAGAATCTCAGAGTCCTGCTTCAATATCTGGAAATCTGCGATGGCAATATGGAAGAGGGTAATTTACGTTGCGACGCCAACCTGTCTATTCGTCCGGCCGGATCCCCGAACCTGGGGACCAAGACCGAAGTTAAAAACTTAAATTCTTTCAGGTTTCTGGCCAAGGCCTTGGATTATGAAGCCAACCGCCAGGTAGAACTCATAGAGCGAGGGGGAAAAATTATCCAGGAAACCCGAGGCTGGGATTCTTCGGCTAACAGAACTGTGCCTCAGCGGAGTAAAGAAGAAGCTCATGATTACCGCTATTTTCCTGAACCAGACCTACCCCCCTTAGTTATTTCAGAATCCTGGAAGAAGGAGATTGCTGCTGAGCTGCCCGAGCTACCCAGAAAAAAAATCGAGAGGTTTATCAAAGACTACCAGCTTCCAGATTATGATGCTCGGGTGCTGACCACCAGTCGGGCTCTGGCTGACTATTTTGAAACCACGGCTAAAGCCGCCAAAAATCCCAAGCAGGCCAGTAATTGGATAATGAGAGAAGTGCTGCAATACATTAAAGAAACTAATCTACCCATAGAGGAATTCCCGATTCCAGCAGAATCCCTGGCTGAGTTAATTCGCCTGGTTGAAGACCGATTTATAACCATAACTATCGCTAAGGAAAAAGTCTTTCCGGAAATGCTGAGTGAAGCCGGGAAAGTCAAAAAAGCAGTTGACCCTAAAGCAATTATTGAGAGATTAAACCTTAGGCCTATTGCTGACGATAAGTCCCTTCAGAATATCATTGAGCAAGTTCTATCTGAAAATCCCGGCCCAGTTAAACAGTACCTTGAGGGCAAAGTTCAGGTGATGGGTTTTCTTCTTGGGCAAGTAATGAAAGCCAGCCAGGGGAAAGCTGCTCCTCAGAGAGCCAGGGAATTACTTCAAGAAGCTCTGAACAAAGTGGCAGAAAAATAGATTTCTCATTTAATTTTGATGATTGAACTTTATCATATCTGGAAGCAGTACCAGAAACCACACTGGGCCTTGTCCGATGTTTCCTTAGAAATCAATACGGGTGATTTCTGCTTTATCACTGGGCCAAGTGGCTCTGGGAAAACCACTCTGCTCAGGCTTATCTTCCGAGAAATTTTCCCAAATGAAGGCCAGATTCTGGTGGACGGAATAAATACCCTCAAGATCCCAGACCACAGAATTTATAATCTACGCCGGTTGATGGGCATCGTTTTCCAGGATTTTCGCTTGCTGTTCCATCAGTCTGTCTTTCAAAATGTAGCTATTCCCCTCCATATTCTTGGCCTATCACCCAAAGAAATCAGACGCCGGGTATTCAACGCTCTTCGACAGGTAAACTTACATCATAAAATGTGGGAATTACCTCAGAGATTATCTTATGGTGAACAGCAGAGGGTGGCCATTGCCCGGGCTATCGTCAACAATCCAAAATTCCTGCTGGCTGATGAACCAACCGGGAATCTGGACCCAGAATTAGCTTTTGAAATCATGAACATCTTTAAAGAAATAAATAAACAGGGAGCCACAGTAATAATTGGCAGCCACGACCGGGAGCTAATCAGATATTTTGGCGATAAAATCTTTTTCCTGCAGAAAGGAAAAATCATCGGAAAGGAAGAAAAAAGGTGATCTTCCGGCAGCTATGGTATCTGATTAAAAATGCCGGCAACAACCTCTGGACTTTCCGCGGCCGGAATTTAATTTCTGTGCTGATCATTGGTTTTTCTTTCCTGGTCATTGGAATATTTTTGGCTCTGTCCAATAATCTAACCTATCTTGGAGAACGGTTATCAAACAACCTGGCCATTTCATTTTTCCTGGAAAAGAACTTGAAAGATGAAGAGCTGGAGTTTATCAAGTCTCAGATTCTAGCCTCTGAACTGGTTGAAGAGGTAACCTATGTCTCATCTGAAGATGCCTGGAATAGGTTTGCGGCCAACTTTCCAGAACTGAAAGATATTCTGGATAATTTAAATTCCAACCCTTTCCCACCTTCTTACGAAGTTAGGCTTACAGACAAGATCCTTAGCCTGTCAGCTATCGTTTACTTCATGGAGAACATCAAGAGTTTGAAAGGAGTGATTGACTTTCAATTCAATCAGGAATGGGTAGAAAAAATGGACTCTCTCAGCCGGATTGTCAGGGCCATTGGCTTCTTCTTTGGAGGTATCCTGATTCTGGCCTCATTTTTTATCATTTCTAACGTGGTCAGGCTAAATGTCCTGGCCAGGAAAAATGAAATAGAAATACTCCGTCTGGTAGGAGCTACTAATACCTATATCAGAATTCCCTTCCTGGTTGAAGGTTTTGTTCTGGGTTTACTAGGTAGCCTTATTTCACTGATTATTCTTTTTATTATGATTAAGGTCTTTCCCATTTTTGTGGGCAGCTCTCTCGGAGCCGCCAAAGATTTCTTCAGCCTCAGGCCGCTGACTATTGAGCAGTCAATCTGGCTGATAGTTGGTGGGGTGGTGATCGGGATCCTCGGCAGTATTACCTCTATTTCCAGATTTCTAAGAATCTGATCATCCTTAGCTTTTAGTTATTAAGGTGCGGGAGTCTTTCCCTGACTCCTTAGGAACCAGTCTCGTCGGTTCCCGCCATCGTAAAAATGATGTGGGCCCCCTCCCTTATGGAGTCGTTAGTAGAACCCGGGCACCTTTTCCATGATAATTCAAAGAATTCCATAGAATCAGACCTTGCCTGGGCAAAGAAACTGTTTGACTGAGGCCCAAGGTTAAATTAAAATTTAACCAAACCAATGGAAAGTTTAGGGAAAGAGCTTCAAAAAGAAAGAGAAGCTAAGGGTATCTCGCTAAAGGACATCTCTCTCCAGACAAAAATAGGGCTTAGATACCTGGAAGCCATAGAGGAAGATCGGCTGGAATATCTTCCTGGTGGCTTTTTTACCAGGCAGATACTTAAGACTTACATCTCGGCCATCGGCCTGGAGCCGGCTGAATGGCTTCAACGATACCAGAAATCAGGCTTGATTCCAGGAGAACCCCAAGTCTCTCGGGCTCCAGCTAAGCCAGAAAAGCAAAAAAGAGAACTTAAAGTTGACAAAATAATCTGGATCGCCTTAACGGTAATCGTTCTGGCTCTATTCATATTTCTCATATATCTATCTATCACCACCTCCAAGAAAGATACTAAAGCCGGCCAGTCAGGGCAAGAAGCTCGAGCTGAGGTAGTGATCCCATATGAAGAGCCGCTGACCCAGGAGGGATCAGCGGTGATTACACCCGAACCTGCACCTTACCTGGTCCCTGGATTGAATCTAGAACTGAATTTTGATGAAGATTGCTGGCTTCAGGTATTTGCTGACGGCAACTTAGTAGTTGATGGTCTAAAGCTTAAAGGCTCCAAAATTCAAGTTAAAGCAGAATCTGAATTAATGATAAATCTGGGCAATGCCGGCGGTGTCAGCTACAAGATCAATGGCCAGTTTGGTCAGCCGTTGGGCAAAAGAGGGGCAGTAGTTAAGAACATCAGGATAACTAAGGATAACCTTGACCAATATTTGGTTTTGGAATAACCTCTCAGCCAGTTTTCCACGCTCAGAATTCAGATATTAAGGTTAGGCCATGCCGATAGACCAGTCTGAAGCTATTATTCTTCGAACTCAAAACTTTGCTGAACAGGATAAGCTGGTGGTTTTTTTTAGCCGGGAAAAAGGCCTGGTCAGGGGAATAGCCAAAGGCGCCCGAAAATTCAATAACCGGTTTGGCAGCAGCTTAGAACCTTTTTCTGTGGTCAGGATTTTTTATTATGAAAAAGAAAGGCAAGACCTGGTAACAATCAGCAATTGCGACCTGCTGGAATCGGCCTTTGAGCTGCTGAATGATTTGAAGGTTTCCTATGCTTTTTCCTACATCGCTGAACTGACAGAAAAATTTTCTCCCTACCGGGCAGGAGAAGAGCTGTTATATCGTCTTCTTCTGACAATCATCCAGTCAGCGCGGGCTGGCCAGAAGATTGAATATCTCACTCGTTACTTTGAATATTGGTTCCTGAAAATAAATGGAATTCTGCCTGATTTCCGGACCTGCCAGAAATGCCACCAGAAAATAAAGCAGACTGTTTGGCTGGAACCTCAAAAAGACGGGGTTCTTTGTCAGAGGTGTGTTTCAGATAAAAAGTTTGCCATCAGCCCCTGGCTGCTTCAAGCCATCGACTGGATGAAAAAGAACCCGCCGGCTGCCGAGCCTGGAGTTGAGCTGAAACCAGAAGACTGGAAATATCTTGGGAGAGTTTTTCAGTCAATCATCATTTTCCATCTGGAAGACCGTCCTAAAACTCTGAATTACCTGGACTTTTAAAAAAATAAGATGATGACTAGGTGCTCTTTAATCCGGAGACCACTTGTTCTACCGGTTTCTTATTAAACCAGATAACTTATGACCTTCCCTTCAGCATCACAGTTTCGCAACCAGACCAGAACGGGTTTGTTCTGCGAATCATAGAATTTGCCAAGGAGAATCATGATCAAATCTACCAGAAATCCGATTCCTAAGCAGCCCAGGGTCAAAAGCCAGATTACTCCGGTCGCGGTCTTTCCAGTATAAAAGCGGTGAGCGCCAAAAATTCCTAACAACCAGCAAAAAATCAAAGTTACCAGTCTGGACTTTTCCGACATAAGGCCTCCTTATTCATAGGAAATCAATTGAGATTAGAATATGAGAAAGTCCGCTAAAAGTCAAAACCTGATTTTAGTGAGTTGAATTTATTGGTCGGTAATAATAAGGAGCAAAATCATCCTTTAAAATATCGGCTTCTACCTCAGACAGAACCTGGTTTTCCATAATAACATTTACCTGAATGCCATTGGCAGAAACCTCTATTAGAAGGAAGAAATTCTGGCCACCTTTCTTGATATAATCTGAATGTAGTTTTGGTCCTCCTCCTCCAGCTATATAGTAGTGGATCCCATCATAAATTCTGGTGGGACCAAAACGGTGAGTATGACCGGCGAAAACTGCCTTGATCTTGCTTTTTAACAGCAAAGGATGGACGTTATCAAACCAGAATTTTCGCCATTCAGGTTTAACATTTCTAACCTTCAGATCCCAGACAGGAACATGAACAAAAACAAAAGCCCCTTCCCAGTCCGGATTTTCTAAGTCATTTTTAAGCCAGGCGAATTGTTCCGGTCCGATTTTTCCCCAGTCCTTATCCTCCACATTATTTAGCAGAACAAAATGGTGGTTCTTGAAGGTAAAAGAAGTATAGGTTTCCTTGAATATCTCTAAGTAAATTCTCTTTGATGCTCGGCTAAAAATATCATGATTCCCTGGTATTTGGTAGTAAGGCGCTTCGATTTTTTCTATTACTTTAAGATATCGTTCCCACTGGGGCCGGGTTTTCCTCAGACCATGGCCATAGATGAGGTCTCCAAGATTAATGACTAAATCCGGTTTAAGAGAATTGATCTGTTCAATTTCTTTTTCAAAGACCGAAAAATCCTTCTGGCTGAAAATATCAGGGTTGGTGTCAGCTATTACCACAAATCTTAAATTCGAAGAATCAGAAGACAAAAGTGGGCTCAAAAGAAGGCAGGTCAGAAGCAAGAATAAGCTAATTCTTTTCATAATTATAATATAATGGAGATCAAAATTGAATCAAAATAGAAGCTACGAAGCTCCACCATCGGTCAACTTAAGACCTCATTATTTCAAACGGCTAAAATGAAATCCGGGTTACATTTCTTTTGATTTTTCGCCAGGATTAATCTAAGTTATTCTCTTCTCGCTTTCTGATAGCTACCTCGATACAGCCTAAAGCAAAAAATACCAGCTAACAGAAGCACTACCCTATTTTACCTACTAGAGTCGCCTGCTTCTATTGTCAGCAGATAAGCAACAGTCTCTTTATTCTATTTCTGGAGAAAACTCAATCCAATTTTACCTGTGGATAAATCACTAATAGGGTAAATCCTGCTTCCTGTAGATTTTTATTAAGATCAGCCACATCTTTTTCATAAAATTCGTTGACCTTTTTAACAAACTCTCCGAGGGCCACTCTGGTTTTATCATACCTCACCTGAGCTGACTGGGTAATGGGCTCATAACCAGCCGAAAGAATTCCTGAAACAGCCCCATTTACCCGGGACAGCAGCCCGGCTGACCGGTCAGCTATTCCTTGCTTAGCAGGAGTCGGACTGAGCTCTTCGGTCAGCTTTTTAAGCTTCTTCTCTACAAGAGAAACCTTCTTCATCACTTCTTTCATCTCCGGGTTTTGCTGGCTTCGAGAAAATTCTCTTATTGTCTGCAGAGCCCGCTGGGTTTGCTGTAACCTCTGATTGATCGTCTGGAGAGTTTTTGATAACTTTTGAGCCTCTTTAGCTCTTTCATAGTTAGATTTTAAAACTTGCGGGTCAATCTGAAACCTCGGATCTGTTTTGACCTCAAAGCTCTGGCTGATTTCCTCATTCTCGTACTTAATTTTTACGGTATAAGTTCCAGGTAAAACATTTATTCCTCCCCGGCCCCTGAAAAAACTTCTGGCCGACATTCCTGCCATTGGTTCACCTTCCGGTTCAGGTTCAACTTCCCTTAAATCCCAATAAATCCGGTTTAGACCCTTTTCTTCAGGGCCGCTTAACTGTCGGACAACTCTTCCTTGACTATCACTTATAACGATCTGAACCCGTCCGCGTCTTGCCATCCTCTGTCTCATCGCCGCCAGGTCCATTCCGCTTCTTCGGGCTAATTGGGCCATCCGTTCCTCCATCTGAGCCATCTCTGGGGAAGGCGAAGCCGACTCCTCAACCTTCTTTTCTGAGGGATTGAGGTAATAGGTAATAGCCGCACCAGTTGGCTTATTCTGGGCTATATATTCACCATCGCCCGGACTCATGTATGAGGTCATCCTTCCAGTCACATATTGAGTGGCCTCATTGAGCTTAAACAGATGCAGCTTCTTTTTCATTATCTCCGTTGATAGCTCTCTAAGTGGTGTAATGTCATCAAAAACATATAAAGACCGGCCATGAGTAGCCACAATCAGGTCATGTTCTCTGGGATGCACCGCAATATCATAAACCGGACAGGTCGGGAATCCATTGGTCCATTTGAACCAGTTCCGCCCACCATCAAGACTGACAAACAGTCCAAACTCGGTTCCAAGAAAGAGCAGATTTTTATTAACTGGATCTTCTTCAATTGCCATACAATAGCCATCTATTTCCGGAGTAGATAAGCTCTTCCAGGTCTGTCCATAATCTTTAGTGACAAAGATATAAGGAGCAAAATTGGAACGTCGATGGTCATCAAAGACCACATAAGCCGTGCCTTCTTCATGGTGGCTTGGTTTTATATGAGGCACAGCAGCCCCGGCTAGAATAAGAGGTTTTCTACCACCGGTTAGAGTCCTGGAGACCAGTTCCCAGCTCTTCCCGCCATCCTTGGTAAGCTGAACATTTCCGTCATCTGTCCCGACCCAAATTAATCCCTCTCTAAGCGGGCTGGGTGCAATGCTCAGTATGGTGCAGTGGTTTTCAGCACTGGTTACATCCAGGGTCAGGCCACCGCTGTCGCTCTGCTTTTGTTTCTCAGGATCATTGGTAGTCAGATCTGGAGAGATAATTTCCCAGCTCTGGCCTTTATCGCGACTGCGGTGGACAAACTGACTCCCCAAATAGATAGTTGAGGGACTAAAGGGATCAACGGCAAAACCAGCATTCCAGTTAAAGCGATGCTTGACCTCTGATTCTGTCGGGACAATGTATCTGGTTGTTCCAGTACTTAGGTCAAAATAGTATAAATTGCCTCCCTGCGACATACCATAGCCGGAGCCCGGTCTCTCTGGATCAGCAGCCGCATCAAAGCCGTCTCCGCCACCAACATTTTTCCAGTGATATTGATAGATAGCTCTTTCGTTCAGGACATAGGCTGGACCTACCCAGGTACCATTATCCTGAAGTCCACCATAGAGATTGTAGGGAATCTGCATATCATAATTAAGGTGATAATACTGGCCAAGAGGCAGGTTTTCAACAAAGCGCCAGCTCTGGCCCCGGTTGTGACTAATCACCACCCCTCCGTCATTTCCTACATAAAGGGTTTCTCCATCAGGGGCAATCCACATGGCATGAAAGTCCGAATGAGCCTGATTGAATTGAGTCAGAGAACGGAAAGTTCTTCCTCCATCTTCACTTACTCTGAGCTGAGTTTGAAGAAGGTAGACGATATTTTCGTTAGCCGGGTTAACAAAAATCCGGCTGTAATAAAAGGGCCGGTTGTGAATGTTATCTTCATCATTAATCAGGTTCCAGGTTTCTCCCCCATCGGTAGAACGATAAAGACCATTCTTACGGGCCTCTATCAAGGCATAAACAATATTCGGGCGGGAGGGAGCAAAGGCCATCCCGCAGCGGCCCAGCTCTCCTTCAGGCAGGCCATTTTTCTCGGTCAGCTTAGTCCAGGTTTGGCCAGCGTCTCTTGTGACAAAGAGTCCGCTTCCAGGTCCTCCGGAAATAAAAGACCAGGGAAAACGCCGGTGTTCCCACATGGCTGCTATGATGTGATTAGGGTCAGACGGGTCCAGGGCCAGGTCAGCCACCCCAGTTTTTTCATTGACATAAAGAACCTTTTCCCAGGTTCTACCGCCATCTGAGGTTCTGTAAATTCCTCTCTCTGAACTATCTCCCCAGGTAGCGCCGAGCGCCCCAACCAGGACAACTTCAGGATTTTCCGGATGGATGATAATATCTGAAACCTTTTCAGTTTTTTCCAGACCCATAAACATCCAGGTCTGGCCTCCATCAAGGGACTTGTAAACACCGCGTCCAACACTGACTGAATTTCTGGGAGCAGCCTCACCTGTCCCCACCCAGACAATGTTGGGATTTTTCTGATAGACGGCAATAGCCCCGATGGAAGCTACCGGCTGGTCATCAAATACCGCCTTCCAGGTTAGTCCTGCATCAATGGATTTCCAGACCCCACCGGCTGCTCCTCCAACATAGACTATTCTGGGGTCAGAAGAGACAGCCTCAATCGCCCCGATTCTTCCACTCATATTGGCCGGACCGATGTTCCTTGGCTTCAAGCCAGAAAGCAAATCAGAAATATCCTGAGCCTGCGTAGGAACTAAACCCACAAATAGCAGAAAAACCATTAACCAGATAACAGATCTGTTTTTCATATGACCTCCTTCCATGATATATTTAACAATATTTTCTCTATTTATATTATCTGGATTATACATAAATAATCCAGGCTTACCTGCTTTATTCCCAACCCAATAGATTATTTATGTCGTAGGACATCTTTTATTTTCCCTGTATTTTTTAATGATTTTACTAAGCCTACGATTCTCTTATCAATGATAGTTAATATCATGGGACATATTCAGTTTTATGAATAGAGTAGATCAGCTGACTTAGGCTTCATTTATTGCCAGTTCAAATAGGGGTTGATAAAAAATCGGCTTGCCAGATTTTCATTAAAAAAGCATTTCCTTTGGTTCTAAGTTCTGAAATAATATGTTTCTTATGGCTTTCAATTTTATTAAATTCTAAAGGCCTGGTTGAAGATGAAGCCTCCACGGGCTAAAGCTAACTTTCT
>JAQULR010000069.1:2903-4954 GCA_028749205.1 Acidobacteriota bacterium | reverse complement strand
GAACCCCATTCGAATCTCAAGGTAATAGCCGAAACACCTTCCTCAGAGGTGGAGACTACCTCGGAGATTCGGGGCACAGTGGCCACCTGGGATTCCATTATTTTGGTTACCAGGGTTTCGACATCCTCAGCGCTGGCTCCCGGGTATTGGGTAATGACAGCCATGGTCGGATATTCTATATCTGGCATCAAATCAATGGGCAACTGGGTCAAGGAGACTATACCCAGGACCAGGATGCCCAGGAAAATCATTATGGTTAAAATAGGTCTTCTAACACCTAATTCCGGAAGCTTCATTGGCCATCACCTCTAACCGTATTGACTATATTAATAGCTGAGCCATCATTTAACATCTCTTTGCCGACGTAGACTATTTTTTCGCCTTCTTGCAGGCCGGAGAGAACTTCTATCAGGTCCTTTTCCTGGAGCCCGGTTTTTACCTGTCTTTTAGCAGCCTGGCTGTTGGCGACGACGAAGACATAATTTTTGTCGTCTTCTTCCAGGATGGCATCGGCCGGGATAGTTAGGGCTTCGGCTTTTTCTTCCACCACAATCTCTACCCGAGCGAACATTCCGGCTTTTAGCTTGGACTGGGGATTGGGAACTTTAACCTGGGTCTCGAAACTCCTGGTGACCGGGTTGGCTGATGGATTGACTATAAAGACTTCGCCTTCAAAGACCTCATCGGGATAGGCATCCACCCGGATTAGACTTTTAAGGCCGGGATGGATTTCTCTGAAATTTCTTTCTGGGACGTTGACCTTAATTTTGACACTGGACATATCCATTAAGGTAACTACTCCGGGCCCCCCAGGCATCATCGGGTTGATGGCCTCGCCTTCATTAATGTATTTGCCAGTTATCAGGCCAGAAAAAGGAGCTCTCATCATGGAAACATCCAATTGATACTGAACGAGATTTAAGGCTTCCTCAGCCTGCTTGAGCTGGGTCTGAGCGGCTTCTAAAGCCAGTCTGATTTTTTCGTGTTGCTGCTCGGAAATGGCATTCTCCTTGAGGAGCTTATCCATCCGCTCTTTGTTCCGCTTAGCATCTTGATAGTTGGCCTGGGCCACGGATACCGCAGCTTTGGCCTGTTCGAGCTGAAGCCTTAAAGCCTCGGTGTCGAGTTCTGCCAGGAGCTGGCCCTGTCTGACCTGATCTCCTTCTTGAACATAGATTCTGGTTACCTTTCCGGAGATATTAGGAACCACGCCGACCTGTTTCCAGGGCTCTATGTCCCCGGTTAGCTGGAGCGACCGTTTGAGGTCTTTCCTGACAACTTCGGTTATGGTGACCGGGACAACTTCCGTAGCGGATTTGTCTTCAGGTTTTTCCTGAAGGCATGATACAAAGGACAGCATGAAGCCAAAGATCACCGCCATTAATATTGTGAATTTAATTGATTTATTCACGCTATACCTCCCTGCCTTTTTGACTGATTAGACCTATTAGACTCATTAAACTTAAAACTCAGATTAAATACATTAAATACGGAAAATAGGGAATTTTTGATTTCCTGTTTTCTTAGATAAGAACAAGATTTGGTTTTATCTTCAAACATGTTTATTCCTTTTCTTAGCCTTCATCATCATCTTCGGTTAAGGCTGGTTGGGCATTTACATTTAAATTCTGAATGTCCGCCCCAACGGCCTTTTCTAACTGAGCCACGGCCACAGAGTAGTCATACAAGGCCATGGCATAATTAGTCCGGGCCTGAGAATAGGCTGCCTCAGCGGCGAAGACATCCAGAGAAGTGGCCATTCCTTCAGAAAAATTCAACTGGGCAATTCTCAGGCTTTCTTTGGCCTGCTCGATATTTTTTTCCTGAGAAAGAAGTGATTTTTTGGCTTCCTCTATCAACAAAACAGCCTGTCTGACCTCGAGCTTAACCGCTTCTTCGAGAGCCTTCTGAGTCAGTTCGACCTGTCGTATCATGGCTTTGGATTCGCCTATTTTGGCGGAGGTCCGAAAGCCATTGAATATGGGAACGGTCAAAGCCAGATTAACTGAGTAATAGTTCTGCCAGGTGCCTTCTTTGAAATTGAATTTATC
>JAQULR010000069.1:1389-2803 GCA_028749205.1 Acidobacteriota bacterium | reverse complement strand
TGAAGGTTAGCTAACTGAACTTCTGACCTCAGCAAATCCATCTTGCTGGCCATCCCGACCTCATACATATTTTTAACGTTCTTAAGGTTTTCCTCGGCTACATTGACCGCTTCTTCAGCCACCGAGACAAACTCCTTAGCCAGGAGATAGCCAAAGAAGGCCCTTTTGGTGTTGAAGACGGTAAGAAATTCTGACTGACGGACCGACTCTTTGCTAAAAGCTAAATTCTGCTGGGCTTGTTTATAAACAGAGGATAGCTTGCCACCTGTAAACAGGGGAAGCTGCAAGGATAGGGCAAACTGATAATCTCTGGTGAAGTCAACTTCAACTCTTTGAGGAGGCTCACCGGGGATAAAAGAGGGAAATTCCAGTTCCATCGGTTTTTCAGCTACCGTGCGAAGACCCTGGCCGTTAAGGGAGGGTAGGAAACCAGAGCGAGCTTGTTTGACTTTGGCTGAGGCCGTAGATACTTGTTCTTTGTTGGCCTGGTGTTGAGGATTTTGAGAAAGGGCCAGTTCTATGCTTTTCTCCAGGGTCAGAATCATTTTTTCTGGTTGCTGGGAGAAAATGGGCCTATCTAACCCGGAAATTAAGAGGAAAAGTGCAGTTAAGGAGAAGATTCCTGCCTTCCTCATCTTGTTCCTCATCTTGTTCCTCCTTATTTTTCTTTAGCGTTTCTTTTGATTGATTCTATTGATTTGATTGATTCTATTTCTAATTCTAAGTTGTCAACTAAGTTGTCTGCTTTTTTGGTGCTGTTTTCGATGTCAGGTTTAATATCGGTTTTAATATCAGCTTTGGTATCGTTATGATCTATTTGAGCATCTTTTCTGGCGATGCCGTGCAAGAAGAAGCTGCTGACCAGTTCAGTCTCTTGATTCAAATTATACTGCTTTTTGAACCAGTATTTTTGGTGACAGAAGCCCTGAAGGGTTGAGGCCAGAAAGGCCACTGCTTCATTGAGGTTTACCGGGTTAAATTCACCAGAGTTGATTCCCTCGGCCAGGATGTCGGCTACGTGGCTGGATATCAGCCCACTCCCGGTTTTAACCATCTGGAGAAATTTTTTATCCAGGTTGGAAGAGGGCCTTTGCCTTTTAAGGAAAATCCGCATCCTTTCTATAACTGATTTATCCATCATGAAGACCCGGGCGATGTTTTCTTTTTCTTTGTGAAATCTGGAGACGCAGCGAATGACCTCTTTGAGCTTGGTGGAGGCATTAGTATCTCTGGATTTTATTTTGATTATTTGCTGGTTCAGGTCTTCTAAATAACTGGCCACGACCTCGTAGATGAGCTCTCCCTTGCCTTTAAAATACTGATAGATAGTTGCTTTGGAAAACTGGGATTCTTGGGCGATATCGTCCATCGTCATGGCAGTGTAGCCCTTGCGGATCAGGACCCTTTCGGCCGC
>JAQULR010000069.1:0-1289 GCA_028749205.1 Acidobacteriota bacterium | reverse complement strand
GGCAAAAATTTAAAAAGGGGGACACACTAGTGTGTCCCCCTTTTTTAAGCCTTAACAACCTTCTTTGATTTGATGCCGGCTTTACCCAGGAGGTTTCGGGTATCGATGATCAGTTTGGCATTTTCATGGATGAAGGTAGGGTCGTACTGACTGTGGTCGGTGGAGATGATCAGGCAATCATAGGAAGACAGGTTTTTGCCGGTCAGCGGGACCGAGCCCCTTTCGAGCCTCCATTTTCGGGTTTTAGGCGGCTTCGGGATATAGGGGTCGTTGTAATCGACGTAGGAACCGCGGTTTTTCAGTAATTCAATCAGTTTGAATGAGGGTGACTCACGGGGGTCGCCCACGTCCTTTTTATAGGCCAGGCCGAGAATCAAGATTCTGGCTCCCTTGATACTCTTTCCCTGGTAGTTCAGGGCTTCCATGGTTTTATTAACTACGTAGTAGGGCATGGAAACATTGACTTCTCCGGCCAGCTCGATGAACCGGGTGGACATATCATATTCACGGGCTTTCCAGGTGAGGTAGAAAGGGTCAATTGGGATGCAGTGGCCCCCCAGGCCAGGACCTGGATAAAAAGCCTGGAAGCCAAAGGGCTTGGTGCTGGCAGCATCAATTACTTCCCAGATATCCAGGCCCATGCGGTCAAAAAGCATCTTAAGCTCGTTGACCAGAGCGATGTTGACCGAGCGGTAGATATTCTCGAGCAGCTTGGTGGCCTCGGCCGCCCGGGTAGAGGACACGGGAACTGTCCGCTCGACAATCTGATCGTAGAGAGCTTTAGCCACTTTGAGACAGGCTGGGGTGTAACCACCGACGACCTTGGGGATGGTGGCGGTGGTGAAATTCTTGTTGTTGGGATCTTCGCGTTCTGGGGAAAAGGCTAAGTGAAAATCGCGGCCGGCCTTGAGTCCGGTTTTATTTTCCAGGATATGGCGCATGTCTTCATCGGTGGTGCCGGGGTAGGTGGTAGA
The DNA here is from genome assembly GCA_028749205.1 of Acidobacteriota bacterium. Taxonomy (GTDB): domain Bacteria; phylum Acidobacteriota; class Aminicenantia; order Aminicenantales; family Saccharicenantaceae; genus Saccharicenans. The sequence continues at coordinate 315 of JAQULR010000069.1, read as the reverse complement.
TTCCAGGATAACAAGCTGACCCGGCCGGAGATGTTCGGCGACGGTCCGGGTGGTGTTGAAAACAAAGCTCATGTCAGGTTCGCGGTTTTCGTTGAGTGGGGTGGGGACGCAGATGATGATGGCATCCACAGTGCAGAGCTCTGAGAAGTCAGTGGTAGCCTGGAAACGACCGGTGGCCAGCCAGTCCTGAATGAGGGAGGAGGGCAGATAGTGGATGTAGCTTTGGCCGGAGTGAAGCATTTTTATTTTGTCCTGGTCAATATCGAAACCTACGACCTGGAAGTCAGCTTTCATGAATTCACGGGCAAGGGGAAG
>JAQULR010000068.1 GCA_028749205.1 Acidobacteriota bacterium | reverse complement strand
AACCGCTGGTTGCGACAGACTGATGTTCTATGGACGAAACCAAGCGAACTATCCTTTTATTGCGGCCTGGGGATACCAATTTTAATGGCTGCGCCGATTGGTCCTCAGGAAGAACGCAACAGACGTTGGTTGATGGATATACACGCTGGCCTGGTTCCGCCGGGCCCATCTGAATACTGTGCTGAATAGCTGGCCGATCTCAGAAACAATGGGAGACTGGCCGAGGCGGCCTGGGCAGGATTTATCAAGGCCAGAAAGCTCGGCACTTATAAAATAGCTAAGCTCCTGGAAACCGGGCAATTTACAGAAGAATAGAAATGGGGACACAAATTTGTGTCCCCTCTTTTTTAATAACAAAGAAAAATTTACTTTAGCATTGCAGAACCGCAGCTAATGGACTAAAATCTAATAGTAAAAGACAACACTAATGGGTTTGGCTTTTATTCTAAGCCTGGTGGGTCAAAAGAGATAAAACAGGAAGTGACCTTAAAGAAGAAATAATGACCGGCTTAAAGAAATAGAAGTTAAGCCTCACCTGTCCGTGGTTTGGTATGAATTGGAAAACGATGAGATGAGAAACATTATTATCCGGATTGAATCATCATTCTTAATTGAAAAAAATTAACCAAATAAAGGAGGTTACAAAATGGGTACAAAAGGAAGAGAAATAGTGGGAATGCAACTTAGCGAGTTGATTACCTTACTCAACAAGGCCCTGTCTGATGAATGGCTGGCCTACTACCAGTACTGGATTGGTGCCAAAGTGGCCCAGGGACCGATGAGAGGCCAGGTGGTAGCAGAGCTTGAAGAGCATGCCGCCGATGAACTCAAACATGCAGAAATGCTTACTGACAGGATAATCCAGCTCGGTGGAACACCGGTCCTGACACCTGAAGATTGGTATAAACTTACCAATTGTGGCTACGACGCACCTGAAGATCCTAACGTAAAGGTGTTATTGGAACAGAACATCAAAGGTGAACAATGTGCCATAGAAGTTTACCAGAAAATGCTGGAAGCCATTAAGGATAAGGATCTAGTTACTTCCAAGATCATTCTGGAAATCCTTGAGGATGAAGTCGAGCACGAAGAGGACCTTCAGGCTATTGTGGAAGATATGAATTTGATGGCGAAAAACAAATAGCCTGCTTAGCCTGCATTAGAAAAACAGGGGACACAAATTTGTGTCCCCCTTTTCACTGTCTCAATGTCTACGCAGTGACCTCGAGGCTGCGTCTTAGCCGATCTTAATTATTTGATAATAAATAGAATGTGTTGGCAAGACCCTGTCAATAATCTTTGCTTCCTTCCTCGGGAGCACGGGGCATAAAGCTCTGCCGAGGCGGCTCAGGGAGCTTTTTTCCGAGCCGGTTCCAGTCAGGTGGGTTCACGCCCAGTAAATTCCGCACAAAGAAATCATTCCTTTTCCTTTCCCCATATATTCCGCCAGAACCATGATTCGCTCCAGGCACAACCAGCAGGTCAAAATCCTTACCGGCTTTAATCAGGGCATTAACCACCTGATAGCTCGTAGATGGATCAACATTGGTATCAAGCTCCGGGATTACCAGCAGCAGCTTTCCCTGCAGCCGGTGGGCATTGACTGTGTTGGAAGATTCTTCATATTGAGGCCCAAGCGGCCAGCCCATCCACTGCTCATTCCACCACAGCTTATCCATCCGGTTATCATGACAGCCAGCCGCCGCAAATCCAACTTTGTAAAACTCGGGATGGAAAAGAAGCCCAGCCAGAGCGTTCTGCCCGCCAGCCGAAGTGCCATAGATGCCAACCCGAGATATATCATAATAAGGATATTTGGCCGCCACCGCCTTGTGCCACAGAATGCGGTCCGGAAAGCCGGCGTCTTTGAGATTTTTCCAGCAAACATCATGGAAAGCCTTGGAGCGATTGCTCGTCCCCATGCCGTCAATCTGAACAACGATAAAGCCGAGCTCAGCCAGCGACATCATCTGATTCCAGGCCAAGAAGTTCTTTGGCACAAACGAGCTGTGCGGCCCGGCATAAATATTCTCAATGACTGGATATTTCTTTTTCGCGCTAAAGTTGGTTGGCCTGATAATGATTCCCCAGATATCGGTTTGGCCGTCGCGTCCTTTGCTGACAAAAACCTCAGGTGCCCGCCAGCCCGCTTTGAGCAGCCCTGAAATATCGGCCTTCTCGAGCTCCATCACGACTTTTTTATCTTCGCTTCGCCTGAGCTGCATGACCGGTGGCTGATCGACCCGCGAATATAAATCAACATAATATTTCAAATCAGCGGAAAGGCTGATGGCGTGGTTGGCATCGGCTTCAGTTAAAGCTTCGAGTCCTGAGCCATCGAAATTTACACGGTAGAGATGCTGAAAATAGGGATCTTTGCCTCGATACATGCCACTTCCGAGAAACCAGACCTGCCGCCTCTCTTCATCCACCCGCTCAACGCTGCGAACAACCCACTCGCCTTTAGTTATCTGATTTTTGACCTGGCCCGTTCGGCCGTCATAAAGATACAGGTGGTTCCAGCCGTCGCCTTCAGACATCCAGATGATTTCCTGGCCATCGTTGAGGTCGCGGCGGAATTTTTTGTCGGAGTAAAAGAAGAAAGTCGGGCACTCTTCATTAATGAGAGCTCTGGCTTCGCCCGTTGTCCCATCAACCTCAATCACCCGGTAAACCTGATGACCGCGCTGGTTATATTCAAACGTAAAGGCCCGGCTGTCTTTCCACCAGGCAAAGTTAGAGAGGCTAAAGGCATTGGGAAAGAGGGCCCGGTCTATGTTTATCTGTTTTTTGGCCTCAATTAGAAATAGAACTGGCGTCTCGATGTCGAGCGGGTCACCGGGCTTAGTATAGCCGAGGCTAAAATATTTGGGCTGAAGCTGGTCGGCGGGCGATGAATTGACATACTGAATTTTGCGATGAAGCCCGGGCCGCAGGTGCAAGGCCACGAGCTTTTTGGAATCTGGCGACCAGAGCAGCGACTCAAAAGTATAATAATCGCCCTCATTCCCATCCCAACTCAGGGGAAATTCTTCGCGGCTTTCGACAGAGCGGATCCAGACATTATAATTCCGGATGAAGGCTTCCCATTTTTTGTCGGGAGAAGTCTTTGATTCTTTGGAGGCTGCCTTGGCCGGTGGTCCACCGACATCCTGCCAGCCATCTCCCTCGCGGCGGCGAGCAGGACCTGTCTTCTTGAGCTCATAAGTCGTGAGATCACAGCGCCAGACAGAGTCTTTAAACTCGAATTCCAGGGCTTTTTCTTCATCAATAAACTTAAGGCTTCTAAAAGGCAGAGTGATGGCTGTGAACTTATCGCCAGTTTCTTTGTTGAGAGCAGTCGCCAGCTTTTCGTGGTCAAAAGCCGGCTGCTTCGTGGCTTTTTCAGCATCAACTAGAATGAATTCGTGCCCACCTTTAACTGTTTTCCGATACCAGAAACGAGGTGTTTTCTCAATCCAGGAGGCTCGCTCGGGGACATTAATTGCTTGGCTTGTAAATTTCTCCCTCAGGGCAAAAGCCCGGTCGTAGTCTTCTACCTTCCCCTGCGACCAGAGCGGGGTAAGGGAAGCCGCCAGCATAAAAACCAGCCAGAAGCAAATTAGACCCGGCTTGTTCATCCTTAGTTGAATTATTTTATTATGGGTTTTCATAATACCTCCTCTAAAGTCCATTTTTGTCAATTCGTATAAGGTGATATTAAAAATACATGATATCTGATTGATCGCTTCTATTTTTCTCCAAATGGCAAAAATTTGTCAAGCTTTCTTTTGCTTGATATCCCATCGAATTAAGGTCTATATTAATAAGGGGCTAATTGGATGAATAAACAGGCCCAAATGGGCCTTGACAGTAGTTCTAAAATGAAACCTGATCTTCATCATTCGAGGGGAACCCAAAATCAAGATGGTCATATGGACTTTCCTCACTAAGGGGGCAGAAAAACCCATGAAAAACAGCATAATCGTTTTAAGAGATTGTTTCAAAAGGATAAGCCTGGTCGCGATTATCCTGACTTTCAGTTTAGCTGGCCTAAAGGCTCAGGATATTATAACCCTCGGCAAACCTGGAACCGAGGGAGAGCTCGTTTACCCGCGCCAGGCTCAAGAAGGTCCCGATGGTAATATCTATGTTTATGACCAGTCAGACGCCTTCATCAAAGTATATTTGCCAGAAGGATCTTTTCTTCGTAAAATCGGCGGGAAGGGCCAGGGCCCGGGTGAAATTCAGCGACCCGACGGAGTCACTTTCGGGTTTACGACTGATGGTAAACTTTTCCTCACCGAATATTTCGGTGGTCATCCCTGGATAACTGTTCTTAAGCTCGATGGCGGGCTGGATCAGGTGATTAAATCCCCAGATAGATGAATTTTTCGGAGTTGCTAGAGTCATCTCGCTTGCGGGCGGGAATTTTCTGGTTGAGTTTTCCTTCCTGGGTCAGCCAGAAAAAGAAAAAGATTATTTCTACTACCCCTCACCAAGAGAATTAGCCCTTATCGACAGTCAAGGCAAGAGCCTCTCTCGCCTCAAAAAGACAGAGCATATCACCCGGATTTCCTATGTTCATGACGGAGGCGACTCACCAATTCCTTTTACGCCGATGTTCCTGTGGTGTCTTTATGATGAGAAATCTGTGCTTTTCTCTGAAGGGCTGGACACCAAACTCCAGGTTTTAGACTTTGAGGGAAAATTAATTCGCGAAATTGAAACTTCTCTTCCCCAACCAGAGAAAGTCACCAGCCAGGACCTCGCCAGGTGGAGAAAACAGCACCGGGAGATGATACAGAGTATTAACCCGGGCTGGTGGTCCCGTTTCGGATCAGTCATCGATAAATACAAAAAATCTATCTACTCCCACAAGCCAACGATCTGGGACATCACCAGGACGCCGCAGGGACGGTTCTTGATTGCTTCCAGTGTTGATAGCAACAGGCCACAGCGAGACTACTGGCTGGTGGATAGAGA
>JAQULR010000067.1 GCA_028749205.1 Acidobacteriota bacterium | reverse complement strand
GCCATTTTTAAAACATCATTTAGTTCAAGTTTGTCAAACGGTTTTGAATAATCTGTCAAAGCCAGGTCTGGGACATACTTTTTGAGGCCCTGGCTAAAATAAGTCGACGATTCTAAAGGTAATTCTGACGGTAGGTTGTAAACAGCCAGAACTACTGGCCCCTGACCTACAAAACCATCCAGAGCTTCTCCTTTTAAGGGATCATAGACATAAACCGGCTTTTCTGAGTCAGTGGCTTTAACGGTGCATTCTAAAGAACCATTGATATCACAGGTGATATCACCTATGACCTGAAGCCTGGGCCTCTCTTTTTGTCTGTAGAGTTCACTTAAAAATCGCTTAGTAACAAACCTGGGGTATTTGGGCGACCAAAAGATCCCATTTATTAGAATATTAAGATACGGCAGATATTCTTCAACCACCGAGTAATATTTATCTGGATTTTGATAATAATCATTTAGGTTAAACCGATGCTGACCTTTTGGTCTGACCATATCTTCTTCTTTGAAAACCACCTTGTAAACCCGATGAGATGAAAAATATCCTTTCTCAACTGTTTCCACCAGTTCGGAAGGCTTAATTTCTACGGCCGGCAGCAAATCATAAATTTCTTGAGCCCCCCTCGAGACATGACCATAGCCAAAGAAACCACAGATAAAAGGGCTCGTTTCAGCTGGAAGCCCTTTTTCCTGGATTTCTATGCCGACTGCCCTGAGCTGCTCTCGGATTTCAGTCAAATTATCATAATTAATTGTCTGTTTAATCTTCAGAAAAGGCGTTTCCAGGCCAAAAACCTTCATTCTCTGGCCATAGGCCCAAAGGGAATCAACCATCCCGGCCTGACCAGCATAATTTCCAAAGAACAAGACTCGCCGGCCCTGGTCATCAGTCATTTTCTCATAATCTATCAAGGTGCATTCCAACTCCAGAATTTTCCTGAGCATCGGCATGTTATGAGCCTGTCCTTTGATCGTATGCGAAAAGAACACATAAATTTTACCTGGTTCAAACATGGCTAAAGGTATTTCTTTTATGGCCAAAACTACCCGGCTGGGACAGAGGTCTTCCTGAACTACGGCCCCAACAGCTTGATACTCACTATCCGGAAAAACTCTGATAGTTGAAGGCTGAATATAAAATTGCAGGGGGTGACTTTCCTGAAGTTCTCTGACATGGGATGGGATGAGGGGCACACGTCTTTCCCAGCGACTTATGTCTTCTCGCCTTATTCCTACATTAGTTTTCATGATAAATCCTTCTTTAATATTATTACTTTAATAATTATTACCTTAACCCAATTGGCCTGGGTTATTCATGAATAATCATGGCCAACTTGCTTTACTCATAAGCCGATAGATTATTCTCATGGTAACCATGGCGATGAACTTTAAAACAGGGACCCGGGACGATTATCAAAATCAGTTCGTGTCCCACCTATTATTTTGTTATTATGCCATATTTTGAGAATAAATATCAACATAAAACGTCTTTTTCATGAGAGAGCCAAACCTAAATCACTCTGCCTATTGACGCCCCAGACTCATTTGGACATAATAATCGAGATGATTCGCTTTTATAATACCCTTTCTGGTCGGTTGGAAGAATTTAAACCGGTAAAGCCAGGAGAAGTCAGACTATATACCTGTGGCCCTACAGTATATGACTATCCTCATATCGGTAATTACCGAGCTTACATTTTTGAAGACCTGCTCAAGAGGTTTTTGCTCTTTAGCGGTTTCAGGGTAAGACATGTTATGAATATTACCGATCTTGACGATAAGACTATCCGAGGAGCCAGAAGTCAGGGTATTCCCCTGGCTGATTACACCAGAAAGTATATTGAGGCCTTTTTTGAAGATATTAAAACCATGAGGATCTTGCCAGCAGATGTCTATCCTCGGGCAACCGAACACATTCCCGATATGGTCAGAATGGTCAAGGGCTTGTTAGATAAAGGCTATGCTTACATTAAGGAAGGTTCTGTCTATTTTAGTATAGAAAAATTTCCGGCCTACGGCCGCTTGTCCAAGATTAATCTTGACGAGCTTAAGGCTGGAGCCAGGATTGATAGTGACGAATACGAGAAAGAAAGTGTCCATGATTTTGCTCTCTGGAAAAAAGCTAAAGAAGGAGAACCTTTCTGGGAAACGGAACTAGGACCCGGCCGCCCTGGCTGGCATATTGAATGCTCAGCCATGAGTACCAGATACTTAGGACCGACTATTGATATTCACTGCGGAGGAATTGATAATATTTTCCCTCACCACGAAAACGAAATTGCCCAATCTGAAGCCTATTATGGGCAGAAATTTGTCAATTATTGGTTACATTGCCATCACTTAGTGGTCGAAGGGGAAAAAATGTCCAAATCCCGGGGAAACTTCTATAGATTGCGAGACCTTCTGAATAAGGACGTGGATCCGCTGGATCTTAGATTTTTACTTCTTTCCACTCATTATCGAAAAATGCTAAATTTTACTTTTGATAATCTGGCTCAGGCCAAGGCGGCCAGACAAAGGATTATTGACTTTGTCTACGAACTGGAACATCGAACCTGGGCCAGTGGCTCAGAACCGCAAGTTTCTGCCCTGGCAGACAAAACTCTTACTGAATTTACGAAAACTCTGGCTGATGACTTGAATATTTCAGCTGCCCTGGCGGTAGTTTTTGATTTCATCAGAGAAATAAATCTCGGACTAACCAGGGATATGATAAAAAAGACCGAAGCAGAAAAAATTCTAAAGACCATTTATAAACTGGATGAGATCCTGGCTATTTTGCCTGAAAAAAAAGATGAGAACCTACCTGCCGAAATTTTAGAAAAAATTGAGCTTCGGCAGAAAGCCAGAAAAGAGAAAAATTTTAAGCTGGCTGATTCTATCCGTGAGGAACTCCGCCAGATGGGTATTATCCTTGAGGATACCAAAGAAGGAATCCGTTGGAAAAAGATAAAGTAGCTCTCCTACCCCTCGGCCGTTGGGGAGAGGACTTAGCCGCCGAATATCTGGAGAACAAAGGTTATGAAATTATAGAAAGACACTATTTTTTCCAGCGGACTGAAATCGACCTCATTGCCCGCGATGGTAACTATTTGGTTTTTGTCGAAGTCAAAGCTCGAAGTTCAGAAGATTTTGGTCCCCCCGAAGAAGCTATTACCGACAGAAAAAAAGTTTATCTGAGAAGAGCTGCTGAAGGCTATCTTTACTTAAATAATCTTCATAATGTTGATTGCCGCTTTGATGTTATCACCGTTTGCTATAAGAATGATAGCCAGCCTGAAATTGATCATTATGAAAATGCTTTCGAGTAATATTTTAAGGAGATAGATAGATTATGAACAAGTCACATCTTCTGATCACCCTGCTTGGATTAGGATTGCTTTTCTGTAGCCAGCCAGCCAAAAAGCAGCCATCGTGGAGGTACCTTTGGAAAAAGGTCGATTAATCTTGCTTGGCTTCCCCGTTCAGTTCAGAGCTCAGCCCCGCGGCACCTTCAAGCTTCTGTTCAATTCAATTTTCTACGGAGCCATGAAACCTGCATTTTAGTCTTGATTGATGAAATTAATTAAAGCTTTGGAAATCAGATAGCTTGAAGAGGCTGGCCTTCTCCAGTCTTACGAACGGTTGAAGAATCACCGGTCATCCTGGCCAGAACAGAGATGGGCACATGAAATAAAGGATGGACAAAATCCGGGGCAATTTCAGCTAAAGGTATCATAACAAAATTGCGGAAGCTCATCCTCGGGTGAGGTATTACCAGCTTATTGGTTTGAACTACGGTTTTATCAGCCAGCAAAATATCTATATCTATTGACCTCGGCCCTTTGTCTACTGATGGCCGGCGCTTCATCCGTTGTTCTAAGTCTTTGACCAGGTATAAAAGCGACATCGGGCTTTGGGTAGCTTCTATCTCCAGAACTTGATTTAAAAAGAAGGGCTGAGCCGGATAATCAACTGGTTCAGTTTCATATATTGATGATTGCCGGATTATTCTGACTCCCGCCTTTTGTAGCAGACTACGAGCTTGAGCTAAATTTCGGCTTCGATGACCGAGGTTGCTGCCAAGAGAAAGAAAGTATCTCATTTTTGAGATAAATATTAGCACCCATAGCGGAAAAATCAATAGCTAGTTCTGAATTTTTTTAATTTTTTTTGTATCCCTGGCCCTTAATGATTTTTCCTGGCCTTTCTCCAGTAAACTGCCCATTCTCCATCACCATCTTACCATTGACTAAAACGTAAACTATCCCCTGACTGTATTGGTGCGGGTCGGCAAAGCTGGCCGTATCTTTAACTTCAGCTGGGTCAAAAATCGTCAGATCAGCCCAGAAGCCTTCTTTGATTAAGCCCCGGTCCCTGATCCTCATTGTCTGGGCTGGCAAGGAAGTCATCTTTCTAATGGCATCTTCAAGAGTTAGAATTTCCCTCTCCCCTACATATTCTCCCAGGACTCGGGTAAAAGTTCCGTAACTTCGAGGATGAGGGCTACCCTGACCAACTTTTTGAAGACCGCCGTCAGAACCTATCATAACATAGGAAAGTCTCATCAAATCTTCTACATCCTTTTCATCCATTTGAAAAAAGATAGCCGAAGCATCTCCTTGTTTAACGATATCAATTATCAACTCCGCCCCATTATCAACATTAGCCGGTTTTCCTTGAAGCTCCAGGATCTGTTTCAGGTTTTTCCCCTCAAAATCCGGAAATCTCTGACTGCTAGCAATGTAAATTGTCTCCAGTTTGTCAATACCACGATTTGAGGTCAGCCTGTTCTTAATGACCACCTGTTTCACGCTGGCATAAACTTCCGGGTCTTCAAGTCGTTCGAGAAATTTTTCTCGACCACCCTCAAAAACGTCTTGGGGAAAGCTACTGGTAAAGCCCGAACTGGTGGCCGTGTAAGGATATTGATCGAGAGTTACTTCAACTCCTCGAGCCCTGGCCGCCTCCACTGGTGAGATAATCATTTCCAGCCTATTCCAAACATCTTCATCAGCCAGTTTGATATGAGAAATCTGAACTG
>JAQULR010000066.1:3637-5088 GCA_028749205.1 Acidobacteriota bacterium | reverse complement strand
TCCTTTCCGGCTGAAATGTCAGAGGCTCGGCTCGATGGCCGCCTGTTGTTGCTAATCTCAGATAATGATCAGCGGGAACCGCGCTTTCAGATAAGCGACAGCCCAGCCACCCAGCAGGTCTTTGGCTTAGATGTGGATGGCCTGGCTCCAGGTGTTGAGGCTATTATCGACAGCTCGGCTTTTGGCTACCCTCGAGCCAGCCTGGCCAATATAGAACCAGGCGAATACTGGGTCCAGGGATTGCTCAATATCTATCAAACCTATAACCGAGCCGATGGTCATACTGTCAAACTTCCACCAGACCGTGGTGAAGGCCAGCAATGGAACCGTAAACCTGGCAATCTTTACAGCCAGCCGCAAAAAATCCGCATCGACCCGCACCGCTCTGAAACCATTAGAATTTCTCTTGACCAGGTCATTCCGCCGATTCCAGATCCTCCAGAAACCAAATACATCAAACATGTAAAAATCCAGAGCGAGCTGCTGAGCGATTTCTGGGGAACACCAGTTTATCTTGGGGCCCACATCCTGTTGCCTCACGGTTTTGATGAACATCCGGAGGCCCGCTATCCACTCATTGTCTATCATGGCCATTTCCCGTACACTTTTGGCGGTTTCCGCGAAGAGCCCCCCGAGGCTGACCTGGAGCCTGATTTCAGCGACCGTTTTGGTGTCCACGGCTACAACCGGATTGTTCAGGAGGAAGCCTATGCCTTTTATAAATACTGGATTGCCCCGGACACGCCGCGTTTTCTCATAATCGAGATTCAGCATGCTAATCCTTTTTATGACGACTCTTACGCCGTAAACTCAGCCAACCTTGGCCCTTACGGGGATGCTATTAACTATGAGTTGATTCCTTACATTGAGGAGAAATTCCGGGGGATTGGAGAAGGCTGGGCTCGCTTTACTTATGGCGGTTCAACTGGCGGCTGGGAGGCCTTGGCCACTCAGGTTTTCTATCCTGATATGTATAACGGTTGCTGGGCTGCCTGTCCTGATCCAGTAGATTTTCGGGCCTATACCATTGTCAATATATATGAGCACAAAAATGCCTATTATTTAGAAAGCCGCTGGAAAAGAACACCACGTCCAGGACGTCGGAATTACCTTGGTGAAGTGAGCTGCACTCTGGAAGAAAGCAACCACCGGGAGCTGGCCCTCGGGACCAGGTCGCGTTCTGGTGACCAGTATGATATCTGGGAAGCGGTATATTCGCCGGTAGGTCCAGATGGCTACCCGCGCCGCATTTGGGATAAGCTGACTGGTGAGATTGATAAGGAAACCGCTGCCTACTGGCGAGAAAATTATGACCTGCGCTATATAATGGAGCGCGACTGGGAAACTCTTGGTCCAAAGCTCAAAGGCAAAATTCATATTTACTGTGGTGATATGGACAATTACTATTTAAATAATGCTGTCTACCTGATGGAGGAATTCCTCAAGGGTAC
>JAQULR010000066.1:0-3537 GCA_028749205.1 Acidobacteriota bacterium | reverse complement strand
CTAAAAAGGGGGACACGATAGTGTGTCCCCCTTTTCCCCTTTTTTTATTTCATTATGATAAAATATAATTTAAGAATTCAGGAATGCAGGAGTGAAAGATGAAAATTATGAAATTAATTTTCGGCAGCTTGCTTATCTGTGCCTTTTTGATTTCTTGCGGCGGTCAACGAAGCGATAAAGAAGAAGCCAAAGCCGCCTCTCCCGACGAGAACCCTTTTTTCTCTGACTGGACAACCCCTTTCGGCACTCCACCATTTGACCGGATAAAAGTAGAGCATTTCAAGCCAGCTATCTTGGAAGGCATTAAACGCCACAAGGAAGAAATCAAAGCCATCTACGAAAGTCCCGACCCGCCAACTTTTGCCAACACCGTAGAGGCTCTGGACCGTAGCGGTCTCTTTCTCGGCCGGGTGGAAAATGTGCTCTTTAATATGCTTTCGGCCCACACCAACGACCAGCTACAGGCTTTGGCCCAAGAATTAGCCCCAACTCTTTCGAGCCATTATGATGAAATATTCCTGAACGCCGACCTGTTCGACCGGGTAAAGACGGTCTATGAACAGCGTGACCAGCTTCAGCTTAACAATGAGCAAAAACAACTCCTGCAAAAATTTTATAAAGATTTCGTTAGGGCCGGTGCTAACCTTGAGGAAACTAAAAAGGCCCGCCTCAAAGAGATAAATCAAGAGCTTTCAGTCCTGGAGCTGAAGTTCGCCGATAATGTCCTCAAAGAAACCAATAGCTTCGAATTGGTGATTGATAACCCCGCTGACCTGGAAGGTTTGCCTGAGAACGTGGTGGCGGCTGCTGCCGAAGCTGCCCGCGAACGTGGCCAGGAAGGAAAATGGGTTTTCACCCTGCACAAACCCAGCTTGATTCCCTTCCTTCAATATTCACCGAAGCGCCAGCTTCGAGAAAAGATCTTCAAAGCCTACATTAACCGCTGTAACAACGGAAACGAATACGACAACAAAGCTCTGGTGGCTAAGACTGTTGCTTTGAGGATTGAAAAAGCCAATCTTCTTGGCTATAAAACCTGGGCTGATTATGTCCTGGAAGAGAGCATGGCCAAGACCCCAGAAAATGTCTATAGCTTTCTTGACGAGGTCTGGAAATCGGCCTTAAAGCGGGCCCGGGAAGAAGCTTCAGAACTCCAAAAGCTGATCACGGCTGAAGGCCATGATTTCAAGCTTGAGCCCTGGGACTGGTGGTATTATGCCGAGAAGCTTCGCAAACAGAAATACGACCTGGATGAAGAAATGCTTCGACCCTATTTTAAATTGGAAAATGTTGTTGATGGCGTTTTCCTACTGGCCCAAAAGCTCTACGGCTTGCAGTTTGAAGAGCGCCAGGATATCTCAGTTTATCATCCCGATGTTCGGGTCTTCGAGGTCAAAGAAGCTGATGGCCGCCATGTGGGTATTCTTTACACTGACTATTTCCCTCGGGCTTCCAAGGGTGGCGGGGCCTGGATGAGTTCCCTGCGTGATGAGTATAAAATTGAGGGTGAAAAGATAACCCCGGTCATAATCAATTGTGGCAACTTTACCAAACCGACGCCCGAAAAGCCTTCGCTCCTGACCTGGGAAGAGGTGACCAGCCTTTTCCATGAATTCGGCCATGCCCTCCATGGACTGCTGGCCGATTGCACTTATCTGCGGCTAACTGGGACCAATGTGGCCCGGGATTTTGTCGAGCTTCCCTCTCAGATAATGGAGAACTGGGTAGCCGAGCCGGAATTCCTGAAGCTTTTCGCCCGCCACTATCAGACAGGAGAGCCGATTCCCGATGAGCTTATCACCAAAATAAGGAATTCCCGCCACTTCAACCAGGGCTCTGCCACGGTTGAATATATGTCGGCCAGCTACCTGGATATGGATTGGCATGTTCTTACAGAACCGGTCAAGACCGAAGAGGTCATGGAGTTTGAGAATAAATCGCTTGAGAAAATCGGCCTGATTCCAGAAATTGTCGTGCGCTACCGCAGTCCCTATTTCAGCCACATTTTTGCCGGAGGCTATTCCGCCGGTTATTACAGCTATCTCTGGGCTGAAGTCCTGGATGCCGACGCCTTCGAGGCATTTAAAGAAAAAGGATTATTTGATGCCGAGACGGCCCGGTCGTTTAGAGAAAACATACTGAGCCGCGGGGGCAGCGACGACCCGATGTCCCTTTATGTGAGCTTCCGGGGCCGGGAGCCGAAAGTCGATCCGATGCTCCGGCGCAAAGGCCTCCTATAAAAAAAGAAAAAAAGGGGGACACACTATTGTGTCCCCTTTTTTGTCCTGTTAATATATTACTTCGGCTTTGATTAGATTGGTGCTGCCTGGGATGCCGACCGGTACTCCAGCGGTAATAACCACTTTTTCACCGCTCTTTACCAAGCCTCTCTTTTGAGCTGCGGCCAGAGCACTCTTTATTAACTCATCGGTGTTGTCCATTTTTCGGGTCAAAATTGGGATCACTCCCCAGACCAGGGCTAGGCGACGGTATGTCTCCCTTGAGGGAGTAGCGGCGATTATCGGTTGCCTCGGGCGGTATTTTGATACCAGCAGGGCAGTACTTCCCGATTGAGTAAAGCTAACGATAGTCGAGGCCTTAATCTGGTCAGCCAGATTAACCGCGGCGCAGCCCACAGCTTCGGGCAGAGTCTTTTCTTCGATTTCACCGAGCCGGGCAGTCCAAGCTTCAAAAGGAAAACCTGATTCGGCATCTTCAGCAATCCGGCTCATAGTAGACACTGCCTTGACCGGGTATTTGCCCACCGCGGTTTCCTCAGATAGCATGACCGCATCGGTTCCGTCCAGAATGGCGTTGGCCACGTCGGTTACCTCAGCTCTGGTCGGTCTGGGATTATCAACCATTGATTTCAGCATTTGGGTCGCGGTGATCACAGGTTTGCCAGCCAGATTAGCTTTCCTGATGAGCGATTTCTGCACCAGCGGAATACTCTCTAAAGGTATTTCAACCCCCAGGTCTCCCCGGGCAATCATTATTCCGTCAACCACCTCAATGATATCGTCAATATTATCGAGGGCCTCATGCTTTTCGATTTTGGCAATAAGCGGGATGCTGGCCTTTCTTTCTTTTAGCAACTGTTTGGCTGCCAGTATATCCTCGGCCGTTTTGATAAAAGATAGGGCGATATAATCAACCCGTTGTTTAAGGCCGAATTCAAGGTCCTGTTTATCTTTTTCTGTCAGGCTGGGGACCTTTAAGGATCGGCTTGGCAGATTCACCCCTTTATAAGAGCTGAGGGGTCCGCCTATGATTACCCGGCATCTCACATTGTGTTCATCAGTTTTTATCACTTCCAGTTCCAAAGCTCCATCGGCCAGCAGCAGGGAATCACCCGGTTTCACCTCGAGGGAAAATCCCGGATAGGAAACAGAGACCGCCTGGTTGTCGCCCACAATCGGTTTATCGGTCAGAATGAAATTATCTCCGGAGTGAAGGATAATTTTTCCCGACTTGAAGCGGCCTATCCTTATTTTAGGACCTGCCAGGTCCTGGATAATAGCCACAGATTTTCCTGAA
>JAQULR010000065.1 GCA_028749205.1 Acidobacteriota bacterium | reverse complement strand
GAAAAAAGATTGAGCGCCGCCACCAGCTGGCCAAACTGCCGTTTGAGAAAAAGATTGAGATCGTTGTGGAGCTTCAGCGGATAGCAGCCAAAATCCGCCCGGATAAATGCCGCCGGGTCTGGCCCCTTTAAGGGAAAAGCCGGACAATCAAACTGGCTGCCAGGACAAAAAATTATGCCAGGCCTCGCCGTTCTCCAGCCGCTGGTGTGCTTCCATGGGGTCAGGCGGTTATAATCTCGGGATTACGCAACAGGCTCTTGATTGTGCCCAGGGGATCAAGCAAGAATCTCTACTTTTGATATGTCTTTGTTTTCCTTAACAACGGCTTTATTTTCTCAGCAACGTTTCCGCCATAATACTCAGCAGTTCATTTTGATAATCGCCGTTATATTCCCAGAACATAATTCCGCGAAGCTTATGATCAATAACGTAATTGCATTTTAATTTAACCGAGGCAGCATCATCGTAAGATATGAATAGGCGGCGAGAATAGCTGTAAAGGTAGGGAGCCTTGGCGATATCATCCCAGTACCTTTTAAAGCCATAATTACCTTCTAATTCGGTCCTGATCGATTTATAGGAGGAATTAATCATGGCCGGCTTGCCGGGCTGAAAAAGACCATTATTTTTACTATCTACTTCTCCCCAGGCCTGGCCATAAAAGGCAGAGCCGATCACAATTTTATCTAAGGGGACACCAGCTCGAATAAAATTCTGGACGGCGTGGTGCGTTGAAATATCCTTTGGTGCCTCCGGATTAGTGTAGAGACAGGTGTGATGACCGGTAATAGGGTCGGCCTCAGCCACGTAAAAATCATAGGTCATAAGATTTACAAAATCGAGATATTTCGCAACTTCGCCCATCTCCGTTGCCTCGATAAACTCATCAGCTGCTCCGGCTGCTACCGTGGTCAGATAGTGCTTCTTGTCTTCCGCTTCGTATTTGTCCAGTTCGTCTCTTAGAGCTTTTAAGAGGAGCGTATAGTTTTTCTTATCCTCGGGACGATGCGTATTACCTATACCCGGCAGCCCGGGATATTCCCAATCAATATCAATACCATCAAGTTTGTATTTCCTGACAAACTCCACCGCTGATTTAGCAAACTTATTTCTTGATTCTTCTGTCAGGGCCGTATCAGAAAAATTGCCGGACCATGTCCAGCCGCCAACGGAAATAAGGATTTTGAGATGAAGATTTTCTTTTTTTAAAGAGTTGAGAAGTGCAAAATTCTGTTCGTCAGACTCAAATCCCTTTTTGATCACACCATTTTGTATATCAGCAAAGGCATAATTAATGTGGGTTAGTTTTTGGGCAGCTATTTGCTCCGGCTGGATTAAGTTGTTCTCCACAAATACATAGGCAAGTACGACTTTATCTTTTGCCCTCTCTTCCACCAGGCTGATATCTCCGACGCTTTTGCGGCAGGAATTAAATCCAAGAACAGCTGAAATAGCCATTAATGCTATTAAAAGTTTTTGATAAACGTTATTCATCCCTCTCCTCTCCATTTCTAATAATTTATTGAAATAGCTTACATCTACCAGGCCGTAGAAGGAAGCCATTGCTCGCTCCAGCGCCAGTCATGGTCCTCTCCTGTTTCTTCATAAGTTCGATGCCGATCAATATCTTTAATATCATATAATCAGGCCGTGATCCCATCTGTAATTCCCAGGAAAAGCTTTTTATTTCCATGAATTTTACACAAATTTGAGGATTACTTCAGTCATGACCTGATAACTGACAAACAAACATACATACATCAACGGGTAAGTGGCACGAAATACTCCGGCTACTTCCGGGATATCCCCGTCTCCTCATGCGCTTTAATCGCTGCGTTCCTGGTTGACTCCGTTGACCACCTGAAAAGCTCACAGTGACCTGGGTATATATTCTCTATAACCAAGGCTTACCTCCTCCATCCACCCTGGATATTATGTCTTAACCGGTTTGAGAAAAATGCTTGACATCGTTTTTTTTTTTGATATGAAAAAAACGGAGGCGAAGATGAGAGCAAGAGGGAAAGTTATATTGTGTTTGCTTATGGGTTTATTTTCTCTTTTGATTTTCGTTAAAAAGATCTCGCAGGCTGCCATGTATGCCTACGAGATTTGCACTTTAAGGCAGTGGGTAATAACATCTGCGTCCGGCGATGAGCTATATACAAGCTCAGGATATTATTGGGACTGCATGACTTTTTATTTCTATGCATCCGGCGGGGGAAATGGCGGTGGGCCAGGAGGTTCAGGGGGAGGGGATGATCCTGGGGATGATCCCGGGGGAGATCCCGGAGGTGGAATAATATTTCCCAACTATGATGTTGATAAAGATAATATAGTCGACTGTTATAAGAATATTATGTTCCTTCCAGGCAATACACTTACAGTTACATCTGGATTTAGGACTCCAGACAGACCAGATCATAACGGTATAGATTTGGGCTCGGTGCCTGACCCACAAGCATGTTATGGACAATCTGTTTTTAGCATGTGCAATGGTGTGGTGAATCAAGTTTATTATTCTGAAACTGGCGGCTGGACAGTCATCATGGTTGATGATAATGGATATCAATGGGGAGTATGTCACCTTTTAAGCGACCCTCGAACTGATTCATCAGTAAATTTATACGTGGGTAAAAGGGTTAAAGTTGGCGTCACGATACTGGGAAAATGCGATTCTACAGGCAGCTCATGTAATGGACCTCACCTTCATTTATCTTTAAAAGTAAATGGTGAATATGTTGATCCTCTCGATACAACAGAAAATTATAATATAAATGGATGTTAAAGGGGCAAGAAGATGAAAAAAAACCACTTAAAATTATCAATTATTGTTGGTTTTTTAGTCCTGACATCTTGGTACATATTTTCTCAAGAGCCAGCGCAAACAGAGGTGGTATTTGAGAGAAAAATTCCCCTTGGAATGATATTCAAGGGACTTGATATTTCTTCCTCGGGGCATCACGCTCTATTTTTTATAGAACCTTCTGATCAGATTAATAAGATACGCCCCGACTGGTCGAGGCTGGAAATTTATGATCCCGATAATAAACTTATCCTCGAAAAAGCTCTTGACCGCGATTGCTTCTTCCATGGATTTTCCCCGGACGGGAAAATAATCCTTTCTTATGGCGGCGATCCTATGGTTATTGGAACTCTACAGTTCTTAACTCTTGGAGGAGATGAACTCTTTAAGATTGATGGTGTGGGAGATAGGAGAATAATCTTTGACCCATCTGGAAAAGAACTGGCTTTAGCTGCTCTTGGTTATGACGGTCTTTATGAGGACACGGTAGTTTTTGATACAAAAACTGGAAAAGAAAAGTTTAGGCAGGGTCCGATAAAGCGATCAGGGCCAACCACAAAAAATACCAAAGATACTGCTTTTAATGGCCCCGGTCTTTTTCTCCCTGTGGGTGAGGATAACCTCTATTTATTTGGTGTGGGAGCCAGCCTTTTCTTAAAAAAGTATGATGAACCCGGAGAGAAATGGACGATTAAAGATATCGGCGGGAATATCAGCAATGGAAAATTCCTGGACGAGCAACACGTCGGCGTTTCATATTATGTGCCAGGTTCTACTTACAAAGAAGGATTGGCAGTGGTTGACTGGGAAAACGGGCAGATAGTTTTCAGGCTTGAGAACGAGCGAGTTAATGACCAAAAACAGAAAGAACTGCCTTCTCTCGATGCTGATAAGGCTTATTTTGATAAAGAAAAAAATCTGGTCTTCCTGAATGAAGACGGCGAAATTTTCATTGTGCCCTTTGAAAAAGAAAGGCGGTCCTGGCAGGAGAAGAAGGTAAGATATTATTTAGGTGGAGGAGTTTCAAAGTCGACTAAGGGGGACATGAAAAGATTCAGAGTGGTCAGGGGAGAAATTTATTTTGCCGATCAGGAGTCGGACAGAATAATAATTAGAAAGATAAAAAATTTAAAAGGGATTTCAGAATAAGAATCACTCAGGGAAGGAGCACTCTTCTTACGCTTTCTCTTCAGCCATGGCCAGCTTTCAAAGTCTTCAGTGGTGAATAGGTCGTTTTGTGAATAAGCAGTAGGCTTTGCACCATGGATTTCCAGGCCGGAGTAGCCAGGTGACATTAGCCGCCAGATTATCTCGCTCCGGACGTAGTATCTTTTGTTCGCCTTAATTTCTATGACCCAGGCGTCTGAGACGGTTTAGCAGTCGAGACCAAATATAGCCTTCTTTTCAGGTGTATTTCGTTTAAATAACATGCCATGCTCACTGCTAGCTCATAATAAGGCTGGAAAGGCCGGTCATATATCTCCAGGCTCCGATGTAACCTCTTTTCATTGTATCTGCGGATAACCTTCCTGACGCTGGGTCTGTTTGATTTTGTGGAGAATAAGTTATAAAAACCATAATGGCTGGAATGATTTAAGGCGATGAAGCTAAAATGACTAAAAGAAGGTCTCATGGCTGATAAAAGGTTCTTCAAATTTATGGCTGGCCTGACTTTTTTATTTATTTCCCTGAGCGCCTCTTATGCTCAAGAAATTAAACTCTTACCTGTTCTGACCATCGGTAAAGACAATTCAAACGAACAGGAAATAATTGGGAACATAACTGATCTGGCTCTTGATTCTAACTTTATTTATATTTTAGACGGTAAAATCACTCGTGTTCAAAAATACAGCAAGACTGGTGAGTTTGTAGCCAGCATCGGGAAAATAGGCCAGGGTCCTGGAGAATTTGAGAATGATCTCAGATCCATCGCCGCCGATGGAAAGGGCCATGTTATTGTTGGTGGGACAAGAAAAATTTACATCTTTGCTGAAAGCGGGCAATTTATTAACTCATTTCCAGTTGATTTCCAGATGAACCATCTCGATGTGGATAAGGATGGTAACATTCTGGCAGTTGGCTACAAAAAGGATAGAATAATTCAGGTCTATGATCAGCAAGGCAATTATATTTCTTCTTTCGGAGAGCCTTTTGAGGCATCTTCCAAATTCAGTAAATATAAGAATTTTCCTGTCGCTAAATTGCCATTCAGGGTCTGTTGCCCGGAAAGTGGCCGGGTTTGTTTTATTAATCCTTATAAATTTGAGATCCATGTTTATAAAGATGGCCAGTTAGAAAAAAAGATCGAACATCCTTCTGATTATTTCA
>JAQULR010000064.1 GCA_028749205.1 Acidobacteriota bacterium | reverse complement strand
ACCCGTCAACCGTATAGGTCAGCGGCATCAGGTGGGCCACATATTGTAAGCCCCTCGGCATGGCTGATACAGGATAAACAACACCGCAGAGAAAAATCATAATAAAGCGCGGAATGTTAAGCAGAGTTTGTGCTTCAAACACCTCTCTGACCATAACGCATAACAGTGCCCCCAGCGAGGAAAAAGCCAGCAGGGAAGGCAGGCCAACTAAAATAAGGTAGAGAAGGTCCGGGCGGACGCCTAAAAAGAGAACGCAGCCTGCGGTCACAACCATGGCCATCAGAAGTCCAAAAATAGCGCCTCCTACTACCTTTCCAAATAAGATTGAGGGCAGGCTAACCGGCGCTAAAAGTAACCTTTCCAGAGAGCCCAGCCGGAGCTCAAAATTAATTACTACCGCCTCGGCCGCCGTTGTGCTGAACAAGATGGTCATGGCTATAAGCCCTGGAATTAATTCTCGAAAGCTCTGGGGATTTCTTAAATAAAAAGCGAGAATCCAGGTCACCGGGAAAATAATTCCCCAGCTGATGGCGGGAGGCTTCAAATAGTAAGTCTTCATATCCTTCCAGGCGATCCAGTAGATGCCTCTCCAGTTATCCCGCCGCATCTTATTTCGCTCCCTTTTCCATGGCCATAACCGTCGGGCTCAAACCGGTGATTTTGATAAAAGCATCTTCGAGACTTGGCTTGATGGTATTTACGGCCAGGATTTCAAGATGGAATTCCTCAGCAAATTTAGATACCTGAGTATAAATTGAGGCGGCCACTCCCCCATAGATCCGCACCGTATTATGATTTACAGCGACAACCCTGGCTTCCCGCAGTTTAGCGGCCAGGTTATCCAGAAAAGCCGAGGCCTCTTTTCTGAAGGAAAATTCAATAACTGATTCTTCCTGAGCCAGAGCTTTTAGCGCCTGAGGAGAATCAATTTTTATGATCTGCCCTTTAACCAGAATAGCCACCCGATCGCAGAGGAGATCCGCTTCTTCTAAATAATGGGTGGTCAGAAAGATGGTTATTCCTTGCTGATGAAGATTGGAAATCAAATTGCGCAGAGACCTCGCCGCCACAACATCAAGGCCAACTGTCGGTTCATCAAGGAATAATATCTCAGGCTTATGAATCAAGCCCGCTGCTATGGTCAACGCCCGCTTCATCCCCCGTGAGAAAGTCCCAAAGAGGCTGTCCTTACGGTCTTCAAGACCAAAAATCTTTAATAATTCCTCGGCTCTTTCACTGCGCTGATCACGGGGAACGCCATAAAGCCTGGCCATAAATAACAGGTTATCAAGAGCAGACAGCTCATCATAGAGGTTAGAAATTTCGGGCACGACGCCGATGTGATGCTTGATTTCCACCCGGTGCTGGTTGATGTCAAAACCCAGGATGGAGGCTCTTCCGCTGGTTGGCCTGGACAGGCCGGTAAGCATCCTGATAGTCGTCGTTTTCCCGGCTCCATTTGGACCAAGAAAGCCAAAAACCTCCCCTTTTTTAACCTCAAAGCTAATATGATCAACCGCCAGCAAGTTCTCATAATATTTGGTTAAATCTACAACTTCAATTATTGAATCTTTGCTTTCAGCCATTTGCTCGGGCCTGCCCTCTATGTTTTTATATTGTCTTTATATTCTGGCGCTTTCACCTCTGGCCTAAGAAAATCAGCTTGATTATATCATCTCTGGCTTATGTTGATTTTCTTGCTCGGTGTCAACCTGAAGGACATACAGACCCTCAAACGTGGCGCACAAACTCTGGCTTTGAGCCTCCATTACTTCCACTTCAATCCGCATTTTCCAGTTAGACTTTCTGGTGGGCTTAAGGTTATCAAGTATTCGGCCCTGAGCAATAAGGTCGGACAGTCCTGGCTGGTGATAGGTAATATTTGAAGAAAGCAGAAACAAATTACCAGATAGGCTAAGCTGGCCTAATCTGTCCAGGGCTGTTTCATAGCCAGATAAAACAGCCAGCGAGAAAATAGAACCGGCAAAAGCGGTCCCTTTATCATTAATGTTGGGTGCCAGGGGCAGCAACAAATGTCCCGGCTTATCTGATTGCCGGCCAATTCCCATGGCTTTAGCTGGAAGAATCGAATTAATATCAAGCATGTCTTGTGCTCTCCCTCAGAGTAATTTATCATATCGGCCAAAGGAATATTAGCAGGTTTATTTTTGTATTATGCGTCTAAAGGTTTATTCTCTAAGGAATAAATAAAAGGGGACACTCTGTCCTGTCCCCAATTTTTTCTAATATGTAAAAAAATGGGGTAATTATAGGGTGTCCCCATTTTTAACTCCTTTTAAATATCTTCTGATCATCTGAGCGATATCACGTGCGGCTGGCGGATCATAATTGGAAAGGACAATGATTGTGTATCCAGTCTGCCCATCCATCTCAAGCATTGCATTTATCCCGGGTGCTCCGCCGGCAATACCAATCCCCCAGTGGCTTCTATCTATTTTTCTTTGCCCAAATAAATTTTCCGAAGACATTATTTCTGAATTCTCTGTTCTCTCTGGGGTCGCTTCTAACTTTTGGCTGCTTCTATTTTCTTGATGCGCTTCTCCGCCCGGGTCGAGTTCAGCAGATTCAGCCCCGAATTCATCAAGAGAGTTATCCATAGAGAAATCTTGTTCTTCCTGTCTATTCGAATCCTTTGTTTTGCGATTCTCCGCCTGTGGCTCTATGTCGGTAAAAATCCAGTTGGTCCAGGCTTCACTTAAAAGCTTACAACCATAGAGAGCCCTGGCAAACTTCAGGAGGTCTTCGGCCGTAGCATAACCGCCGCCAGCGGCACTGCCTCTGGCTGGTCTGGTGTAGATATTGTTTCGCCAGCCTTGTTCTTGCCTGTCAAGCGCCAGCCTTTCTTTCCCGGCTAGGGGTTGTCCATCTTTTTCTTTATCTCCAGTCCGGGCCTTATTAATTTTCTGTCCCTGTTTATCGTCAGGTTTTCCCGGCTCGCCCTGACTTTCCTCTTCCACTTGCCTGGTATATCCTTCGGCTATATTTTTAACCGGCACATCAGCCTGAAACCAATCCGAGTCTTTCATCCCGGCTGGCTCAAAGATGTTTCGCTTTATATAGTCATAATAATCCATCTTAGAGACAGCGCTGATGATTTCTCCCAGAACGACATATCCTCCGTTCGAATACATCTCTCTGCTTCCCGGTTCAAAAGCCAGAGGCTTACTGGCAAAAAATCTCAGGTAATCGCGGTTATGCCTGATGACATCTTTTGCTGTATTTCTGAATTCAGGCCCAAAGAAGTCGCCGATTCCAGAAGTCATGTTGACCAGCTGCCGAACAGTGACTTTTTCTTTAGCCTCTGGGTTTGGATAATCAGGTAGGAGCTTCCCCAGCTTATCGTCGAGACTCAGCTGGCCTTTAGCCACCAGCTGGGCGATGGCAATTTTAGTAAATATTTTGTTAATTGAACCAAGATTAAATCTGGTGTCTGGCTGATTTAGAACCTCAAATTCCTTACTGGCCAGTCCGTAAGGTTTAAAAAAGATTGGCTGGAAATCCTTAGCGACAAGAACTACCCCAGAAAATCTGTCATCCTTCACAGCTTTTATAATTTCCTGCTCAAATCCCTGAATAGCTGCAGCCAGAGTCAGGTCCGGCAGGGGAGGAGCCAGCTCTTCTGGACCAGCTTCATCCACGATGAATTTTTCCAAAACCAGGTCATTGCCACTCTTTTCAAAGCCTAATTCCAGCCTGAAATATTCTTGTCTAAGATTAGTGACTATTAAGGCTACCTCGAGAGGACCAGGGCTCAGGAGCTTCTGTAAGGTAATCCCTCCCAGCCTGTGTCGAATATTTAGAAACTGTTCAGCTCTTTTGTCTGCGGGATTTTGTTTGAGTTTTTCCGGTGGGAGGCTTGATTCCAGAAACTTCTTAAGCCCCTGATAGTCGGCACTAAGAAAAGCCTGCCAGAAAATCCGCGCTTTCTGTCCGGCCGGCGTTTGTGGGAAATCAATCTTGGTCTGCTCAGATGAGGCGGCTTTTTCTATTTGGGCTAGCTGCGTGAGATTAGTGTCTTGCCCGTTAATTACACCCGGAGTCAAAAGCTGCAACACGACCAGCACTGGCATTATTTTCCATTTTAACCTTTTAGAGGTGACTTTATGACTCATTACAGGCCTCCTTGAATCGGCTTTTTAATTTTTAGTGCTTAAAAGAATTATTCAGGGCCAGGGATTTACTTTTCAGGCTAAGTTTATCATTTTGTTGCCCTGCCTGCTTATGGTACTTCCTTCCCTGACGGTGGCCAGGTAACATTCTTTAGCTAAAACCAGCTTTTACCCGTTCTGGTTGCATCAATCAGGCCCCAAGACTGAACGGCTTTTGGCTAATTAAAATTTCTGTGGATGTCTCCTGACCCGGTACCTGAGCTTGAAACAGGTGCCTGAAACAGCTAACATAATTCAGGGTAGATAGACTCACAAGTGCCTTATCTGAACGCTCTTTCTGCCTGAACACCGGGGATTAACTCAGTGTTTTACTATTCTCTCTGGAGGTTTAAGCACCGTGATAAATGAAAGAATTGTTTCTAAAGCGATTATCGAAAGCTACACTGAAAAACTTCTTAATTGCCTCGAAATTGATGTAGCAGTCTGCGGAGCCGGGCCCTCCGGTCTGGTTGCTTCCTGCTACCTGGCCAGGGCTGGATTGAAAACGGCCGTTTTTGAGAGAAAGCTATCCATCGGCGGGGGCATGTGGGGCGGTGGAATGATGTTTAATCAGATCGTTGTCCAGGAGGCAGGTAAAGCTATTCTTGATGAGCTTCAAATAAGAACAAAAAAATACAATGAGGATTATTATCTGGCCGAGGCGATTGAAGCCGTCTGTGGACTCGGTTTACAGGCGATAAAAGCCGGGGCGAAAATCTTTAATCTGGTGAGCGTTGAGGACCTTGTGGTCAGGCAGGAGAAAGTGGCAGGAATTGTCATTAACTGGACATCGGTAGAAATGGCCGGCCTTCATGTTGACCCATTAACTGTTTTTGCCAGATTTGTCATTGATGCCACCGGTCATCCGATTGAGGTAGTAAAAGCTCTGGAAAGAAAAATGAATGTCAGACTTTTTACGCCCAGCGGAAAAGCTGAGGGAGAAAAATCTATGTGGGCAGAGCTGGGCGAGGCACAAA
>JAQULR010000031.1:7321-19749 GCA_028749205.1 Acidobacteriota bacterium | reverse complement strand
GTCTTCTTTGCCGGCGATTTTGTTTTCTTTTTAACAGCCATTTGTCCTCCTTTTTTAGCCAAAATTAGAATTATTTGTTATCTACAAATAATTTAGCCCTCTCTAAATTTAAGTTCTTAGATTGATTTTGAAAACCAGCTTCCAAAAACAGTCCTGGGCTGAGTTGTTACCTGCCATCGTTCATTACCTTTATTGACTGCTGATCTGCTGATAATACATTATTAACCTTAATTATCATTTTTTTATTATTTTTTCAAACTCTTTCTGTCAAAAATTATTATTCAGGCACCAGCCTCCATGAGATTTGAGGCTATGATTAAAGACGGATAATTAGAGCATTGTCCATATCAGCCAAACATCGGAGAAGTCCAGGACGGAGGAGTTTGGCCAAGGGCGTGGAACGGGAAGGCCGGTATCCGCAAGACATTATTCTCTATTCCTTATCGTCACAGAAAAGAAATACTCCTTCCCCCACTGGTGATAAAGTTGTCACCAGCTCTCTTTTTGTGATATAAGGATGGCTAAGGAGGAATTGAGATGAAAAACAAAACTTTTAGGATGTGGCTAATCCTAGGCCTGTGTCTGGCTATAGCAGTAGTTTTTAACCAGGCCGTTTTTTCTCAAACAACTCAGCAAGAAAAGCTGAAGCAAGGTATCGAATTTTTTGAAGCCGGTAAAACCGCCGAAGCCAAAGCTATTTTCGACCAGCTAATCGCTCAAAACTACGTCAATAATGAACTCTATTACTATCTCGGTTCAGCTCTGATCAAGCAGAAAAATCCTGAAGCTGCCTTAACTTATTTCAACAAGATTCTTCAGTCGGATCCAAATTCACCTTATGGCTACATTGGCAAAGCCCAGTATTATATGAGCAAAGGCAACTTCACGAGTGCTGAACCTCAACTTAATACCGCCATTCAAAAAGATCCTAATTGCGCCGAAGCTTACTATCAGAGAGGTTTGCTTAGAGGTGGCCAGAAAAAGATTGATCAAGCTATAGCTGACCTTCAGAAATGCCTGCAATTAAAAGGTAATCATGCCTATGCCCATTATAGTATTGGGTTAGCTTATAATCAGAAGGGACGCAAGGACTTGATGATTACCCACTTTCATAAGTTCGTATATCTGGCACCCGAAGCCCCTGAAGCAGCTCAGGTCAAGAGCCTTCTGAGCCGGATCTGAGCCGGACTTAGAAAGCCTGCCCTATACTAAAGAAAAGGCCGCCCTTGGCTTCACCGGGCCGTGGCTTCAGGTTAAATCCATAATCAACCCTTATAAGACCTAAAGGAGTGTCTATTCTCAAACCGAAGCCGGCGCCGGTTCGCAGCCTGGTCGGATTGATATCTGCCAGTCTCGAATAAACATTACCAGCATCAAAAAAGGCCACTCCGCTAAATAACTTATATATTGGAAATCTCAACTCCTGGTTGACCACAATCATACCTTCTCCGCCTTCGGGTAATCCTGACCAGAAGTCAACTGGGCCAACAGCATCCAGCTTAAAACCTCTAATGCTGGTTCCACCGCCGGCAAAGAACCTCTTAGCTGGTATCAGGGTTTCACCGAAGGCACTAGCCAACCCCAACCGATAACAGGAGGCCCAGGTTACTCCGGGCCAGATCGATTTATACATGGAGAATTGGGTAAAAGAACGAACATAATTCAGAGTAGAACCGAGAAATCGAGGCGAGTAACTGAAGCTGGCTGTTAAAAGAGAGCCCTGGCGAGGATCGAATCTGTCATCTCTGGTGTCACGGTTTAGAAGAATAGACAATTCTGAGCTAAAGACTTTAACGTCATAGGGGAAGAACCAGGAGGGTTCTCTTTCATAGTCATGAATTCTACTGAAACGGTAAACCCAGCTTATATCAAATCCCCTGACTACTGTTAATTTTTGCTGAAAGCTAGCTCCTGTTTCCTCGGTTATGTAAAGGTCTTTAATATCTTTCAAATAAAAAGCCGACAATAAAGAGTCTGTTTTTTTCGAGAAAATGTACGGAATTTTCAGCGAAGCCCTGGCATCCTGCTGCCTATTGTTAGCTCTGAAAAAAAGCAGACTATTCCAGCCACGGCCAAAAAGATTATTAAAATCAAGCTGGCCAAAACCTTCAAACTTAGTGTCAGTATTGTATTGAAGGCCATAGGTCAGACTAAACCGAGGCATCTCCTGGAGGCTGATTAAAACTTTTTCCTGATAGTCGTCACCCGGTTCGGAAACTGAATTGATATTTACCGACCGGAAGACTCCAGCATCATAAAGATTCTTTTGAGCCTGGGCCAGCCTTTCCAGGCTGATGGGCTCTCCAGGCTTAAGACCCGATTCTTTCCGAACATAAGACGGCTTGCTGCGGGGGTCACCAGCAATTTCTATATCTGATATCTTATAAATCTGCCCTTCTTCTATAATGAATTTAGCTTTATAATCAGGACCACTATCCACGGGTTCGGCCTGAGCTTCTACCTTGACATCCTTAAAACCTGCACTCCGGTAATGGTTAATCAGGGCAGTCCTGGATATATTCAAGGCAGGCCAGCTGAAGACGCTGCCAGCTTTCAGATTTAAATTAGCTGTCAACTCGTCTGCAGTAAAATAATCATTGCCCTCAAGCTGGAGCCATTGGACCCGACTTTGAGGTCCAGCTTCTATATTAAGTGTCAGGTTAACCAGACGTTTCTCATAATCTTCCTCAACAACCGGTTCCTCAATCTTGACCTGAAGATAACCGTTCTCCTCGTAGAAATACTGGATAAGTCCCAGAGAAACTTTAGGGTCATAGACCAGGTTCCAGAGTCCCTTAGCTCTGGCCCCAAAATAATCAGAGACTACCTGTTTAATCAGAGATTTGCCGAAAACCGGATTTCCGTCCAGCTTAAAATCGCCAATTTTCCACTTTCCATTCAGGTTGGTATAAAACTCATAAACCAGTTTTTCTTCTTGAGAAATCGCTTTAACTTCAATCTCAGCTTTATAATAACCCCGACGGTTTAATTCCTTCAATAAAATTGACTTTTGTTGATAAAGATTAGCCCCTTCTGGCAGACGACTTACCCAGGAATTTATAACTTTTTTTCTTACCCCTCTCGGAATTTTATCGCCGCTAAACTTAAATTCTACCGGCTGATTGGCCTGAATTTCTAATCTTAGGTTAAGCCTATAGTCATCGATCTCCTCTGTTTCAGTTGCTATCTTAACATTAAAATAACCATGTTTACGATAAAATGACTTCAGGCGCTCCAGACCTTGCTTTAGCTTAGAATCACTGAAAGTCTGATCGCTTTTAATCTTAAGTTCTTTCAAGAGGCGCTCTGGAGGGAAAACTGGTTCTCCGTTGATTTCAATCAGTTCGATTTTCCTCTGAGGAATATTCTTTACCTCTGTCGGACTGGCTTTCTGGCCAAAGGAAAGTTTGTGCCTCAAATTCAGGCCAACCACACCATCGTCACGGCGGAACCCTCTGGTAGAAAAATTCCGTCTAAGCTGATAGTCAAAAATCCAAGTCTGGTACTGGCTGTTGGTCAGGTCTATCGAATAGGTAACAGCAAACTCCCTGGTCATTTTCTTTCTTATGGTCATTCGGGCCCCTGGGTCTTGAAGAGTGGCAATGTTTAATGGTTCTAAAACAACTTCTTCCGCTTTGAGCCACTTCTTTAAGGTTTTGGTTACCGGTGAGGTCAGAGGGCTAGAAAAATATTGAACAAACTGGCCGCTGATAGTATTTAAAGCTGAGCCCTGAAGTTCACCCAGATTCTTCCCGGTCAGCAGCAAAGAAGCCAGGTCACTCTGAGACCGAGCCGGAGTTGAAGTCAGAGAAAAATTTAGGTCTGAGGGAGTACCACTCAATATCAAGCTGGCTTCGACTTCTTCATTCAGGTCGTAGACTGTACTTTTAAGGAGTATATCCAGGTTGGGTTCAAGATTCTCCCGGCCAAGAAAATCAATCTTGACTCTCTCCACAGTATATTTTCTCTCTCCAACTATGATTTCTCCGGTATAAGCTGTTTCTATCCTGCCTGAAAGTATTGGAGCCGGGACTGTACCCTTAAGATTAAGGTTAGCTTTAAGCTCCAGGTCAGCCAGGTTATTTTTGATGATGATGTTTTCAACAGTCTGGATATTAACGTCCAAAGCCATCTCATACAAAAAAGCAGGGTACTCTGTGCCGGCCGGTGAGACTCTGGCAAAAAGCATTTTCAGTCCTTGGGTACTGGGATAAAAATCTTCCCGATAGCTGGCACTTAAAAGAGAAAGGTCGCCGGCCAGCTGCCAGCCCCTTTTTTCCTGGCTTAAGCTCAGGCGGGCAGCCGACAGGCTGCTAAATCCTTGAGGATAATTAAAATCAAAATTATTAAGTTCTAAATTTACTCGAGCCGAAGTCAAGGCAAAATTTTGTCCAAATTCAGCCAGGCCTGAGCCAGAAAAAGTCCCAGAATTAGCCAGTCCCTTAAGCCCTTCCAAAACCAGTCTGGAATTGTCAATCTTAAAGTTGGCTCCGAGGTTGCTAACTACAATTGGCAACTCTTCCATTCTGACAAAAATATTTTCTACAATCCCTTCTCCTTCAATCACCGGACTTATCATGTCCCCCTTAACTCCAGCCTCAAGTTTTAAATTCCCACCGGCCACCATTCCGGTTAACCAGGGATTAAAATCAGAAAGGTTTAAATCCCCATCCAGTCTAAAGCTAAGACCAGGGTTCTTCAAATTACTCAGGGTTGAATTTCCGGACAGTCTAAGCCTTGATTTCCCTGACTGTAAGACAAAATTTTCTACCTGCAATACCTGGTCTTTTAAGATAATTGTCAGAGGACTTTCATTTTTAATAGCCATCCCATTAAGGACAAGATTAAGTTCTGGAATATCTACTAGAACTTCAACTCCTTTAAGATCAGGAGAAAATCCTTGCCAGACTATTCTCCCATCAGCTCGACCTCCAGGATTCATCGGTTTGAGGGCCGGGACCAAGACTGCCAGCCCAGCAAAATCAAAATTTTCAAACCTAAACTCTACCTCCATTTCCTCCATTTTTTGAATCGGAACCTCGAACCTGGTACGAGCGCTCAGAGCTACTAAAGTAGTAGTTTCCTCCACCTCAGGCAGAATGCCAGCTAGTGATGCCAGAGGAAGATCCTGAATCAAAATCAGACCAGATAATAAATAGGGCTCATTTAACTCTATCTGGCTGGCTAAGCTCAAATTAAAGCGGGGAACTATAAAATTAGCTTCTGCTTTCTGGCCGTCTGCCTTAGCCTGAAGCTCAAAATATGGGAACCAGATTCTATCTATCATAAAGCCCTGTCCGGTAATTTTAAGGTCTGCTACCGGTGTTTTCCAGAAACCAGAAGCAGTTAACTCGAAATCAAGCTGTCCGGCTTGAATAGCCGGAAACCAGGTCTGAATAGAGGTAGCCTTTAATTTCTGGCCAGTTAGGTCAGCCTGGATTTCTCCGGTTTCAAGTTTTACAGAAAAATTGCCCAGAATCTGGCTTTCAGGAAGTCTCAGATCAATTTTTTCAACTTTCAGCTCTTTATTATCATATTCACCTTTGATTTCTACAGTCTCTAACTTCAGGCTGCCAGCCTCAGTTCCAGACAGGTTTAGTTCAAAATTAGCTTTGGGCTGGTCAGTGGCGCCGGCTAACTGAAGCGACCCGGATAAGATACCATTTAGATATGGCCTGGTCTCCTGGCTCAGTAAACTGGCAAATTGAGCTAAATCAACATCTAAAAGTTCCAGCTCCCCATCAAGGTCAAAGGCTGAGGTCTTACCACTCACTGACTGGCTAAATTTTCCCTTCCCGGATATCAGACCGCTTGTTAGCTTTAACGTAAGCTGGTTTAGACTGAGCTGGTGGAGATTGCCCTCGGTATCGATTTCCAATGAAGGTAGGAAAAATTGCCGAAAGCCCAAATCTCTCCCATTGAGGCTGAGATTAAACTCTGGAGCAGAAATCTGGCCAGAAGCCTCCGCTTCGACCAAGAGCGAACCCTCTAAGAATTTTAGCTGTTCCCCAAGGCCGGCGATAATTCTGCTGAG
Organism: Acidobacteriota bacterium; assembly: GCA_028749205.1. Lineage (GTDB taxonomy): Bacteria > Acidobacteriota > Aminicenantia > Aminicenantales > Saccharicenantaceae > Saccharicenans. The sequence goes on along the minus strand of JAQULR010000031.1, from coordinate 13,715 downwards.
CCCGGTAGAATGTAAAGCTTTAACAACTGCCTGGAGATCCTCAAGCCTCCAGCTCAGCTTGCCTGAGAGTTGCTCATTTTTCTCCATCTTTCCATTCAGGCTCAGCTTAGAACTTAGAAATTCAAGTTCAGCCTTTTCTATATTGAGAAGTTCTTCGCTATAGGAGAGACTTAAATCTCCGGCTACCGGGACTACCGGCTTTCGGTCCGGTTTTTCTGGGCTGATATTTTCCGCGGATAAAGCTATCAGGTTTAAATTAGCCTGTCCCCTGGCCTTTTCTACCGACAATTCCGGAAGCCCGATTTCTATTCTGCCTGAAAGTTTTGACCCCAGTTCGACCGGGAAATCCGGGCTAAGAGTTGAAAGCAGGCTAAGGTCAATATTCTCCATCACCAGAAAAGAACTGAACAAACCCTCAAGAGCTGGCGGGACCCTGACTTCTAAATTTAAATTCCCTTCTTTGAGATTAACCTGGCCATTTATCATGGTAACGGATTCAGCGGCCGGCTTAAATCCGAGCTTAAGGTCAACGGGACTAAGTCCAAAAAGCTCTAGTCCAGAGCCTGCGATAGTTCCAGTCAGGTCTGGCCAAGTCGCCTTCCCCCTAGCTTCAATCTCCCAGTTGACTTCTCCCGAATATTGCTCAGCAGGACTCAGAAGATTGTTCAACTCTGCCAGACTTAAATTTCCTGATGTTCTTAGATCCAGACTGGGAGCCTCACTCAGGAAATTTTCTACCTTTCCGGTCAGACTAAATTCCGAACCAGCCGTCGAGAGTGATAAATTATCCAGATTAATTTTGTTCTGGCTTAAAGTAGCCTTAAGCAGGAGACTCGTGATGACAGTCTGGCCGTTTTTAGTAGCTATCCTTCCACCACCACTCAGAATTTCTATTAAATGTGAATCACTGGTCTCATCAAAATCGATTGCGGCTGTCAAATCAGATAATTCAGTCGCCATCAGCTTAACCGGCTCTTGATATGAAAAAAAGCCCTTTTCCAGCCTGAAACGATCGATCCTGAAGGACAATCTATCATCAGAAGCTGTGGCCTTTTTTTCCTCCACCTGCTTTGGAGATGCCTGAGGAGCCGGTTGGCGGCCCGGAGACATCAAATTGATTTCAGGGCTTACTATTTCTAAATCTCTTACCCTTATTTGGCCTCCAACCAGAGTGGACCAGCCAGATCTCAAGGAAATTTTTTCACAAGCAATCCAGTCAATTGGTAATCTGGATTCTTCTGTCGGTATAAGCTTTAAGCCAGAGATGGTTAATTTCAGGCTGAAAATGTTTAAGCTTAGTCCTTCGGCCTTTAACTTTAGCCCGGCCTGTTCTTCCAGCACTTTTTGAACCTGGGTTAAAACAAATTTTTCTCCCGGACCAGTCTGGAGAAACAAGGCAGCTAAAACCAACAGGACAATTAGACCTATGACAATCCAGCCTGCTGTTTTTAGCAGGATTTTTAGCCGGTTTTTTTGGGGCTGGTTTTCTTTTTCCATAACCTAAAAGATTATATGTTTATCCTGCCCGGGAATTCAACCTGAACGATTGAGACCAGGTCAAGATTAAGACCAATCCAGTAACCATCCTTGGTTCTTTATACCACTAACCTGGGTATTAAAGGATTAATACGGGTTACTATCTCATAACTGATGGTTCCGGCCAGATTGGCCAGCTGGTCGGCACTAATTTTCTCTTTCCCCTCAGTTCCGATAAGAGTAACCTGGTCTTCAAGCTTGACCTCAGGAATATCGGTGACATCGGCCATTATAAAATCCATACAAACTCGTCCCCGGACCTGAGCTCTCCTGCCTTTTATCAAAACATAAGCCGAATTGGAAAGACTCCGGTCATAGCCATCATAATATCCAACCGGAATAATAGCTAATTTTGTTGGCCGGGTTGTCCTATAGGTACAACCATAGCCGATATAGGCTCCTCGAGAAACAGTTTTAACCTGGGCGATTCTGGCTCTCCAGCTCAGAACAGGTTTCAGTTTCAGAGGTTCCTGCCCCCGCAGACGACAGGAAACCAGGGTCTCTTTGGAAGGCCATAGTCCGTAGAGTCCTATTCCCACTCTGGCCAGGTTAAAATGGGTTTCTGGGTAGAGGATGGCCGCGGCCGAGCAGGCTATATGTCTGACCGGAACCTTCAGTCCCTGTTCCTCAAACCAATTAACTGCCTTTAAAAAATTTTCCAGTTGATACCTTGGATAAGAATCATCAGTGGTGTCTTCAATGTTAGCAAAATGAGATGAGAGGCCTTCAAGAATCAAGCCTGGTGATTTCCTGATAAGGTTGATGAAATTATCAAGTTTGGAGGTTGGCAGGCCTTGGCGGTTGGCTCCGGTTTCAATTTTCAGGTGGACAAAAATTGGTTTTTTCAGCTGGCGAGAAGCTGCCGATAGAGCCCTTAATGTCTGGAGATTATAAACCGTAGTCCTGAGCTCAGCCTCTATCAGCTGGCTGGATTGAGCTAAGGGCACATAACCCAGGACAAGAATCTTTTGTCTAAAACCAGCCTGTCTTAGAGCCAATCCCTCTTCCAGACTGTGGACTCCAAACCACTTAATTCCGGCTTCAGCTGCCAGCCCAGCAACCTCCAGCAGGCCGTGACCGTAGGCGTTGCCTTTAATCACAGCCATCAGTTCGGTCTGACCAAGTCTTTTTTTAAACTCACCAACATTATTTAAAAAGGCCTGGCGGCTAATTTCAACCCATTGGATTAGCTTTTTATCAGCTTTCATGTTCAGCCCTATTCTACCCTGTTCTTACAGGGATCATTCACAACTAATCCGAGCCTGCCTGCTTTGTTCCCCTTCGGAAGCAATCCGAGACCCTAAGGGATTCAATCAAATCATCTCGAGACCTGCTTCTCCCGGTTATCAACTACCGACACTCTTAACAAATATCCTGCTTAATTAACAATTTGAGTTCATAAATTTTCAGGCCAGAGCTCTATCTTTATCTCCTATAATTTTTTGAAACTTTTCCTGATTATAAATTATATCCTCCCTATTAACCCCGGTTGAAATTAAACCTATTTTCACCTCCAGGGTATCCTCCAACCATTTACAATAATCAATGAAACTGGCCGGAAGCAAAGAAAAATCTTTCAGGCGGTGAATTGACCCAGGCCACCGAGGAAAGCTTCTATATTCAGGCTCAACCCTTTCCAGAATCCAGGGATCTGAAGGAAATTCTTTTATCAAAGTACCTTTATACCGGTAAGCATAACAGGCCTTAATCTCCGGCAACCCCTCCAGGACGTCTGGCTTGGTCAAGGCCAGTAGATCAACCCCATTAATACGGCAGGCATATCGAACAGCCACCGCATCAAACCAGCCACATCTTCTTGGCCTACCTGTAGTGGCCCCGAATTCATCTCCGCTTCTGGCAATCATGGCGCCAGTTTCATCTTGAAGTTCAGTAGGAAAAGGGCCGCTACCTACTCTGGTGGCATAAGCTTTGGTGATCCCCAGCACGGCCTTAACCAATTTTGGGTTCACACCCAGTCCAGTACAAACTCCACCAGCTGTGCAACTCGACGAAGTGACAAAAGGATAGGTGCCATGGTCTACATCTAGAAGTGTCCCCTGCGCCCCCTCAAATAAAACCGATTTACCAGCCCGGATCTGCTCATCTATATAAACAGAAATATCAGCCACATAAGGAGCCATTTTTTCTCCGAGAACCTGGTAGTCCTCGAAGATAGATTCAACCTTAAATGGTGGATAACCAAAAGCTTCGAAATATTTATTCTTCAAACTCAGGTTATCCTGAATTTTTTCCCTTAGAATTTCTGGCTCCAGTAGATCCCCCACTCTAATTCCCCAGCGAGCAGCTTTATCTTCATAGCAGGGACCAATGCCTCGTAAGGTAGTACCAATCTTTTTCTGGCCCCGACTCTCTTCAGCTATTTTTTCCAGCAGAGGATGATAAGGCATGATAACCTGGGCAGAACGGCTAACCAACAGACGATTGGGAGTAACCTGAATTCCCAGAGTCTTAAGGTTGTCGATTTCCTGAAAAAAGGCTTGCGGGCTGACAACCAGACCATTGCCGATTAAGCAAATTTTATCAGGATGCAGGATTCCTGAGGGTATCAGATGGAGAACAATTTTGTGTCCATCAAGATAAACAGTATGACCGGCATTATGCCCACCCTGGTATCTGGCGATTATATCAAAGGCAGGTACCAGAAAATCTACTATCTTACCTTTGCCTTCATCGCCCCACTGGGTACCAATTATCAGCAGATTAGTCATTTTTTTATCCTCTTAATCTATAATTTGCCTTCAACGTGCCAGAAAAACCTTGGCTATTCTATCAGATTTAAATCAGGAGACAAAATATTCAACCTACCTGGGCCATAAAGGTAGCAGAAGGCCGGTTAGAAAACAAAACCTATCTGGATTGATAGGGAATTATCTTTGATTTTAACCTCTCCTTCAGTATTATTAGCTTTTTCCTTGTTCCAATCATATTCAAACTTAGCATAAAAATTATTTACTAAATCCCATTTAAGACCAGCAGCCATTCTGGTCTTTTTGACCATGGTATCCAAGGTAATATTTAAGGGTGGAGCTTGCTCATCATTTATAACTGATTCCGGAAGATCTGACCTCTGATAGCTGAAATAGAGACGAAAAGTCTTAAAAAGCATGCTGACAGTCAGATAATAACCGTCAAAATCTATTTTCTGGTTCAAGTAAGGGTGGTCATAAACAGCCCGAACGTATTCACCCCTGACTTCCCATTCAGGATTTACCAACAGGAAGTCGAGACCATTGAACTGAACATCCTTGGTCCCATCAGGATCATATTTCCCGTTATAGATCGACCCACCAAGCTCCAAGCCTTCACCAAAACGTAGCCCGAGGCGGCCACCCAGGGCTTTATCTTTATTGACATCTTCTAAGACACTCTGAAGATAACCGCTATCATCGGCTGACAGGCCATTTATCATGTAAGCAGAATAATAAAAAATGGAATAATTACCTTGTAGACAGATTCCAAGATCATTCCAGCGATAGGGGAAAAAATGAAAAGGCAGCGGCCTTAAAATCGTGGGATTCTCATAGGGACGGGCAGACCAGTTAAACCGGCCAAAGGGAATTTCAAATAAACCTAATTTCAGGTTGATAAGGGCGCTTCCCTGAAAAGAAACATAGGCTTGTGCCAGGCTAAAATCTTCGTGCGAAGCTACTCGGGCTTCTGTCATAAATGTCAGGCTGCCAGCTACTATTCCCGAGGCAGCCAGTCCACCATGCAGGTTGTCAAAAGTACCACGTGGATAGCTGCCATCTGACTGGCTTTTAAGATACTCAAAAGAAAAATACCCACTGAATTTCGTCTGAGCCGTCAGGCTGGAAAATAATATACAAATAAAAGCAACCAAGATAATCAGTGTTCTCCTTGGCATCTCTTTCTCCTTACATCAGATTAACCTGTGGTTTTAATAAAACCGGAGCTGTCTTGAGATGTTCATTCATAGTTGATATCTCAGTTGAACATTATTCCTGAAAAATCCTGGAGAAATCAAAACTTTCTTCCAGAATCTCATCCTTATATCTTGTGACCTTCTTACCGGATTGGATTAGACGACTGATTTCCTGAACTCCCTGTTTGGTTCCAAGCCAGATGGCACCCACAACCACCTCATTTTTAAGAATTAGCTTTTTGTAAATTCCGCTCTCTGGAATATGTTTAGTTATAATTTCGTACTCATTTCCTTCAGCCGTTACCATTCCGATAGCTGTTAGATAAATTCCGGCTACCTTCAAGGTGTTAGAAGGAATGGTTCCCTCATATTTTTTATTCTGACCACACAGGTTGTAAGCCAGAGTTCTGGCCTGGTCAAAAGCTGCCGGGATAAGTCCGTAGACTTTCCCCCGATGTTCAGTTACATCACCAGCCGCATAGACTCTGGATTGACTCGTCCGGAGATAATCATCCACCAGCACACCCCGGGAAGTTTTCAATCCACTGGTCAGAGCCAGGTCGGTCCTGGGCTTGACACCTGAAGCAATGATGACGGCTCCAGCAGAGACACCTTGGCCATCCTTAAAAAGGACTCTATTAACCGATCCATTACCAATAATCTGGCTGACTTCCTTCCCGAGAAAAAACCTTATTCCCATTTTTTCCAGCTTGGTTTGAAGCTCCTTAGCCCCAATTTCATCAAGCTGCCGCGGAAGAAGACGGTTGAAAACTTCCACTATAGAAACCCCGCTTAAGCCTCTCATACTAAGAGCCCTGGCTATTTCCAATCCCAGCAATCCGCCGCCAATAACCAAAATTTCTGGACCTGATTGAATAAAGTCTAACAATTCAAGAGCATTATCCAGAGTTCTAAGAGTAAAAATTCCTTTTTTGTTCAGGCCAGCAAAAGGTG
>JAQULR010000031.1:0-7221 GCA_028749205.1 Acidobacteriota bacterium | reverse complement strand
GACTGGATCCTTTCTCTACAAATTCGGAAATTTTTTCTTTTAACCGGCAATTCCTTTTTACCGGCTTATCATTTTTAATAGCAATATGCAGAGCCCGATAGGAGCCGATGATCACACTAAGCTTCCTGGCCCTGGTCAAAGCAGTATAAAACAGATTTCTTTGAAGCATTATGTAGTGCTGGGTTAGAAGGGGCATGATTACAGCCTGATATTCATTGCCCTGGGCTTTGTGAACCGAAATGGCATAAGCCAGAATCAGGTTAGTCAGTTCATCTTTCTCATAAAAAATTAACCTACCATCAAAATCAACCAAAAGACCAAATCTTTCTGGGTCTACCTGGACCACAATCCCCAGATCCCCATTGAAGACTTCCTTTTCGTAATTATTTCTAACCTGCATGACTTTATCCCTAACCCGGAATTCTTTCTGACCTACCTTCAGGCCAGGAGAACCGGGATTGAGAGCACTCTGCAACTGCAAGTTGAGATTATCTACTCCTACCAGGCCACGGTACATTGGAGCAATAACTTGAACCTGAGTCGACAGAGGACTTAGCTTAAACCGCCTGGGAATATTAATCTGGCAGAGTTTCAGAATCAGCCGAAAGACTTTTCTCTCGTCTTCCTGGTGGATAAAATAAAAATCTGACTCAGCATCCCCCCGCCTGGGATAAACCAGCGTCTGCCCCTGGTTGATCCGGTGAGCATTAAGAACTATTAAGCTTTCTTTAGCTTGGCGGAAGATTTCAGTCAACTTGATAACTTCAACTACTCCGGAATCGATCAAATCTCTAAGCAGATTACCCGGACCTACCGGAGGCAGTTGGTCCTTGTCACCAACTAAAATCAATCTCATCTCGGGCGGAATAGCTCGGAGTAAATTATACATCAGGGGCAGATCCACCATAGAAACCTCATCCACTATCAAGGCTTCAGCTTTCAACGGATAATCAGGTCCTCTTCTGAAACGGCCTTCTTTCGGTTTAAATTCTAAAAGCCGGTGAATAGTCCTAGCTTCTCTTCCAGTTGTTTCGCTCAGCCTTTTAGCAGCCCGTCCGGTCGGAGCAGCCAGGAGAATTTTTTTCTGCCATTTTCCAAATATCTCAACTATGGCCTTGACGATAGTGGTTTTGCCGGTTCCAGGTCCTCCAGTAATGATTATGATTTTTTTTTGCAGACTGCTAATCACCGCTCGTCTTTGCTCTCCGGAAAACTTAAGGCCAGATTTCTTTTCAACCTCATCCATTCCGATCTCAGGGTCAAAGTCAGGAGGTGAGCAGGTTTGATTGGCCATAGCAGAAATAATTCTGGCCACCTCCTCCTGGGCCTGATAGAAAAAAGGCAGATAAAGTCCTGAATAGTTAGCTGCTACCTCTCTAATTATGGCCCGGCTGGCCAGCAAATCATCAATGGCCGCTCCAACTCTCTCTGGACTGACTTTTAATTCTTGACCGCAGCTGGCTCTGATTTCTGATTCATCAGAAAAAACATGTCCCTGCTCATTGTCTTTCTCCAAAAGGTAAAGGATGAAAGCTTTGACTCTTTCTATGGAATCAGTTGGCACTCCCAGTTTGAGGGCAATCTGGTCAGCCGTCTTAAAGCCGACCCCCCAGATATCCAAACAGAGCTGGTAGGGATTGCGCTCCAGGATTTCAAAAGCAGCCTGACCATAGGTCCGGTAAATTTTATAAGCCAGAGTGGTGGAAATATTATGAGCCTGCAGGAAAATTATTAAATCTCTTATCTCTCTATGCTCTTCCCATGATTTAATTATCTCAGACAATTTTTTTTGCCCAACACCTTCCACTTCTTTCAGTTTTTCAGGGGACTGGTTGAGGATATCAATAGTTCTATCCCCAAACTTTTTGACAATCCTGCTGGCTAAGACAGAACCGACTCCTTTTATCAATCCCGAGGCTAAAAATCCTTCCACTCCTTTGACGGAACTGGGCAGAGTCAAGCTAAAGGATTCCGTCTGAAACTGCGGACCATATTTGGAATTTTTTTCCCAGTGGCCTGTAAGCTTCAGGCATTCTCCTGGAGTCAGAGGGGGGAAATTTCCAACAACAGTAATTTCTTGGGTTTCAGTTTTGATCTTAAAAACTGTATAGCCGTTTTCCAGGTTATAATAGATTATCTGCTCTACTATCCCTTCAAGATATTCCATCACCGGCAAAACACCATCTTCTTTAAATCCAAGAAATTCTAGTCCACTCTAAGAACTACCGGCTCCCCGGGTTCCAACCCGAGGATTTCAGCAGCTGGCTTCTTGTACACTGCAATTTCCAGCAGTCCCAGGCTATTGATCATAAAAAAAGGTTTTTCGGCTGATGAACTGGAATAAGTAGAGGCCATTTCTGATATTTTCTTCTTGCCAACTGTTAAAACAGGATTAGCCCCTCGGTTCCTGTCCAGCAACTGGGAGATAAGATACTGATTGATGTTGGTAATCAAGTTTCCAAATTTATCCCGGTAAATAATGCAGCCTTGAATTTCTTTGGACTGCAATTGAGGTTGTGACAGGTCTAGCTCCTTGACTGAGCTGGTGGGTCTGGCTAGCTCTGATAAAGACACTCCCAGGCTCAGCCAGGCAGCGACAGGAGCCATTTTATCCCTAGCCTCGAAAGTAGTCTTTCTGTCGAAAATAAAATAATCTTTGCCTAAAATTTCATAGACTTCAGGTTTTTCCTGATTAAAAATTAAAGTAAGAACCCCATTATCAGGGGCAATAAAAATATGGCGGTCAGTTTTGGCCAGAACCAGATGGCGATTGCTGCCTACACCCGGGTCAACCACCACCAGAAAGATAGTGCCCCGGGGGAAAAAACGATAACAGGCCCAAAGAATAAAAGAAGCTGCCTGAATTTCAAAACCAGGGATTTCATGGGTAATATCAGTTATGGAAGCTTCCGGGTTTATCGACAAAATTACCCCTTTTATTGAGGCGACAAAATAGTCTTTGGTCCCAAAATCGGTGAGAAGTGCTACCACGGCTTTGCTCATTGGCTTTTATGCTGAATACCAGCTCCACTATCTTATTGCAGAAACAAAAAACCGTCAATCCTTTTAGCCAGATATTTAGCTGGCATTATTCATAAAACTGGCAGGTCTCAAGATTCTCAATTATCATTGAAAGTAAAATAGAATCAGGTCCCCCATTTTACCCGAGAATAATCTATCAGGCCTGGAAAATCCAGGTTAAATTCCTTAGTATATTACCTTTAGAATTCTGTTCCAGCGGGCTTTAAAAATAAACCGAAAGAACTTCTTGAATCTATCTTTTGGGCCGTTTTTCAAATAGGCATCTTTTTCAGCATCATAAGAAAAATAAATCAGCCAGGGCCGGCCTTTAATGTAACTGGTAGGTAAAAAACTCCAATAGCGGCTGTCATAGCTGTTGTCACGATTATCACCCATAACAAAAATATGGCCTGGGGGTACTACCAACGGACCATAATTGTCCCTGATAACATCATCATATTGATAATAATCTCCCTTCTGGAAGATCTGGGCATCATTATGAACCTTATATTTTTCTTCCAGAGGTAGATCGTTAACAAAAACTTCCTTATTTCTGATTTCGACCTTCTCGCCTTCCAGAGCTATAACTCTCTTTACATAATCCTTGCTCAAATCTCTGGGCCACTTGAAAACCACAATATCCTTCCTCTCCAGCTTTTTGGAAGGCAGGATAAATGCTTCCAGATCGTTGGCTGGCCGGGCATAGATAAACTTGTTAACCAGGAGAAAATCACCAACTAAAAGTGTTGGTTCCATCGAGCCGGTCGGAATTTGGAAAGCCTGAACTACGTAAGTCATAACAAAGAAGACAAAAACTGCAGTTTCAGCAATCAGTTCGAAGTATTCCCGAAAGAGGCTTTTTTCTCTTTTAGCCTTTTTTTCTTGCTGTTTGGTTTCTTTTTCCTCTTCAGCTAACTTTTTTTCAGTCTTCGCCATGGCTGTTTTTTCCTTAATAGTTCGTTAATATACTCTAATTTAGGGCCTGGTTCAATACTAATATGGCTGTTCAGCCAAAAGTGTGGTGCAAAAGATAGGGAAATGTGCGAGGAACTCCTTGAATAATAATTACGGAGGAGTGGCCACTGGTTAGGAAGTGATCGCGGAGTAGCTCTGCCCTCGTTGCGGCGGAAAGATGCGCATCATCGCTTTCCTCACCGACTAGGCCGTAGTCGACTGCATCATCAACCACCTCAACCTGACCTTTGTCGCCAAGAGACCCCGACCTATCAGGAGGATCTGATGGCTACCGAGGCCCCGGCTAACTATTATTTGTAATTCTCTTCTTCCCCAGCAGGAGAAGTCTCTGTGATTTTCGGCCCCGTCGAGCGTCTTAGTAGCTTCTTGAGCTGCCAGAACTGGCCAGGGAAGATATATTTGGACCGCTCGAGATAAAAATGACTGGCTGGCGTTTACCGGATACAGCTGATGTGACTACCGGTCATGCCAGGGAAGGCGTGGCGGTAGAAGGTGGGTATTATAGTTATCCTGAAGAAGCTGCTCGTGGTCTGTGGTCAAATCCCCTTGATTACCTGAAATTCGTGCTGGAAGTTATGACTTGTGCTCGGGGGAAAAGTGGTGGTTTGCTACCGCCGGAGTTGGCCAGGCGGATGCTTTCGACTGATCCCCGTCAACCTGGACTCGGTTTCAGGCTGGAAGGTGAACGGGAAAAGTTTAAGATCTATATGAAAGGCAGAACCCATGGCTTTTGCTCAGTTCTGGTTATTTATCCAGCCCTGGGGCAGGGTGCGCTGATTATGGCCAACAGTGATAATGGCGGCCTGCTGCTGGACGAAATTATCAGAGGGCTATCAGTTATTTATGACTGGCCTGATTTTAAGCCTGAAGAAAAACCTTTATACCGGCTTGACTCTCTGGCAGGAAGATTATGAAATCAGAGCTCGCAAAATCAGCTAAGCTTCAATCCGATTGAACCAAGGTCAGCTGAACTTTTCTCTTCTGTCTATTTCTTTCCAGAGTCAAAGTGACGGTATCGCCAATTTTATAGTTGTCGAGCAGGTTATAAAGATCATCAAAAGAAGTAACCTTTTTCCCGTCAACTTCCTTGATGATATCCTGAATAAGGATACGACCGAAACGACCGCGGGTTAAGCCTCTAATGCCCTTTTTATAAGCTTCAGAGCCAGCCGGCACTTCGTAGATGATCACACCTTCAATGCCTAATCGTCTGGTGTAGCTATCAGGGAGATAAGTCAGGCCAAGACCAGGACGGATCACCCTTCCATACTTGATTATCTGGGGGGCGATCTTTTTAATGGTATCAACCGGTATAGCAAAGCCGATACCAGAGGAGGCCCCGCTTGGAGAAATAATCATGGTATTCATTCCGATCAATTCGCCAGCCGAATTTAATAGTGGTCCACCGGAATTTCCAGGATTAATCGAGGCGTCGGTTTGAATCATATCCCTAATAGTTACTCCGCCAATGCCGGGCATGCTTCGACCAAGAGCACTGACGATGCCAGCAGTCACTGTGTGGTCAAAACCAAAGGGATTACCGATTGCAATAACCTTCTGACCAACCTGCAGATTAGCCGAAACCCCTATTTTAATTGGGTTTAAGTCTTTCAGGTTGCCTTCAACTTTCAGGACCGCAATATCTTTGGCCGGTTCCTTTCCGACCAGCTTTGCCTGCCGCTGATCCTGATTGGGTAAGGTGATGCTGAAAATATCACCATCTTCGATGACATGGTAATTGGTGATAATATGTCCCTGATCATCCCAGATAAAACCAGAACCAGTACCTCGAGGAATTTTTTCTTCTGTCCAGGTAAAGAAGTCAACGATCAGCTTAATATTGGTCACATAAACAACCGAGTTTTGAGTTCGCTTGACAACATTAATGGTATTCTTCTCTTCCTCAGTCAACTGGGCAGCAACTTTTGCTGGCAGAATCGTTAACCAGACTGAACAGAGGATAATAAACAGGACAAGACAGAAAATTTTTGTTTTTTTGAATATCATAGGTTTTATCCTTTATGATATACTTTATGGCTTTATTTAACGATATTAAATGCTCAATTTCAAGCCAAAAAAACAAAGGAGTTATATGATTGGCGGCTTATTTAGCCCCAAAGTATTTTTCATGCTTGGGCAAATAAAATAGAAAAATAAGACGGTCGGAGGAGCGTCTCGTCATGTTTTCCTGTCGAAGCCGCGGGTTCTGCCCCTCCTGCCACGCCAAGCGGCTGAAGTAGTGGGGCGAGTGGATGGACTACCTGGAGATGATCGCCCGGGTGACTTCCCATATCCCGGACAAGGGACAGGTCACGGTGCGGTATTACGGCCTATACGCCAATGAAAGGTCAAGAAGACGATCCATCAGGCTTTCCCTCTCCAGATGGTGGAGCAGGAACTCCGGCCCATTCTCTCTAAGGGCTGAGTCGAGATGATCTGTAAGGTTTATGAGGTTCGCCCGATGCTCTGCCCTTGTTGCGGCCGAAAGATGCCCATCATCGCTTTCCTCACCGACTAGGCCGTAGTCGACCGCATCATCAACCACTTCAACCTGACCTTTTTCACCAAGAGACCCCGACCTAACAGGAGGATCTGATGACTGCCGAGGCCCCGGCTGATTATTTTTTGTGATTCTCTTCGTCCCCAACAGGAGAAGTTTCTTTGATTTTCGGCCCCGTCGAGCGTCTTAGTAGCTTCTTGAGCTGTCAGAGATAGCTTCCGCTTGTCCTTGACATTCCTCGCGCCTCTCCTTATATTTTCTCACGATGGTTGGGTGAGAATATGGGGATAAACATGAGTCGTTAACTAACTCAGCTGAAAACCAAATTCTATTCCTTAAAGGCGGTGGTTAAAAAAGCAATTTGATTACATTTTTAATGCTGTCACTTTGTGTAGCCAAAGAGTAAAAGGAAAAGGCCTTTTAGGAGGCGTGCTCAAATTAATTGATATACAAAAAGTCTTTTGATAACATATCAATAAAATCGAGAAATACTTTTCTGGAGATCATGTTTACTGAATAAAATGGAAAGGAGAAGACGATGAATGTCTTCTTTGATATCCTAATTTTATTTTTTATGATCTCGGCCTTGCAGCCAGTTATCAAACAGGAAATTCTTAAGGCCTCGCGTCAGAATTTAATCGCACGGATCGAAAAGAAAACCAAATCCAGAGTTATAACTCTCATCCATCGCCAGGAAACGATGAGCATTCTGGGCTTTCCTGTCA
>JAQULR010000030.1 GCA_028749205.1 Acidobacteriota bacterium | reverse complement strand
AACAGAGACCTCCCCGGCAACTTTGGGCTTTACAGAGAGAGAACTTTAGAATATAAATCAATCTATTACTTTTATGCTGTTTTTAAAGGAGCTGGCCTGAGGATGAAAAAGATACCCCTGCATACCAAAATTTTCATTGGGCTTTTTTTAGGAATAGCAGTTGGCCTGATCTTTGGGCCCAAGGCCAAAAGTATAGAATTTATCGGGACCATTTTTATCAGGTTAATTACTATGGTAGTAGTCCCGCTGGTTTTTTTATCCCTTACTCTGGGCACAGCCAGTCTGGGCGATATCAAAAAACTTGGTCGGGTAGGGCTAAAGACTTTCCTCTATTTCTTGCTGACTACTGCCATTGCCATCACCTTAGGTCTTCTGGCCGCTAACCTTCTTAAACCAGGCGCCGGGCTAAACGAAGAAGTTAAACAGGAACTTTTCAGTAGCTACCAACAAACAGCCGAGGCTCAAATCTCGACTATCGAAGAAAAACCTTCATTGATCTCTGTACTGGTGAATATCGTCCCGAACAATCCGATTAAGGCCATGGCTGAGGGAGAAATGCTACAGGTCATTTTCCTGGCGCTGATCTTTGGAATCTGCCTGACCTTAATCGCCCAAGAAAAATCCCGGCCGGTCCTTCAATTTTTTGAGGGTGCTAATCAGGCTGTCCTTCAGGTAGTAAACCTGGTGATGAGGCTGGCCCCATATGGAGTTCTGGCTCTAATAGCTTCAGTTATTGGGCAATTCGGCTTAGGAATTTTGCTGACCCTATTAAAATATGCTTTAGTAACAATACTGGCTTTAGCTTTCCATGCGGTAGTAGTCCAGGGGTTTTTTTTGAGGACTTTGGGCGGGATGAAACTGGGAAAATTCTTTAGACAAACTTCTGATGCCGTCTTGATTGCTTTTTCTACTTCCAGTTCCAACGCTACCATTCCGATAGCTCTTGAATCTCTGGACAACCTGAAGGTCAAAAAAGAATATTCCAGTTTTGTGGTGCCTTTGGGGGCTACCATTAACATGGACGGAACAGCCCTCTATCAGGGAGTAGCGGCGGTTTTTATCGCCCAGATTTACGGCATCCCTCTGAGTCTTTCTGCTCAGGCCACAGTCGTCCTAATGGCTGTCCTGGCCTCAATAGGAACAGCCGGGGTACCAAGTGCTGGAATAATCATGCTGGCCATGGTTTTAAGGCAAATTGGTGTCCCCCTTGAAGGCATTGCCTTGATAATTGGTGTTGACCGCCTCCTCGATATGTGCCGGACGGCAGTAAATATGGTTGGCAACATGGTCGCCTCGGTCATAATTCATCGTTCTGAAGAAAAAATCCCGCCTGGAAAGGCCTGAGCCAATCCAGTTTAATTAAAAGGCAATAGGAATTTATGGGTAGAAAGACCCGAAGACAGTTATTAGGTCAGCATTTCCTGCACGAAAAGAAGATTCTAAACAAAATTATAGAAGCTATTCAGCCCGGGCCACGAGACCTCATAATAGAGATTGGCCCGGGTCAGGGAGCCCTGACTTTTTTTCTGACTGAGAAAGCCGGTCAGGTTCTAGCCATTGAAAAAGATTATGCTCTTGTCCAGGCCTTAGAAAAAAACCAGCCTGAAAACTTAGAAATAATTGCAGGAGATGTGCTCAAAATGGACCTCAGGTCGGTCATTCGAAACTATAGCCTCAAGCCCCAGACGATCAAGTTGGCCGGCAACTTGCCTTACCACATTTCCAGCCAGATTCTTTTCCTTCTGCTGGAAGTCAGAGATTTGATTGAGAGGGCCGTCTTTCTTTTTCAGAAGGAACTGGCCGAAAGAATAACGGCGGCGCCAGGGACTAAAAAGTATGCTCCCCTTTCAATCTTGCTTCAAAACTACTTCGACTGCCAGACTCTGTTTCAAGTCAAACCTGGCGCCTTCAGGCCGCCGCCCAAGGTAGACTCTACCTGCCTCCTGTTTCTAACACGAGATAAACCTCAATACTTTCCCGAAAGCCACCAGGAAGCTTTCTTTAATTTCCTTAAAAATTGCTTTGCTCAGAGAAGGAAGACTTTGAGCCGGAATTTAGAAACCTCCGGTTACCGGAAAGAACAGGTTCAAGAAATTTTGACCGGCCTTGGTTTGGAATGGAGAATCAGGGCTGAAGCCCTTCCCCCAGAGACTCTTTATTCGATTTATACCTTGCTAAAAAAACCCAGTTGAAAAATCTTAGCTCAACCATGAAAACTGGGAATCCCTGTGATATAATCAATTAAAATGGCCCGAGCAAAGAAGGAAAAAAAGAAAGAAAAAAAAAGTCGTCAGAAAAATAAAATTCTGGCCGAAGCCATTTCTTTATTTTTGATCTTCTTGGCTGTTTTTTCTCTTATTAGCTTGGTCAGTTACAATCCGGCTGATCCTTCCTGGGCTAACATTCCTCCGCCAGAGCATCAAACCCAGAATTTTGGCGGCAAGCTGGGAGCTTATTTTGCCGAAAGCCTATTGCAGATTTTTGGCCTGATGGCTTTTATTTTACCACTTGCTCTGGGCTACCTTGGCACCAGGAGCCTTTTCCCACGGCAGGCCGGCCAACTTTTCAGGAACTCTCTTGCTGGGTTAATCTACCTTATTATTCTTTCTCCCCTTCTAATTCTGATCCTGGGCAAAATCTCCTGGCGCGGCAAGAGTTTTCCTGCCGGCGGGCTTTTGGGTGAGTTGATAAATGGATTTTTTGTTGGTTATCTGAACCATACTGGTTCTTTTATCTTATTTCTCTGCCTCTTGGCCCTGACTCTTGTTTTTACCACCCAATGGAGTCTTACCAAAACGGCTAATCTCTTATCCAGGCTTTTAAAAAACAGCTTCAGCCAGGTCAGAATAAAGATTACTGCCTACTCTGGCAAGCGAGAAAAGGCAAAAATGAGACAAAAACTGGAGGAAAAATACGCCGCCACCAGAACTGCTTCTGTCTCTCGGCCCGAACAGGCTGAAGTTGAAGCGCAAGAAATTCAAGCCAAAACTGACAAAAAGCTTCTTATAAAAAGAGAAAGGCCAGCTTTAGGCCTCCAGAAAGCTGACAAAAAAAAGGAAGAAGAAAGGCTGCTGCTGCCTGATTTGAGAAGATCCGGTGATTACCGTTTCCCGCCGTTCGGTTTATTAGATCCCGGGAAACCTTCAGAAAAAATTGACCGCAATGAACTGTTTGAGAAAAAGCGAAGAATCGAAGAAAAGCTCCGTGAATTCAGGGTTTCTGGTGAAGTCCGTGAATACCATCCAGGACCGATTATTACTACCTACGAATTTTTCCCCGATGCTGGGATTAAGGTCAGCCAGGTAGCTGGCCTGAGCGAAGAATTATCCTTAGCTCTGGAAGCCGAATCGGTGCGAATTCAGCGGATTCCGGGCAAATCTACTTTAGGAATAGAAATACCTAATAATAAAAGAGAAATTATCAAACTCCGGGACATCATTCAGTCCGAAAAATTTCAGGCTTCTCCATCCAAGCTGACCTTTGCCCTGGGTAAAACAGTCCACGGGGATGTTTACATCACTGACCTGGCTATCATGCCACATCTGTTGATTGCTGGGGCTACGGGAACAGGAAAAAGTGTTGCTCTGAACGCCTTAATAGCCAGCATTCTTTACAAGGCCACGCCAGAGGAAGTCAAGCTTATTCTAATCGATCCTAAGCGTCTGGAGTTCACCCTCTATGATGGCATTCCCCATCTGCTGGCCCCGGTGGTCAATGACCCGAAAAAAGCCGGCATCATTCTGATGGATGCAGTGAAGAAAATGGAAGACCGACTGAGAAAGCTCGGCCAGATGAAAGTTAGAAACATCGAACAATATAATCAACAGGTCAAAACGCTTTTAGCCCAGAAGAAGGGGCAGCTCAGCGAAGAGGAAAAACAAAAGCTGAAACCACTTCCTTATATTGTCATAATCATTGATGAGTTGGCCGAGTTGATGATGACCAGTCCCCAGGATGTGGAATATTGCCTAGGTCGGCTGGCCCAATTAGCCAGGGCTGTTGGGATTCATTTAGTGATGGCTACTCAACGTCCTTCCATAGACGTTATCACCGGGACTATTAAGAACAATTTTAACAGCCGCATTGCCTTCAAGGTACCATCAAAAATTGATTCCAGGGTTATCATCGATACTGTCGGAGCAGAAAAGCTTTTAGGTTTAGGCGATATGCTGTTTATGCCACCTAATTATCCGCGACTCATTCGTTTACACTGCGCCTATGTGACCATTCCTGAAGTCCAAAGACTGGTTAAGCATGTTCGAGAACAAGGTCAGCCTGAATTTGATGACCGAATTATGCAGATTCTGAAGCGGACCGGAGAATTTTCTATCGAGGAAGATCTGGGGGAAAAGGATGAGCTTTTTGACCGAGCCGTAGAACTGGTTCTGGCCACCGGCCAGGCCTCAGCCTCCTACCTTCAGCGGAAATTAAAACTCGGTTATGCCCGAGCTTCCAGAATAATAGACCAGATGGAACAAGAAGGAATCATTGGTCCGCCTGAAGGAGCCAAACCCAGAGAAATTCTGGTTGACCCTAAATCTTTTTTCAGAAACAAGAATAAGGACCGTGGCCAAGAGAAATAGCTGCGGCCTAACCTGAAAAGCTAGCCCGTAGAGCTGCTCTCCAGGTTGTTAAATCTTAATTATTGATAATCCTGAAGTAGGTTCTGCTTTATGAGCAACGCAGGTTGACCGCAGGTCGCCTCAGGGATTTCAGGACTTTTTCTTTGGTTTTCTTCCATTTCTCAACCGGTATTTGCAGGGTTATTTCGGCCAGTTTAGGATCAAACTGAGTTCCACTGCAAAGTCTGATTTCTTCCAGGGCCTCTTCAAAACTTCGGCCTTTCCTATAAGGCCGGTCAGAAGTGATAGCATCAATTGTATCAGCCAAGGAAAAAAACCTGGCACTCAAGGGTATTTCCTCAGCCTGAAACCCGAACGGATAGCCGCTTCCGTCATACCGCTCATGATGGAACAGAATAATCTCTGCTGCTCCCTGAAGAAAACTGAATTCCTCTATCATGGCAAACCCAATTAGCGGATGATATCTTATTATTTCCATTTCCTCTTCAGTCAGGGGACCATCCTTTTGGAGAATATCTTCTGAAATGCCAATTTTGCCAATATCATGAAGCAAAGCTCCTCGCTCAATGTCCAGCAGAGATTGACGATGATGAACTCCTGCAGACTTGGCCAGCAGAAGAGTATAGGAAGCCACAAAACGGGAATGGCCCAGGCTTTCTTCACTGCTATCAGTGGATGCCAGAAAGTAGATGAGCTCAGAATTAAAGAACCGGCTCTCATTAATCAGCTTCTGCATCCCTGGGACTCTTAGGTATTCTTCTCCCTTAAGGGCATTTTCCAGTTGTTCCAAGATTCGGCTGGCTCTGAGAAAGGCTTCAATCTTGGGGAAAGTTCCGGTTGAATTAAAGGGAGTCGCCAGAGTCATTGAAGCCGCCTGATTCTGTCCCTCAAGGTTCCAGTTAGTCTTCAGCCAGCTTAGGTCAAATATTTTGATTCTGTTATCGGCTTGAATTTCTGAAAAATAACTGCCTTGGTTTTTTTCAGCTATTTCTGCTACTAATCGTTTTTTCAATCGTTCTTCTTTCATCACTTTATCCTTTCTGATTCTCAGAAAAGATTGCCTTCGGGCAAAGAAGTTCAACTTTGTTTTTAATTAGCGGAGAGGTTTCCACCAGGACATAACCTTTTTGGCGCATCAGAGAATTAAGGTATTGGTAAAAAGCTTCTTCTGATTCGAACAACCTTACTTTTTCATTTTTGGTCCCTGCCAGCATAAAATCCTCCGCTTCCACGCTAATTAGTCGTCTATATTAGGAAGAATTTGAAAAATAAATGCCATTTGTGATATTTTCAGAGATAATAAGATAAAAAGCGGAATGCAGGTTAAGGAATGCCAACCAAAAAAGTTGATGAAGACATCCGTGAACTGGTTGTCAGATACCGGCCGATCATCACTTTCCGGGTACGAAAGGCTCTGGGAGCCAGCAATACTGATTGCGAAGACTTGGTATCTGAGATCATTTCCCAGGTGCTGGAAAAAATCAAGACTGGAGAATTCAGGGGTGAGTCTTCTCTGGGAACCTTCGTTTATACCATTTCCTCCCGCCGGATAGTTGATTATATCAGAGAAAAAACCAAGATTATGAAATATGCCCCTGAGCCTTTGCCATTTCCTGATCCCCAAGAGACCCTGGAAACCCAGGAGACAGCCAATAAAGTTAGGAAAGCCCTTAGCAAATTAAAACCCAAATACCGGGATATCATATATCTATATTATTATCAAGAACTTAATCGGGAGGAAGTGGCTGCTAAATTAGGAATATCCACCAGAAAAGTCAGCGAGCTGGTTAACTATGCTTTGAAGCTGATAAGAAACGAGATAAAAAAATGAAATTTTTTCCATTTCCGGCAGGTTTATCCGACTAAAAACTTGAAGTAGAAGGAAGGTAGAGTAAAATGAAAAAATGTAGGTTTGAAGGCTTGATTGATGGGTACCTGCTTAACAAATTGAGCGAAAGGGATAAAGAAGCTTTTGAAGAACATTACTTCAATTGTTCTTCCTGCTTCCAAAAGCTCCAGGAAAGAGACATAATCATCAGAACCGTCAAGAACAATCCCGATCTGTTTGAGCAAAAAGAGCCAGCTCGCTCTTCGGTGATGGCTAATCTAAGAAGAGAAGTAGCTTCTTTCTTTACCCCCAAGCAATTAGCTTTAGCCGGTGTGACCGCGGCTTTATTCGTGGCCATTATTTTTGTTGTTGTCCCTCGGCCTGAAGGTCCAGCCCCTGTATTCCTCCTTACTGATGAGGAGGCGATTCGAGGTTCTTCGATCACTTTGATTTCTCCAGTTATCGATATGTATCAGATTCCTACATCTTTTGAGTGGAAAAAACTTGGTGAAGATATTGAATATCAAGTCGCCATTTACAACAGCGAGCTTCTCTGGAAGACCAATACTAAAGAAAACCGGATTACTCTTCCTGATGATATCAAAGCCAAAATGGTTCCCGGGGAAAAGTATTCCTGGCAGGTCAAAGCCTTTGGCAGCGATGGCAGCCTGATCGCTGTTTCCAGCCGGGTGCAGTTTACGATTGCCGCTCAATAAGCAGCTGTAGGTAGCTAATCTTCAATCAAGTCATTATCAATTTCATCGCTATAAAGTCGTCCGATTGTTTCTTCTTCAAAAGCTAAACAGCACATCAATCTTCCGCATAAGCCTGAGATTTTGGTTGGATTAATGACGATTTGCTGCTTCCTGGCTTTCTGAATGGTAATGGGCTCAAAGTTTTTGATAAAGCTAAAGCAGCACAATGGCCGGCCGCAAACTCCCAGGCCTCCTACCAGCTTGGCTTCATCCCGAACCCCAATTTGCCGCATCTCAATCCGCATCCGCAATTCTTTGGCCAAATCTTTGACCAGCTGGCGAAAGTCAATCCGGCCCTCAGCTGTATAATAAAAAACCCCTTTTTTTTCATTGTAAAAATAACGCACAGCTACCAATTTCATTGGTAGCCTGTGAGCCTGTATTCGATTAAGACAGAACTCAAAGGCCTTTTTTTCTTTTTCCTTCAGCCATTGAAATTTCTTCAGGTCATCCTCGGTGCCTTTTCTTATTACCTTGACAGCCTCTTTAGCCACCTTGGGACATTGAACCAGTTCGCTGGTAAGGTCCACGACCATAGCCAGGTCACCACCATACTCAGATTCAACTAAGCAGTAATCTCCCACCTCCAGCAGCTCTTCACCTCGGATGGCCCGGATGATTTTTCCGGTTGATTCTGACAATAACAAAATCACTTCAGACATGTCTTAACTCTCTAAAAAAAATGACTATCTCATTACTCATTATAGACAAATTCGGGTTCTTCTTTAAGCGCCTCAGATAATCCTCTACTGTTCTGACCCCTTCAACAGCTCCTGCCTCAGTTATCAGCTTAGCTATTTTCCCCAGCTCCTCCTTGAGATCCTGGTTAAGAAGATACTCTGATTTATTCTTATAAACCACTAATAGGTCGCGAAAGAAGACCGAAAAGAATTTTAGAATTTCCTGGAAGCCAAACAAGGAATCTTTTCTAGTCCGGCTGGCTACCAGATTAAGGAAGTCTTCAGGTTCACAGGCTTCAAGGAGTTGTCGGAATGTCAACCAGGCCCGGTTCCGACCGGCCAAAAATTCATCCCAGCTCAGGTCCTGGATGGCCTCCAGATTACCATCAGCAGCTGAAGCCATCAAAGCTGCCCGATCTTCGGGTAACCCCTTCTCTTTCAGGGCCTTTTCTATATCTTCCTGGCTCAAAGGATTAAACCTTAACATCTGGCAACGAGAACGTATAGTGGGCAGGATCAGTTGAAGGTCTTCAGTAATCAGGATGAAATAGACAAAGGAGTGAGGTTCTTCCAAAGTTTTTAAAAGAGAGTTAGCCACAGTTTCATTCAGGCGGTCAGCTTCGTCAATGATAAACACCGTCCGACCCTGATTCCAGGGTCTGAGACCAGCTAAATAATTTACTTCTTCAATCTGCTCTTTAACAATCTGTTCCCGGTTTTTCTGGCGGGTAACCAACCGGACGTTAGGATGATTCCCACGATCCAGTCTCAGACAAGAATCACAGCGGTCACAGGAATCATCAGTCATCTCCAAGCAATTTAAGGCTTTCGCCACCGTCAGAGCGGTCTTCAGCTTGCCGCACCCAGCCGGACCGGCCAATAGCAAAGAGTTAGGTAAGCGGCCCTTTTTTAGAGAAAGCCTCAGAATCTGCTTGACCTGTTGGTTACCAGCAATTTCCTTAAAACTCATTCCTTTTTATCCTTCCAGCCCAACATGAACCCCAGAATATAGAACCCGGGTCAGGTAGCGACCGGTGTATGACTCTTCAACCTGGGCAACTTTTTCCGGACTGCCTTCAGCAACCACCCAGCCTCCAGCCTCCCCACCTTCCGGGCCAAGATCAATTAAGTAATCGCAAAACTTTATAACTTCAAGGTTATGCTCGATTACTATAACCGTATTTCCCAGCTCGACTAATCTTTCCAGGACTTGGAGTAACTTGCCCACATCGTCAAAGTGGAGACCAGTGGTCGGCTCGTCCAGCAGGTATAAGGTCCTTCCAGTACTCCGTCTGCTTAATTCACGGGTCAATTTGATCCTTTGAGCTTCTCCTCCCGAGAGCTGTGGGGCTGGCTGCCCTAACCTCAGATAGCCCAGGCCTACTTTCTGCAAAACTGCCAACTTCCTCCTCAAGGCTGGATGAGACCGGAGCAACTCGAAGGCTTCGTCCACAGTCATGTCCAGATAATCGGCGATGTTCTTGTTTTTGTAATTTACCGAGAGGGTTTCTTTGTTATACCGGGAGCCGCCACAGCGATCACAAGTAACATAGACGTCAGGCAAAAAATGCATCTCGATTTTTTTAACTCCAGCACCCTGACATTCCTCACAGCGTCCTCCAGGCAGGTTGAAGCTAAAACGGCCCGGCCGATATCCCTTCCTCCTGGCTTCTGGAGTCAAAGAAAAAAGCTCCCGGAGATAGCTAAATACTTGGGTGTAGGTGGCGGGATTAGAGCGGGGAGTCCGGCCGATTGGTTTCTGGTCCACGGAAACCACCTGATCAATGTATTCAACTCCTTCCAAGTCTTGATACTGGCCAGGCTGAACCTTAGCCCGGTATAACCTTTTTGATAAAGCTTTATAAAGGATATCATAGACTAGGGTACTTTTGCCTGAACCAGACACCCCGGTCACAGCGGTCATCACTCCTAAGGGAAACCGGACCTTAATATTCTTGAGGTTATGTTCTCTGGCTCCCTTAAGAACCAGCCAGTGAGTCGGCTGACGTCTTGAGGAGGGAACAGGAATGCATTTTTCTCCCCTTAGATACTGGGCAGTTAGTGAATTGCTGGATTCAAGAACTTTAGATAGCGGGCCCTGAGCTACCAAATATCCCCCATTCTCTCCAGCTCCAGGGCCGAGGTCAATAAGGTAATCGGCTGAGCGAATGGTCTGCTCATCATGCTCTACAACTATTATAGAATTACCGCCATCGCGGAGCTGCCGCAGTAGACGGATTAGCTGGCCGTTATCTTTCTGATGAAGTCCGATAGTGGGCTCATCAAGAACATAAAGAATTCCCCGCAGCCGAGAACCAACCTGGGCGGCTAACCTGATTCTCTGGGCTTCTCCTCCTGAAACCGAGTAAGCAGTACGGTTCAGATCAAGGTAGGACAAACCTAATTCTTTCATGATCTGAAGACGGACCATTATTTCTTTTAAGATCTTATCGGCTACCAGTTTTTTCTGGTCTGGAAAATCCAATCCCTGTAACCTAACCAGCAACCTTTCCACATCAAGCGAAGACAGCTGGTAGATGTTAAGCCCGTCTATTTTTGTCCAGAGGCTTTCTTTTTTCAGGCGCTGACCTCGACAAACCGGACACAGGTCGTCAGTCAATTCAACCTCTCCCCAGTCATTATAGGTGGTTAAATAACCGAGACCATGACAGTGGCTGCAGGCCCCATAAGGACTGTTAAAGGAAAAATTCCTGGGCTCCAGCGATTGGAAACTCCGACCGCACGAGGGACAGATGAGTTTACTGGAATAATAAAATTCCTGTCCGTGACTATCCAGCACCAGCACTCCCCCATCAGAAATTTCTAAGCTGGTGCCCACGGCTTCCTTAAACCTGGATGGCAGCGGATCTTCGAGTCGGATTTCATCGATCAGGATTTCGAGATTGTGTTTTTTATTTTTATTCAGGACAATTTTCTTTTCCAGCTCTGACAGCCGTCCATCAATCCGGGCTTTGAGAAAACCTTTTTTTCTGAATTTCTCCAGAAGCTGATGATATTCACCCTTGCGGCCCCGGACCACCGGAGCCAGAATCTCAATTTTCTGGCCGCGGTGCTGTTTTTTTATCAGCTCCAGAATCTGCTCTGCAGTGCTGGAACTAACCCGAACCCCGCAATCAGGACAGTAGATAGACCCAAGCCGGGCGTAGAGTAGGCGCAGCAAGTCATAGGTTTCAGTAACCGTTCCAACTGTCGAACGCGGATTGAAGGAGATAGTCTTCTGGTCCACTGAAATAGCCGGAGACAACCCTTCGATAGATTCGACTTCTGGTTTTTCCAGCTGCTCGATAAATTGACGGGCATAAGCTGACAGACATTCAATGTACCTCCTCTGACCCTCAGCAAAAATGGTGTCAAAGGCTAAAGAAGATTTACCTGAACCGCTGGGGCCAGTAATGATGACCAGCTGGTTCCTGGGCAATTCTATATCTATTTTTTTTAGGTTGTGCTGGGCAGCTTTACGAACCCGGATTTCTTTAATCATGAATATATTTTAGCACGTCGTGAATGATTTCGGATGTTCTACCAAGGATCATTTTCTGGTGATAGCAGATACGGTCCTGTCCAGACAGCACTGGGTTGGTCAACTTCCCGTTCCCCGTGAGGAACCCCCTCTGCTGCGGATGTCGCCGGGATACGCCAGGCTACTCTGTTTTGATAATAGCAATTCACAGAAAAAGAGAGCTTTACGATATTCCCTACTGCCGGTTTATTAGTTTTTTTCTTTATTCTATAATAGCTGGGAAAAGGCCGTTATGGAGAAACAAGACCGTCTGATTAAAGCCATCAATTTATTGAGGGAAAAGGCTGGCTCAGACTCGATCACTGCTATCAAGTACCTTCCGCCTCGGCTGGGGAATATGGTGGATTACCCAGCGGAAGTCGATGCCCGGCTGATAGAAGTCCTTAAAAATAAAGGCTTCCATTCGCTGTATTCTCATCAGCTTTTAGCCTGGCAGAAAATTAAGGCCGGTAAGAATGTCGTGGTAGTCACCCCAACCGCCTCAGGAAAAACACTCTGCTATAATCTCCCGGTTCTGGACCGGATTTTAAGAGAACCTTCCAGCCGGGCGATCTATCTTTTCCCAACCAAAGCTCTCTCTCAGGACCAAAGAGCTGAGCTGGATGGAATCATTGAGCTTTTAGGTAAGGAAATCAAGATTTTTACCTACGACGGGGATACCCCCCAGGACGCCAGAAAAGCCATTCGTAGCCAGGGACATATCATCATCACCAACCCAGACATGCTGCATTCTGGTATTCTCCCCCACCACACCAAATGGATTAAGCTTTTTGAAAACCTGAAATATATAGTCATCGATGAACTTCATAACTATCGGGGAGTTTTCGGCAGCCACGTAGCCAACGTTATCAGACGGCTTAAAAGAATTGCCAATTTTTACGGCGCCAAACCACAATTCATTCTATCTACCGCCACCATTGCTAACCCTGAAGATATGGCCCAAAAGATGATTGAAGAGCCGGTCGAGTTAATAGATGAGAACGGATCCCCGGCTGGTGAAAAATACTTTATTTTTTACAACCCGCCGGTTGTTAACCCCAGCTTAGGCATAAGAAGATCTTACATCAACGAAACCAGAAGAATTGCCAAGATTTTCCTTCAGGAAAATTTGCAGACCATCGTCTTTGCTCAGAGTCGGCTGCTGACTGAAGTTCTGGTAACTTACCTGAAAGAAGACATAGTAAAGAATCTCAAAGACGAGGGCCTCATCCGTGGTTACCGAGGGGGTTACTTGCCTCTCAAGCGCCGAGAAATCGAAAAGGGCTTACGTCAGGGGAAAATTCTGGGCGTGGTTTCCACCAACGCTCTGGAACTTGGTATTGATATCGGCACCTTAGATGTGGCAATTCTGGCCGGTTACCCCGGAACCATCGCCAGCACCTGGCAGCGAGCCGGGAGGGCTGGGCGGAAAACCGGCAAATCAGCGGCCGTCCTGGTCGCTTCTTCGATACCCTTAGACCAGTTTATCATTAAACACCCTGAATATTTTTTCTCCAGCCCCCCGGAAATGGCCCTGATCAATCCTGATAATCTTTTGATTTTAGCCAGCCATATCCAGTGTGCTGCTTTTGAACTACCCTTTGAAGACAGAGAAAAAATGGGAACTGTAGATATAGGTGAAATTCTTAAGGTGCTGGAAGAAGAACAGATGCTCCATCATACCCAGGACAAATGGTTCTGGACTTCAGAAGCTTATCCGGCTGACGCTATTTCCCTCCGCAGTATTAGTTCTGATAATTTTGTCGTCGTGGACACTACCGAGAAGCCCAAGGTGATTGCTGAAGTTGATTTTTCTTCAGCTTTGACCACCCTGCATCCCAAGGCTATCTACATCTGCGAAGGCGAACAGTATTTTGTCCAGGAATTTGACTATGATCAAAGAAGAGCTTACGTTAAAAAAACTGAGGTTGATTATTTCACTGAGGCCATAGATTACACTAACGTCAAAATCTTGGATGTTTTTGATCGACAGGATATCCCCCAAGGTTGGGTGTCACATGGAGAAGTCCATGTGGCCACTCAGGTTGTCGGTTTCAAAAAAATAAAATTCCACACCATGGAAAATGTTGGGGCTGGCGAGCTGCAGTTGCCCCAGAATGAAATGAGCACTACCTCCTTCTGGCTGACCATCCCACCTGAAATTTATCAGAGTTTGCCATTCAGCCCAGAGGAAAGGATTAATGGACTTTTCGGTCTATCCTATGTTCTCCACCATGTAGCTCCGCTCTTCCTGATGTGTGACCTCCACGATCTGGGGGTAGCTATCGGGGATAATTTTTCCGGTCAGTCCATTCCCTCAAAAAATTTGCCGCCTCGCCGGCTGCTCCAAGATGAAAACTCCCGGGCGATTTTTAGCCCCGATTTTTCCCCCAACATCTTTCTTTATGATAATTTCCCGGGTGGGATAGGGCTCAGTCCGGCTCTCTTTGAACTTAAACTTCCCCTCCTTCAAGCCTGTCTACAGACTATTGATGCCTGTAATTGTGCTGAAGGCTGCCCTTCCTGTGTGGGACCAGTTCGAGAAAGCGGAGAGAAAGCCAAACAGGTGGCCAAAAACATTTTAGAAAAGCTACTTTTTCCCAGCGTATAGTTCAGCGATATTCTTTTCTTCCCCCATAACCACCAGGATATCGGAGTCTTTAATTACAAAATCAGCTCCCGGAACAAAAATAAGTTTTTCTGGCACCAGCTGCCGGACCGCCATAACCTGAACATGGTACCTGTTAGTCAGGTCCAGTTCTCTTAATTTTTTGCCGATAAAAGCCTCTGGTGGAACAATTTCCTGAATGCTGATATCCTCAGCCAGTGGTAGATATTCCAGGATATTTCTTGAGCTCAGCCTCTGAGCCAGCCGCACAGCCATATCCCGTTCAGGATAGATGACCTCAGTTGCACCTATGGCCTCCAGAATCTTGCCATGGTCAGCACTTAGAGCTTTAGCCAGGATTCGGCTGACCCCCAATTCGTGAAGATAGAGAACTGTAAGTATTGAGGGCTCCATCTGTGGTCCAAGACTTACCACTACCACGTCCATATCCTGAACACCTAAGGCTTGAAGGCTTTCTTTATCAGCCGAGTCCATTAAAACTGCCTGACTGGAAAAATCCTTAGCTTCATCGATTATGTCGCTATCCTTATCAATGACCAGAACTTCATGCCCCTTATCATAAAGGGTTTTGGCTAAGCACCCCCCAAAGCTTCCCAGCCCGATGACGGCAAATCGCATTGTTCACTCCTCGATTTAATCGCCTGCTATCTTCTAAGTATTTTAACCTACCATAATCCTTTCTTCAACAAACTGGTAGTGACCGGCCGGTTTAACTCGGCTTAAGGCATAAAGCACGGTCAGCAGACCGATCCGGCCAAGATACATCGTTATGATAATCACCAATTTGCTGAGGGGATGAAGTTCTGGAGTGATACCCAGAGATAAGCCAACAGTGCCGAAGGCCGAGACCACCTCAAACAATACTTCTTTCAGAGTCAGCTCTGGCTGAATTATCAGCAGGCAAAAAGTCGAAGCAAAGATCAGCGATATGGCCAGAGAGAGCAGGGTGTAGGCCTTAACCACGTCTTCATTCCTGATACCTCTCGAAAAAATCCGGGTAACCTCATGGCCCTGTAAGCGAGACTTCAGAAAGGCAACAATCAGTCCAAAAGTAGTTGTCTTAACCCCTCCGCCGGTTGAGCCCGGAGAAGCCCCCACAAACATTATGAGAATCACCATCAAAAGAGAAGCTGTCGACAGGCTACTAATATTCACGGTGTTAAAGCCGGCTGTCCTGGCCGAAACTATTTGAAAACCCGAGGCTAAAATTTTTTCTTTCAACGACAGCTCGGAAAAACCCCGGTCAGCTTCAAGAAAAAATATCAGAATAGACCCAATCAGGATAATCCCCAGCGTAACACTCAGAGCAACTTTGCTATGAAGGGAAAACCTTATTCTCTTTTTTCTTAGACCCTGTTTGGAGGCCAGCTTTATCTCTTGTAACACAAAGAACCCCAGACCGCCAAAAACGATCAGAAAGATCATTACCAGATTGACCAGGATATCTCCTCGATAGGCTTCCAGGCTGTTAGAAAAAAGCGAAAAGCCAGCATTACAGAAAGCTGAAATTGAATGAAAAACAGACAGACTCAGGGCCCGACCAAAAGAGAAATCCGAAGAAAACCTTGCCAGAAGAATGGCTGCTCCGATCAACTCAAAGCCAAAAGTAAACACAAAGACATCTTTAATCAGAGCTCGGAAATCAGAAATAACCGAGGGCCTGAAAGCACCTTCCACCACTAATTTATCAGTCAGACTGACCCGGCGTCCGGAGGTGATCAGGGCAAAGCTGGAAAAGGTCATTATTCCCAGTCCACCAAGCTGGATAAGAATAAGAATAATTGTCTGCCCTAATGGAGTAAAATAAGTAGGGGTATCTACCACAATCAACCCGGTGACACAGATAGCCGAAGTTGAAGTAAAAAGAGCATCTATCAGAGATATCCGGCCTGAGCTGGTAGTGGCGGGAATAGACAGAATAGCCGTCCCAGCAATGATCGCCAGCAAAAAACTCAGGGCTAAGAGCCTGGGAGGATGGATCAGCTTCTTCCTGAAATTGTTCAATTTTCCCTCATATAAGCCATTAATTAAACAGCTTTTATGGCTCCCAGTCAAGTCGGAGTCTAATTGACACAGCTTCCTCTGTGTGTTAACTTGAAAATGCTATGAACGTATTTAGTTTAATTTCTCAAGCTACCATAGTTGTTAAACTTGTTCTTTTAATTCTGATATTCTTTTCGGTTTTTTCCTGGGCAATTATCATTTACAAGAGGAGGAGCCTTAAGGCCGCTCAATCCTCATCCAAGCGTTTTCTTGAAGTCTTCCGCCGGAGCAAATCCCTAAGTGAAGTTAATGAAGCTGCTCGCAGATACAAACATAGTCCCTTAGCCAGCCTGTTCCAGGCAGGATTTAAGGAACTGGCCCATGTCACCCGTTCTAACCCCCAGCCCAGGACTTCGATTGATAGCGATAAGCTTGAATCGATTAACCGCTCTCTCCTTCGGGCTTCCAATGGAGAAATCAGTCGTTTAGAAAACATGATGACCTTTCTGGCTACCTGTGGTAGTGTTACCCCTTTCATCGGGCTTTTTGGAACCGTTTGGGGGATAATGGACGCCTTTCATCAAATCGGAGTGGTCAGGTCGGCCAGCCTGGTGACTGTAGCTCCAGGAATTGCTGAAGCTCTGATTGCGACTGCCTTGGGGTTGTTTGCGGCGGTTCCCGCCGTTATTGCCTACAACTATTTCCTGGGGCGGATAAAAGAGCTAATCGCTATGATGGATGACTTCAGTCTAGAATTTTTAAACATAATAGAAAGAGCCTATGGCGATTAATTTATCTGAAACTTCTAGCAGAAAGGGCCGGAGTAGACTAAGCACTTCTATGTCCGAAATCAACGTTACCCCGCTGGTTGACGTGATGTTAGTCCTGCTTATCATCTTTATGGTAACCGCCCCAATGATGCAGTCGGGAATCGGGATTAACCTTCCACAGGCTGAAACTGAATCAGCTCCGGCCGAGGAAGGCTTAACGCTGACCATCACCGCCGATGGCTACATTCATATTGGAGAATCGGTTATCAATGTTAATCTTTTAGAAAGACGTCTATTAGAATATTTCTACAACAAAGACAAAAAAATTGTTTACATTCG
This sequence comes from Acidobacteriota bacterium, assembly GCA_028749205.1. Classification (GTDB taxonomy): domain Bacteria; phylum Acidobacteriota; class Aminicenantia; order Aminicenantales; family Saccharicenantaceae; genus Saccharicenans. The sequence continues at coordinate 2,702 of JAQULR010000030.1, read as the reverse complement.
AGCTGACCGCAACTTAAGCTATGGTCAGCTTATTCAGGTACTCGATATTATCAAGAAATCCGGAATCGAAGTTGTTGGATTGGTAACAGAACCACTGGAAAAACCAACAACCAAGAAACGGACTGGCTGATGCAACCCTCTGTCAATCAAAGTCGTTCTTTTAAGAGAGCTCTGATTCTATCTCTGTTTCTGCATGCCATTGTTTTTGCTCTGGTTGGTCTTTCCAACTATCTGACCAGTCCAGGTAAAAGCGGACTGGTCCATTACGTCAATCTGAATTTTGTTGGGATGCCGGGTGGAGGAGGCGGTAGTGGAGGCAGCGGTGGAGCTGCTGGAGGACGACCAGGACCTCCCGGCACCTCAGGAGAAAAAGCTGCCGAGACACCCCCTCCGGCTAAACAAGAGACCATGAAAGAATTAACTGTTGCCGAGAAAGCTCAGACTGAAACTGAAGCTTCTCTTCGCCACCCGGTAGAAGAAGTCCAGGCCAGCAGCCAGAAAAAAGCCCCGCCCAAAAAAGCTGCGATATCTGCTCCTGTCTCCCAAGACCAAAAAACTGTTCAGGCTGACCAGTCTGGACAGACTGGCGGGACCGGGACAGGTGGCGGGGGCTCAGGACTCAGGATTGGAGTGGGGGAAGGTCCCGGGGGTTTTGGTAGCGGTTATGGTGACCCTCTGAGTACTTCATCTTTCCCCTATACTTATTATCTACAGATAATAATCGACCGGGTTTCCTCCAACTGGTTTACCGCCATCAACAACCTTGATTACCGCGGTGATTATCAGTCAGTCATTTATTTTAAGATTCTGAGGAACGGCCAAATCGCTGACCTGAAAATAGAACAACCTTCAGAGCTTCCGGCCCTGGACCTGACAGCCAGACGGGCAGTGGAACTGGCAGCTCCTTTCCCCCCGCTTCCCCGGGATTTTGAAAGTGAGTATCTGGTCATTCATCTTATTTTTGAGCGGAGTAAATGAAAACAAAAATTATCCCCGTCCTTATCATTTTCATTCTGGGCCTCTGTAGCCCTTTATTATTATCTCAACAGGAAGTAGTTCTGACCATAAGAGAAGGAGTCCCGGCGATTTCCTTAGCCCTGCCTCCTTTTATTTATGATTCCTCATCGCCTCAAGCTAAGCAAGCGGCTGAAACCATTTATCAGGTTCTCTCCGATGACCTGCGTTTCAGCCGGGTTTTCCAACTGGTTCCCAAGGAACACCTGAACTATATCCGCCCCTTAAACCCTAAAGAAATCTTTTTCAAGGATTGGGAATCTATCCAGGCCAGAATCCTATTAGTGGGCGAAATCGGTCTGTCTGAAAACCGGATGACTTTTGAAGTCAGAATCTACGACGTTAAAAGCGAACGGATGATCCTGGGCAAAAGATACCAGCCGGAACCAGAACTTTTTCGTCTGGTGGCTCACCGAGTTGCCGATGAGTTAATGAAACTCTATGGAGAAAAGCCTTATTTCACCACCAAAATAGTCTTTGTCAGTAATCGTGACGGAAACGATGAACTTTATATGATGGATTACGATGGAGCTAACCAGACCCGTTTGACTTTTAATAAGTGGCGGGATTACATGCCAGCCTGGTCGCCAGATCAGAGGGCTATTGTCTTTACTTCTTACCGAGCTGGAAATCCTGACCTTTACCTCCTTTATCCCTATGAAGGTCGGCTGTCACCAGTTTCCACCAAGGGCACAAACTTTTCTGGTGCTTTTTCCCCTGATGGCAAAAAAATAGCTTTCTGCTCAACCAGAGACGGTAATGCTGAAATCTATGTGGCCAAGGGCGACGGCACTGGCGTCCGCCGAATAACTTTCAATAGTGCCATAGACACCGCCCCCAGCTGGTCGCCAACAGGACGGGAAATTACTTTTACCTCAGACCGGACCGGGACGCCTCAGATCTACCTCATGGATGCTGAGGGAGCTAACGTTCGCAAAGTAAGTTTCGGTGGCAATTACCTTGACTCGCCAGCCTGGTCACCCGATGGAGAACGGATCGCTTTTGTTTCCCGGGTCAATAACTTTTTCGACCTTTATATTCTGAATCTGAAAAGCAACAAAATTACTAAACTCACAGAGACTAACTCCAGGAACGAATCCCCCAGTTGGTCTCCCGATGGGCGTCATGTTATCTTCTCCTCTAACATGTCGGGCAGTATTCAGATTTATTCCATTGACTATGATGGCACTAATCTTCGCTGTCTAACCCAAGAGGGAGAGAACAAACTGCCTAACTGGATTAACTAAGCTGAAAGTTTGGTTGACAGCCTGGGAGCTTCATTGTATAAATTAAATAGCCGGGGAAATTCAAGGCCGGACATATCTTTTTTTTGGAGGAATAATGAAAAAATTTTTAGTAATGTTTCTGACAGTTGTTTTGGTTATCTCGTTTGCTGCCTCCTGTAAGAAGAAAGCCCAAGAAGTCCCGCCACCTCCTCCACCACAAGTTCAGGAACAGCCACCAGTAGAAAAGGTTGAAGAACCGGTAATAAAAGAGCCAGAGCTGACAGAAGAAGAAATTTTTATGAAAAAGACCTTGGAAGAAATTAATCAGGAAAAGCCCCTGGCCATGATCCATTTTGATTATGACAGATATAACATTCGACTTGATGCCATCCCGGTGCTGGAAGCCAATGCTAAGTGGTTAAAAGATCATCCTACTGTCAAGATTCTAATCGAAGGTCATTG
>JAQULR010000029.1 GCA_028749205.1 Acidobacteriota bacterium | reverse complement strand
GAATATTTTGAAGAAAGCTTGCGGTTGATAATTGTCAGGAAAGAGAAAGATAGCCCCGAGATAATCCCCCAAATAACTCCCAGGAAAATCCTGTTGCTAAAACTTACTTCTGGAACCATTATGGCTACTCCCAGAAAACAGATAATGGCAAAACCAAGGTATCCTTTGTTAAATTTTATTTTCAAAAGCCAGGGCTCCAAAAAGACAGTAAAGATTGGAAAGGTAGAATAAGACAGTAGCCCAGTAGCGACGGTGGCTATCTGAACTGATTTAAAGAAGGCCGTCCAGTGGAAGGCTAATAAAGCCCCTGAAATCAAAATCAACAGACTGTTTTCTGACCAGGAGAGATTTATTTTTTCTTTTTGCCAGAATATTACCACCATCAGGCCAATGGTGGCTAAAAAAACCCGGAACCAGGTCAATTGAACCGCGTTCAGAGGCAAAAGCTTGCTGATTACCCCTGGAAAACCAAACAATAAAACGGCCAGATGGACCAGCAATAAACCCTGTTTTCGGGAATTCATTCTTTTCAGAATTTTAACTGAAGAAAGAAAAAAAATCATCATAAAGTTTCCTAAGTTATCAATCTGAATTATTAACAACTGATCCAGGTCAATATGTCTCAGTCACCAGCCGGTCAGTTTCAAAAATAGAGCCGGTTAGTTTGAATTTTATTTTGGTTATGGTAAAATAAAATCTAATATTCACCTAAATCAAAGAGCAATGTCACCCGAATCTAAAGGCAAGACGGAATCTGGCTATCTGGTTTTGGCCAGAAAATACCGGCCCGGGCTGTTCAGTGAAGTTGTGGGTCAGGAAGCTGTTGTCAGAACTCTACAAAATGCCATCCGGGACAACCGGATTGGTCATGCCTACCTGTTTTCTGGAATGAGGGGAGTTGGTAAGACCACTGTCGCTAGAATCCTGGCGAAAGCTCTGAACTGTGAACAAGGCCCCGCTCCTGAACCTTGTAATAAATGCTTCATGTGTACAGCCATTAACGAAGAAAGACTGCTTGACTTTATTGAAATAGACGGTGCCTCTAATAGGGGGATTGAAGATGTCAAGGCCTTAAGAGACAGTATTCAGTATGAACCCATGCACAGCCGCTTTAGGATTATCATCATAGATGAAGTTCACCAGCTAAGCCGGGATGCCTTCAATGCTTTGCTAAAGACTCTGGAGGAGCCACCTAGTAAAACTGTTTTTATATTTGCCACTACCGAATTTCATAAAGTTCCTAAAACCATTGCTTCCAGGTGCCAGCATTTTGTGTTTAAGAGGCTGTCGAACCAGCAGATAATAGACCATTTACGTTTCATTGCCAGTGAAGAGAAAATTGAGATCAGCCTATATAGCTTGAAGCTTATGGCGGAAGCTGCTGATGGCAGTTTAAGGGATGCCGAAACCCTACTGGATATGGTAGTTTCTTTTAGTGGCTCACAGGTTAAAGATAAAGAAACCGAAGAGGTCCTGGGCGTTATCAATCGCAATCTTATTGAGAACCTGGCTAGAGCTATACTTAATGGTCAGAGCGAGGCCATCTTTTCACAGGTTGAAGCTCTGACTTCTTCCGGAATAGATTTAAAGCAGTTTTACAACGATCTTATTAATTATTTCCGAAATCTCCTGCTGGTGAAGATTGTGGCCAATCCTACTAAGTTACTTTTTTATTCTTCTGATGAAATTAATCACCTAAAAGAAATCTGTCAGCAACATCGGCCTGAAGATCTTTTGCGCTACTTGCTCATGTTACAAGAGGGAGAAACTGGCCTTAGATATTCTTCTCAGCCCCGCATCTTACTGGAAGCCTGGCTAATAAAGCTTTGTTATCTTAGAAATCTTAAACCGGTTGAAGAGGCTCTGGAAGAATTATCAGAGATAACAACAAAATTACCCGGGAGTAGATTCGGAAAAGGAGAATATCCATCAGGTCCGTCAGCAACTCTTCTCAAAGGGAAAACGGGTGTTTACTCAGCAGGAAGCGCTCTGCCAAAAAAGAATGCAAATTACTCTCCCAAAAATGGCATTTCTGCTTTTAATCAAGAAACAGCCGATAAGCTGTATTTCCATCTCCTTAGAGAAAAACCAGCTCTGGCCCCAATATTTAAGATGGTCAACCGGATTGAGACAGATAAAAAAGTCCTCCGGTTAGTTTACAACCAGGACAGAAAGCATTTTGCTGAGTTAATCAACCAGAACCTGGTCTACCTGAACCGGCTATCAATGGAATTGGGCGGAAAAGAGATTCAGCTGGTAGTGGAGAATGGACAGAACTTTGCTACTGGCTCAGAAAAGCATAACTTAGCCCCAACCATCAAGGAATCGCCAGCACCTGAAGAAACCCAGGCGCTTCTTCAAGACCCCAAAACCCGAACCTTGCTCAATACTCTTAAGGGACAGGTAATCGCGGTCAAGAAAAAAACGGGCCCTGAGCAAAAATAGAAAATTAAAAATTTAATTATTGAGGGAAATAAATGAAAAACCTGGCAGAGCTCCAAAAAATGATGAAAGCCGCTCAAGAAATGCAGGAAAAACTCCAGAAGGAATTGGCAGAAATGAGGATTGAAGGTAGTAGCGGGGGTGGTATGGTGACTGTGGTCCTTGATGGACATAAGAACTGCCTGGAAATCAGGTTAGAGCCAGAAGTGGTCAACCCCGAAGACATAGAAATGCTTCAAGACCTGATTGTTTCGGCCCTTCGTGAAGCGGTAAGCAAGGTAGAAACCGAGGTTTCAACCAAGATGGCAGGATTGACCGGCGGTTTAAAGATCCCGGGCTTGTCCTGATGAGGGAACCAGTCAAATGTTTGAATATGCCCGGCCTTTACATGACCTTATTGAGCAGTTGAGGAAATTTCCTGGGGTTGGACTCAAATCGGCTCAACGAATGGCTTTCTATATCTTGAGTCAACCTGTTGAGGAGGCTGAAAAGCTGATTAAAGCTATAACCGAGGTCAAAAGCAGGATTTTTTATTGCTCGGTTTGCAATAATATAACTGACATTGAGCCCTGCTCTTTATGTACCGATAATCACCGGAACGATGAGCAGCTTTGTGTAGTGGAAGAACCTTTTAATGTAGCTTCAATCGAGAAAACAGGTGTTTATTCCGGGCGCTATCATGTCCTTTTGGGTTCTCTGTCTCCGATTAAGGGTATCGGCCCCGATGAGCTCAAGTTAGAGAAATTGGTCAACAGAATTAAGTCAGGGAATTTTCAGGAAGTGATCATTGCCACCAATCCGACTGCTGATGGAGAAGCTACGGCCTCATATATCTGTCAGATATTGAAGGAATTTCCAGTTAAGATAACCAAACTGGCTATGGGATTGCCGGTAGGTTCTGACTTAGATTTTGCTGATCAGCAGACCATTAAAAAGGCTTTAGAAGGCCGAACTCAAATTAGGGATTGAGGTTAAAAATTAGAGAGAGGTTAACTGATTTCAGAAAAATGCCTCAGGTCCCAGACGTTGATTTACCTGATGTTACCCGAGAATGATCTATTAGGTTATGAATAAAAGCCAGCTAACTGACATTATTTATCAATAATCTCGGTTAGATATTAAGGAATATTTTGATATAATACCTAACTTAATTTAATAAGGAGCAAAATAATGGCTAATAAGAATTTCAAAGCAATTGATGGTAATACAGCTGCTACTCATGTGGCTTACGCCTATTCAGAAGTAGCTGCCATCTACCCAATTACTCCATCTTCTTCCATGGGCGAGTTGGCTGATGAATGGTCGGCTCAGGGCAGGAAAAATATTTTTGGTCAGCCACTAGAAGTAGTAGAAATGCAATCTGAAGCTGGGGCGGCCGGGGCCGTTCATGGCTCGCTGAGCAGTGGTTGTTTAACTACCACCTTTACCGCCTCTCAGGGTTTGATGCTGATGCTACCCAATATGCACAAGATCGCTGGGGAAATGCTGCCGGCAGTCTTTCATGTTTCAGCCCGTTCTTTAGCTTGTCAGTCTCTTTCGATTTTTGGTGACCATTCTGATGTCATGTCAGCCCGGAATACAGGTTTTGCTCTGATGTGTTCTGGTTCAGTCCAGGAGATCATGGATCTGGCTACAGTTAGCCATTTAGCCAGTCTGAAAAGTCAAGTGCCTTTCCTGCATTTTTTTGATGGCTTTCGCACTTCCAGCGAAGTTCAGAAGATTGAGCTAATCCCTTATGAAACCCTGGCTGAACTTTTTGAAAACCAGTATCTGGAAGAAATTAGAAAGAGGGCTCTTAATCCAGAAAAACCGATGATGAAAGTAGGGGCTGAGAACCCTGATGTTTATTTTCAGGGGAGAGAGACTGTTAATAAATACTATGAAGCAGTGCCGAAGATTGTCCAGGAATATATGGACAAGGTGGCTAAGGTTACTGGAAGGCAGTATCATCTTTTTGATTATTATGGTGCTCCGGATGCTGACCGGGTAATAGTCATTATGGGTTCTGGAGCTGAGACTGTCGAGGAAACCATTGATTATCTTAATAAACAAGGGTACAAAGTCGGCTTAGTTAAGGTCAGACTTTACCGTCCTTTCTCGGTTGAAGCTCTTAAAGAAACTATTCCTCAGACTGTTAAAAAGATAGCTGTTATGGACAGGACCAAAGAGCCAGGAGCTATAGGTGAACCCCTCTATCTGGATGTGGTCTCTGCCCTTTGGGGCCGTGATATTAAGATTATTGGCGGGCGTTATGGGCTTTCTTCGAAGGAATTCACCCCGGCCATGGTGAAAGCAGTTTATGACCACTTAGAGGGTGCTTGTTCCCACGGTTTTACTGTAGGTATCGAGGATGACGTAGCCGGGACTTCAATCCCCGTTGGGCCTGTCCTGGAAACCGAGCCGGAGGGGATAGTCCGTTGCAAGTTTTGGGGATATGGGTCTGACGGAACAGTTGGTGCTAATAAAAATTCTATAGTTATAATTGGAGACAATACGGAATTATTTGCCCAGGGCTATTTTGAGTATGATTCTAAAAAATCAGGCGGGGTAACTATTTCTCATCTCCGTTTTGGCAAACATCCCATAAAATCTGAGTACCTGTTAAATACGGTTGATTTTGTGGCTTTGCACAAGCCAGCCTATATTGGCCGCTATGATGTTTTAGGAGGTATCAGAGAGGGCGGAATCTTTTTGCTAAATTCCCCCTGGAATAAGGATGAAGTCTTTGAACATCTGACCGAAGATATGCAAAAGACGATCCTTGAGAAAAAAATCAAAGTTTATAATATCAACGCTTTTAAGATCGCTCAAGCGGTTGGGCTCAAAAACAGAATCAACACGATTATGCAGGTCTGTTTTTTTAAGATTTCTGGAGTCTTACCTGAAAGTGAAGCCATTGATCTGATCAAAAAAGCAATCCAAAAAACCTACCATAAAAAAGGTGAGGATGTGGTTAAAATGAACCTGGAGGCCGTAGACCGAGCTTTAGAAGCCTTAGAAGAGGTCACCGTACCAGAGGAGATCAGTAACTCAGCTCCGGTACCTAAGCTGATTCCCGAAGATGCCGATGATTTTGCCAGAAACGTCGTAGAACCTATCATGCATTTCAAAGGAAATACTATTCCCGTTTCCAAAATGCCTTATGATGGTCGCATCCCGACTGATACAGCCAAGCTAGAGAAAAGGGGAATTGCTGAACTGGTCCCTCGGTGGTTGCCGGAACATTGCATACAATGCAATCAATGTTCCCTGGTGTGCCCTCATGCGGCTATCAGGCCTAAGCAGCTCTTGCCTGATGATTTGAAGGAAGCTCCATCAGGCTTTAAAACTCTTGTTTCCAATACCAAGAATGATAAGAACCTTAAATACCGGCTTCAGGTTTATATTGAAGACTGTGTCGGCTGTGGAGTTTGTGCTGAGACCTGTCCGACCAAGGAAAAAGCTCTGGTTATGGTTCCAATCGAAGAAGAAAGAGCTGCGGGACAAAATGATAATGAAAAATTCTTTGAAAGCCTTCCAGATAGCCTTTTGGACGGAGTGAGAATTGATAGCATAAAAGGTTCTCAGTTGTTGACTCCGCTTTTTGAATTTAGCGGAGCCTGTGCTGGTTGCGGCGAGACCCCTTACATCAAACTGGCGACTCAGCTCTTTGGAAATCGGATGATAATAGCCAATGCTACTGGTTGTTCCTCTATCTATGGCGGAACTTTCCCCATTTCTCCTTATGCTAAGAATAAAGAGGGGCAAGGCCCAGCCTGGGCTAATTCCCTGTTTGAAGATAATGCTGAATATGGATTCGGGATGAGACTGGCTGTCGATACTCTCAGACGTTTGCTGTGGTCAAACATAAATGCCGCTATTGAAGCCGGAACCTTGCCCGAACTGATTGAGGCCTTCAATAAAATAAAAGAATTATGGAAAGATAGAGGTGATCAGGCCAAAGCAACAGCCAACAAAATAAAAGAGCTGTTGCCCAAAGCCCTGGCTAAAAATGACTCTGCCAAACCATATTTAACCAGAGTTTTTGAACTTCAGGATTACCTGGTGGATAAGAGTATTTGGTGTATTGGCGGCGACGGCTGGGCTTATGATATTGGTTTTGGCGGCCTGGACCATGTGGTGGCCATGAATCGTAATGTCAATCTGTTGGTTTTGGATACAGAGGTTTATTCGAATACTGGTGGTCAATCATCCAAAGCTACTCCTACCGGCTCTCGGGCCAAATTTGCTTCCTCAGGAAAGAAAACAGTTAAGAAGGACCTGGGCAGAATGGCTATGAGCTATGGCTATGTTTACGTGGCCTCCGTAGCTATGGGTGCTAACATGAATCAGTGTCTAAAGGCATTTATGGAAGCAGAATCGTATGAGGGACCATCCATTATCATCGCTTATTCGCCCTGTATTAACCACGGTATAGATATGAGCAAATCTATCCAGGAAGAAAAGCTAGCCGTAGATACTGGGTACTGGGTGCTGTATCGTTATAACCCAATGCTGGCTAAAGAGGGGAAAAACCCCTTCGTTCTTGATTCTAAAGAGCCCAAGCTTGATTATGAGGTTTTTCTTAAAAACGAAATTCGCTATCGATCGGTTCTTCAGGATTATCCAGAGATAGCTCGCCAGCTATTTCCCCAGGCTGCTGAAGAGGCTAAAAAACGTTTTGAATATTACAAGAAACTAGCTGAAGGTTAATCCCTGAGTATCAAAACTTCATACTCCTGGTCAGCTTTGAAAGTAGCCTGAATCAATTGGTTAACTTTATTAGCAGAGAGATTTTCTAAATTATCCAGAAACCCATTGTAAAACTCTAACGGCTGTTGGCCGGTAAGAGATAATGAAAGAAAAGCCTGCCGCTGGTCACGGGAGAAAGATTGGCGGAGATAGCTATTTCTGGCCAATAATTTAGCCTCTTCTATTTCCTGCTCGGTAAGACCTTTCTCCGCGAGGCTAATAAAAGTCTCCTTCAAAGAAGCCAGGGCCGGTCTGGCATTCTGGCTGTCTGTCTCTAAATAACAGATGAGGATCGCTGTGGGGCCGAAGGTCTCTAAGCGGCTGTTCAGGTTATATGCCAGGGCTTCCTGCTGGCGCAGCGTCCAGAGTATGGAACCAGGTCCTTTCCCAATTATCTTTTCTAGGAGATAAGCAATAGGATATATTTCTGGTAGTTCACCTGGCAGGACGTAAGCTAATAAAACGGCTGCCCCGGCCGGTCCTTGATAATATTTACAGCCCTCACTATTAGTAGTATTTTTGTTACTTTTTCTTTCGGTAATCCTAAAGATGGGCTTGGGATAGCCGTTAACTGGTTTTTTTACCCAGGAAAAATGCTTGGAAATAAGATTGAGGATTTCTTCTGCTTCTAAATCTGAGATGACCATCAAATTTAAATTTTCTGTATTGAGAATAAGCTCATAAAATTTTTTAATCTCTTTTTTACCCAGGGATTTGAGACTATTTTCAGTCCCGTAGATTGGAAATCCGTATGGAGCCTCGGGGAAAAGCTGCTGGCGGAGGCAGATCAGAGCAGAATCTACCAGCTGGCAAGATTCCTTGTTTACCTCCAGGATAAGTCTTTGTTTGAGGTAGCCAATTCTCAGACTTGAAAACAGTGGATTTTTAAGGCTGGAGGCAATAATAGACAGGGCCCGGTCGAGATGCTGGTCGTTACAGTCCAACTTAATAAAAGAAAAATCAGACCGGCTGCTGGCGCTTAAATCAACACCGTCAGAAGTAAGATCAGACAACTTGTATTCATCCGTCACTTCAGCCATCAGCCGGGTAGTTAGATAGGCCAATCCGGCTTGATTTTCTTTTTCCAGGGCTTGACCTCCAGTAAAATAAAAAACTATAGTAGTGAATTTTATAAAAGGGTCCTGTTGATAAAAGACTTTAAGTCCACTTTCTATGGTTAACATTTCAAAGGTTAAAGGCTGAGCAAAGGATAAACTGGAGACGCAAAGCAATCCAGCTATCATCAAGCAGATTAGAAGATTTAGCTTAATCTTGGCAGTTTTCATTCTGGTTTTATCACCACCCAAACCGGCTCCCCGCCGACAAAATATTTTCTGGCGACCTTTCTTAGCTCAGTAGGGCTTAAAGAACTGATAGCTTCAAGATAATTTATTTTTTGGCTATCATCTCCCAGTAACAGATGTTTACCCAGAGCCATGGCTACCAGCAGAGGGTCTTCCATCATTTTTTGAGAAAACCGTTGAAACCTGTTCTGGCAGCCAAGTAAAAAATCAAAGACTCCAATTTCTGTTCTCGATAAATATTCATTGCCTGAATAATTAATTTCTGGTAGGAGAGAGAAAAAATTCTGTAATAGCCTTTTAGTTGTCCGGGCATTCTTTTCGCTGGTAGTAATGGTAATCACCATCAAGCCACTCTGGGCATGAGTCAGATAATGGAGCCGGGCTGAGGAAATCAAATTGGGCCGGCTACTAAAGGCCAAATAAAGAAGCGGATATACGCCGCCACTCAATATTTCGCTCAAGGCATCCAGAGCAATTCGGTCAGGATGATTATAATTGGGGCCAATTAGACCGGCTATCAGATAAGTTTCAGAAACGTCCATTTTAATTTCTATCTGCTGACTGGAATTTAGTGGTTGGAACTCCAGGACTGTTGGCCGGACAATTGGTTGACCAGGCTTCAATTCAGAAAATATATTTCTGATGCTGTCTTCAAGCTCGTTCAGATCACAATTGCCCACCACCACTAAGGCTGAATTATTAGGAGTAAAATATTTCTGATGCCAATTCTTTAGGTCGCTCAGGTTAAGTCTTCGAATAACCTGTTCGTCTCCATAAACTGGCAAGGCATAACCTGAATTTTGGAAGGCAAGATTATAGATTTTGGATAAACCAACTTTTTCCGGTTGCCGTCTTATATCAGCCAGCTCTTTAAGAAGGACCTCCTTTTCCTTGTCCAGGGCCTGTTCAGTCAAATTAAATTCGTATACCACCTTCTTTAATAGATCAAGACCAGCTGTCAAATGTTCTGGGGGTAAACAGATTTCAAAGAACATTAAATCATATTCAGTGTGGGCATTGTAATACATACCATATTTTTTTATTAATCTATAAAGATTATCTTCAGCTTCCAGATGACTTTGGCGGAAAAGTAAACAATGTTCCAGAAGATGTAAAAGGCCGTTGGTTTCGGGGGTCTCATCAGAGACTCCAACTCGAATAGCTAAAACTATTGCTGTAAGTCTGGGTCTGGAGTAGGGTAAAAGATAGACTTTCAGTCCATTTTCCAAGCTGAATTCTGTGGCTAAAGCCGGCTCCTGAATTGGGCTTTCACTTTGGCTGGCTACCGGCAAAAAAAGTAATACCATGCCCCCAAGAATTGCAGCCCAATATTGGCCTTTGTTTTTTATTATTCTAAGCCCTCCATTCCACATATAATAATTAGATAAATAAAAGTCAAGAGTATTCAGATTACCCTGTTAGTTTTTGGGTTGAGTATTAAAGATATCTCCAGAAGCCATTTTTCTAAAACAGTTTTACCAACCAAGCAGGCCAGGATCAGTTTCTGCCTAACCTAAGAACAAGAGGAGATCAATACTGCAAATAGCTACTCTCCTGGTTAAAGTCCTAACTTTAAAATACGACTTTAGTAATTAGAGGACGATTATGTTAAAATCAAAACATGAGCTCTAAAGAAAAAAGGTACCGAATACTGGTAGTCGATGATGAAGAAAACATCCGCAAGTCATTGAAGATGATCCTGGAATACGAAGGCTATGTTTTCTTCGAAGCGGGAGATGGGCTGACTGCCAGGGAAGTTTTGGAAGATCATCCGGAAATTGATTTAATGCTTCTAGACATCAGGCTGCCAGATATTGACGGGCTGGCACTTCTTTCTGAAATCAAGAAAAAATCCTATAGCCCTGAAGTCATCATGATCTCTGGACACGGAACTATTCCGATGGCTGTGGAAGCCACCAAGCTTGGAGCTTTTGATTTTTTGGAAAAACCCTTACACCGAGAAAGGATTTTGCTGAGTGTCCGTAATGCCTTGGAAGCTAAGCGGTTGAAGTCTACTGTTCAGGACATTAAGAAAAGATCTGAAAAAAAATATCAAATAATCGGACAACATCCTCTTATGACTGAACTCTGGCAGAAAGTCTTGAAAATTGCTCCGACCAATGCTACCGTTCTGATTCAGGGTGAAAGCGGTACTGGCAAGGAGCTGGTAGCCAGAGCCATTCATGCTAACAGTCCCAGGGCGAATGAGAATTTTGTTCAGGTTAACTGTGCCGCTATCCCTGAAGAATTGATAGAAAGCGAACTTTTTGGTCATGAGAAGGGAGCTTTTACTGGGGCTTCAGAAAGAAAATTAGGCAAGTTTGAACTGGCCGATGGGGGAACTATTTTACTTGACGAAATAGGTGATATGAGTCTTAAAACTCAGTCTAAAGTTCTCAGAGTCCTGGAGGAAGGCGAAGTTCAGAGGGTTGGTTCCAGCAAAATTATAAAGGTGGATGTCAGGGTAATAGCTGCCACCAACAAGGATATAAAAAAAGAAATAGAGGCGGGCCGATTCAGAGAAGACCTATTTTTCCGGCTGAATGTTGTCCCGATTAATGTGCCCCCGCTCAGAGAAAGAAAGGAAGATATTCCTTTGCTTATTGATTACTTCTGTGAGGTTTATTCTGAAGAAAACAATTTTCGTCGAAAAAAATTTTCTCCTGAGGCTTTAGAGATAATGATGAAATACCCTTGGAAGGGGAATGTTAGGGAGTTAAAGAACCTGGTTGAAAGGCTGATCATTTTAACTAATAAGCAAGTAATTGAACCTGAAGACTTGCCAGAATACCTCTTCCAGGAAAAGGAACTATTGCTGCCAGATATGAGAAAAACGAAGAGTCTTAAAGAGTTCCGGGATGAGGCTGAAAAAAATTTTATTCTATTTAAGCTGAAGAGTCATAACTGGAATGTCTCTAAAACTGCCCGAGAAATTGAGACACCCAGAAGTAATCTCTACAAAAAATTGGAGCAATATGGTATAAATATAAAGGTTGGAGCAGGCGAAGCGGTCGCTTCTTCTTTTGATGAGAAAGAAGAAGAGGAAAGTCCGAACTCCAGAGGGCCTGATGGTCGCTAACGGCGACCTCGGGTAACCGAGGGAAAGTGCCACAGAAAACAGACCGCCAGTTTTTTGACGAGACTGGTAAGGGTGAAAAGGTGAGGTAAGGGCTCACCGCTCCGGTGGTGACATCGGAGGCAGGGCAAACCCCATCAGGAGCAAGACCAAATTAGCCCCGCTTAAGGGCGGCCCGTCCAAAGGGGTGGGTAGGTCGCTAAACCAGTCGAGTAATCGGTTGGTTAGATAAATGACCGCTGCTGTCCCAGACAGTAACAGAATTCGGCTTATGTCCTGCTCCAGCCATCTTTTGACAAATATCAGTTTTTTGATATAATCTCAATATTGATTGCGGGGTAGAGCAGTCAGGTAGCTCGTCGGGCTCATAACCCGGAGGTCGCTGGTTCAAATCCAGCCCCCGCTACCATTTTTTTATCTTTTTCTTTTTTTTATTACCCACCGAATAGATTATTCTTGAAGAAAAATCTTTCTCTTAATGCCTGAAAATTTTAATTAACCTGCTTTATTCATAAAGCTAAATATATCTCGGGATTTTTAGTCAGTATTTTATACTTAACTGATACGATATTCCCCAGGCATAGCTAAGCAGTTTTTATATCTTCAAAGTGTTTTTATTGGATAAATCAAGCTAAAATAAATCAACTGGTTACACCCAACTTTTTGATTTAATTCTCAAATTTTGATATAGATATCAAAGGTAACGAAATTTTTTCAGGAGGGATTAATGTTTAAATCTGAAGTTTATAAAAAAAGAAGGAAAACACTAAAGAAGATGATGAAATCGGGTTTATGTCTTTTTCCAGGTAATCCTGAAAGCCCGATGAACTATCAGGCTAACGCTTATCCATTCAGGCAGGATAGCACTTTTCTCTATTTTTTCGGATTAGATTTGCCAAACTTAGCGGCCATAATAGATCTGGATGAGGGTAAGGAGATTATTTTTGGTGATGATGTTACTCTAGAAGATATTATTTGGGTCGGACCTCAGCCGAGGATAAAAGACCAAGCAGCAGCTTCTGGTATAAGATATGTCCGTCCGTTTAAAAGCCTTTCCGAATATCTCCAACAGGCTAAAAAACAAGGAAGAGAAATTCATTTTCTGCCACCCTATAGGGCAGAGGTTAAACAGTTGATCTCCAGTTGGCTAAGGATACCTGTAACCAGACTGACATCAGCTGTTTCTCAAGAGCTGATAAAAGCTGTGGTTGCCCTGCGCTCGGTCAAAAGCCCAGAGGAAATAAGAGAAATAGAACGGGCTCTGGAAGTAACCAGAGAAATGTATTTGACGGCCATTCCCAATATTGAACCTGGGGTTAAGGAACAGGAAGTCCTGGCTTTTATGGAGCTGATTTTAAGGGCTAACGGTCTGTCTTTTGCTTTTCCTCCCATTGTGACTATTAATGGCCAGATTTTTCACAAAACTTCCTATGGGGATACTCTTAAAAAGGGTCGTTTTCTGGTCATGGATACTGGAGCTGAGTCAGCCTGCCACTATGCCTGCGATATCACCAGATCAGTTCCAGTGGGTGGCAAGTTTAATCAGCGGCAGAAGGACATTTATTCAATAGTCTTAAAAGGTCAGCAAGAAGCTATAAAATCAATTAAACCCGGTATTAAATACCTGGAGGTACACTTAAAAACAGCCAGAGTTATGGCTGAAGGTCTTAAGAACCTTGGATTGATGAAAGGCGACCTGGATGAGGCTGTTAATCATGGAGCTCAGGCTTTGTTTTTTCCTCATGGCCTTGGCCACATGCTGGGGCTTGATGTCCATGACATGGAAAACCTTGGTGAAAATTATGTGGGCTATGATCAGACCGTCCAGAGAAGTAATCAGTTTGGGTTAAATTATTTGAGAATGGCCAGGACTCTGGAACCAGGGTTTATTCTGACGGTGGAACCTGGGATCTATTTTATCCCGCCCTTGATAGGCCTCTGGAAAAAAGAAAGGAAATTTATTGATTTTATAAATTACAATCAGGTGGAGAAATTTCTGGATTTTGGCGGAGTCAGGATAGAAGATGATGTCCTGGTAACGGAAAGCGGTCATAAGGTACTGGGGAGAAAAATCCCCAAAAAAATTGGGGAAATTGAAAGCCTATTTACTTGAAGCTAAAGCTGCCGCAAAAAAATCTATTAGCTGGTCACCAGAACGAAAAGAATAACTGTCATGCAAAATTGGTACGTAATTCAGACCAAGCCAAAGAAGGAATTTCAGTTAGAATCGGTTTTTAGCCAGGCTGGATATATGGTTTACCATCCCAAATATTCCCAGGATGGTCTGGTGAAGCCTTTTTTCCCTGGATATCTTTTTCTCCGCTTTCAGGTTCCATTAGAATATCAGAAGATAAAATATACCCGAGGAGTTAAAAAGGTAATCGGAAACAAAAATGGTCCTATACCTGTGGAAATAGAAATTATCAAATATTTGAAGTCAAGAGAGAGAAATGGGTTAATTGAGCTGATGAAATATGGAGAAGACCCTTGTCCAGGAGATGAAATTATTGTTATGGAAGGGCCCCTAAAAGGATTAAGAGGCATATTTCGCAAAGAGCTTAGCGATAAGGAGAGAGTGATGATTTTGCTTAATTATGTTACCTATCAGGGTTCACTGATGATAGAAAAAAATAAAATCAAAAAGATCAGAAAGGCTACTATCTAAGCTCAACAATAATCTGGGCTATCCAGAATTCATAGCTGAAGGAGAGTTAAATGTGCGGGATATTTGGAATTATTTACCAAGAGAGACGTCAGGATTTGGGAAGAATTTTGCTGGAGGCCGGACGGAGACTCACTTATAGAGGATATGATTCGGTTGGCCTGGGAACTTTTGATGGCCAGAAGGCTGAACTAAGAAAAGATGTGGGGAAAATCGATGAAGTTGCTAAAAAACTTCATTTTGAGGACATGTCTGGATATAAAGGAATTGTTCAGCTGCGCTGGGCTACCTTCGGCCAGCCCCGGCCTCAGAATGCTCAGCCTCATTTTGATTGCCCACAAAGGCTAATCGGAGCTCATAATGGCAATATAGTTAATACTAAAGAACTTATTCAGTCTCTAACAGCTGCTGGCCATAAGTTCCGAGGTGAAAATGATGGTGAAGTCTGTGTTCATGCGGTGGAGGAAGCCTATAAAACAACTCCAAGTTTAGGGAAGGCTCTGGAAAAAGCTGACCGAATGCTCCAGGGAGATTATGCCTTCTGTGTAACTGAACTCGGGTCGGACCTGATGTACTGTGTAAAAAAATACTCATCACTCTATCTAGGAGTCGGACAGGACTTTATCTGCTGTTCTTCAGATTTGCCTTCGATTTTACCTTTAACTAGAAAAATTGTTTCTATTAAGGATGGTGAGTATGTAGAATTCTCAGCTACTTCATATAGAATAAAGAATCTGTTTAATGGGCAGGAAATTAAGCGAGAACCTTATGAATGTACTCTGGATATCGAGCAAGCCCAGAAAGGTGAATATCCGCATTATATGCTGAAAGAAATCTACGAACAGCCTGAAAAGGCTAGAGCTTTATTGGAATATTTGGGACAAAAAGCAAACCTGGCCGGGATTCTGAATCAACTAAAAAAAGTAAACCGAGTCTTTCTGATTGGTTCTGGTTCTTCCTATAATGCCTGTACTATTGGAGCTTTTTACTTAAATGCCATCGCCAGATTAGAAGCCATTCCGGTTATTGCCGGGGCCTTTGGTGAGTATTACCAGAATCTGAATCCCAAAAAAGAAGCTTTTATTCTGGTCTCACAAAGCGGCGAAACCAAGGATGTAATCAACGTTTTAAACATTTTAGAAAGTCAGCAGGCTCAAAATCTCATTGCCCTGGTTAATGTTTTGGGTTCTTCTCTTCAACTAAGGGTAAAACATCACTTGCCTCTAATGACTAACATTGAGATTTCTGTTCCCGCTACCAAGACCTTTCTGAATCAAGTCATAGCTTTCCTGGTCCTGGCCTGTGAGCTGGCCAAATTAAAAGGAATCAAACCTGCTGTTACTAAAAAAGATTTCCAGCAACTGCCCGGACTTATTCAGGCAATTCTCTCTGAGAGTTCAGGGCCAGTCAAAGAGCTAGCCAGGATTTTGAAGGATAAAAAATATCTTTTTTATCTAGGATACGGAATTTCTTATGGAGCCTGCCTGGAAGGAGCTCTCAAGCTGAAAGAAGTTTCTTATATCCCTTGTGAAGCCATGTATTCATCTGAATTCAAACATGGCCCCTTAGCTATTATTTCTCCTGATGACTGGGTGATGTTCATCAGCACCAGTAAAGATGCCCGGATGACTATTTCTCACATGAACGAAATTAGCTGTCGATATGGAAAAATTGCCTTAATAGGGCCAAATACCGAATTTTTCAGGATGAACTCCCATTTTTTAATTCCTTTAGCTTCTGATAACTATTTTTTTAGCCCCGTACTCAGCACCGTCGTGGCCCAACTCCTGGCTTACTATGTCAGCCAGGAACTTGGTTATGATCCTGACCAACCCAGAAACATAAGTAAAACTCTAACCGTAGATTGAGCCACTAAATTTGGCGGAACGAAGAATAGCCCGAATCAAAGGCCCCCAACAGCCGGACAAACCAGGATAGAATAGACTTTATTTTCGCGGTCAAAATGACAATCTCATTATATCTTTTTTTATCCAGTGTGGACTGGGGCTCAAGGGGGCTCCTGCTAAGGTAAAGAGATTCATTTCGGCCGGTTTGGAATAGCCATAAGATAAATTGGTTTATTTACAATTGGAACAACTGGCAGAAGAGCAACTAGAACAACTGCTGGAACTGGTTTTGCTGCCACGGCCGCCTATACCAAAAACAGAAACCAGCTTTTTGACTCGGTCCTGGCGACACCGGGGACAGATTACTTGGGCTCCATCTTTTATCCCTGACAGAACCTCAAATTTTTGCTGGCAGTTCTCGCATAAATATTCATAAATAGGCATTTTTTCCTCTAATAATAAATTATACTGCAGAACAGCTAAAAGTTAAGTCCGGCCAAAAAATCTCAATTCCAGATAAGATTTTTTATCTTACCAGAGGAACTACCTCTGGATTAAGAGTGGCTATAACTTCTACTTCAACCTTAACCTCACGAGGTAATCTGACCACCTGGACAGCAGCTCGGGCTGGAAAAGGTTCAGAAAAATATTCGGCATAGATAGAGTTCATTTTGGCAAAATCATTCATATCGGTTAGATAGACTGTAGCTTTAACTACTTCAGCCATAGAGCTTCCAGCTGATTCCAGAATGGCTTTAATATTTTTTAGAACCTGATGAGTTTGTTCTTCAATGGTAGAGCCAACTATTTCACCTGTGGCCGGATCAAGAGGTATCTGACCTGAGATAAAAACAAAACCATTAGTTTTAATGGCTTGAGAATAAGGACCGATAGCCTTGGGGGCCTTATCTGTCTTAACCACCTTTTTCATAATTGACCTCCAGGAATTAGTCGAAGCCAGCACCCTGGCCGGCAGAAAGGAGAAAATTCCTAAGAAAAAAAGGAACTTCCTTCTATCCATTATCGATGAACCTTAAGAAATAACTTAGATTACTTAATAATAATTTTTTCTCTTGTTTTCTTTTCCAATGGCAATTGGTAATATCTAAGCATATTTAGCTTTATGAAAAAAGCAGGCTAAGTTAATTTTACCAGAGTTTCCAGCAGAAATTTCCAGAACTTTTCGACAGATTCGATCTGGACTTTTTCATCTGGGGAATGAGGATATTTTATAGTCGGACCGAAAGAGATCATGTCCAAACCTTCATGTTTTTCTCCTATAATACCGCATTCCAGGCCAGCATGAACTGCCTTTACTTCTGGTTCCTGTTGAAAGAGGTTTTTGTATATTTCCACCATTTTTTTAAGCAAAGGAGAACTCAAATTGGGAGTCCAGGCTGGGTAACCTTGCGCTGCCACTACTTTAGCTCCGGCTAAATGTCCAGCAGCTCTTATAACCAAGCGAGTAGCTTCCAAGGCTGACATGACTGAGCTCCGGGTATTGCAGATTATTTGGACATTTTTTTTATCGGTGTTCACTATAGCCAGGTTACTGGATGTCTCCACCAGGCCTTCAATCTCTGGGTGCATTGAAATTACCCCATGAGGTAATACTAATATAAGATTTAACAAGCTTTTTTGCGATTCTGCAGTCATTGGAAATTCAGTCTCATTAACTCGTTTGATATCAATAGCCATATCCGGCTCATTCACTTTATATTCAAGTTTAATGGCCTCGAATTCTTTTTTCAGAAAGCCAGTCAGGGCTCTTTGAGCAGACTTGTCTACAGCCACCATCGCCCAGGCCTCCCGGGGGATAGCATTTCTTTTGCTGCCACCGTTAAGAGCCACCAGGTCAAATTTATACTTTTCCAGGGCTAAGCTTATAATTCTGGCCAGGAACTTAAGGGCATTTCCCCGCCCGAGATTTATATCCAGGCCCGAATGACCTCCTCTCAACCCAGAAACCTTTACCAGAATTACGTTGTTGGACTTTTTCTTTTTACGGGCAATTGGTAGGTTAAGCTCCGAATCGGCTCCGCCAGCACAGCCTATGGTAAAAGATCCTTCTTCTTCGCTATCCAGGTTTAGTAAATATTTACCTCGCAACAGATTTTTCTTAAGCTGGTAAGCACCACCCAGGCCGGTTTCTTCATTTACAGTGAACAGACATTCCAGAGGTCCGTGAATGATAGAGTCATCTTCCAGGATGGCCAGGCAAGCAGCTACCCCGATACCATTATCAGCGCCTAAGGTAGTTCCTCTGGCTTTTACCCAATCGCCATCTATATAAGCCTGAATCCCATCTGTAGTGAAATCATGAGAAACCTCAGAATTTTTTTCACAAACCATATCCAGATGGGCCTGCAAGACCACTCCTGGAGAATTCTCTTGGCCCGGGGAGGCCGGCTTTCGAATTAAAACATTGCCTACTTTATCTTGGTGAGCTTCTAGATTCCAGCTTTTGGCCAGATTCATTAAGTAGGCAGAAAGAGCTTGTTCATTTCCGGAACAGTGGGGGATTTTAAGAATCTCAGAAAAATGCTTCCAGAGCTTTTCTGGTTTTAATGACCTCAAATCTTTACTCATAGTCCTGGCTCCTTTTAGAATTTTATATAGGTTATAATATCTAAAAAATTCAGCTAATTGCAAGTTAAATTAATTTCAGACAGTAAAGAGTCATATTTAGACTGCCTTGTTAAACAGGATTATTCGTAAAACTAAGCTTGTCTCGAGATTTTCAATTATCCTCGACAAGAAAATTGGGACATAATATGATTGTTATACATAACAAAACCCCTTGGCTTTAATAAGACTGCTGGTAAATTCTAAAATTAGTCCTTAGTGCTAGGTTCGGATTTTAACTCCTGACGGCTTTACTTAAATCAGTTAGCTCCAAGGTAATTTTCTTAAATTATTAATTATCAATAGGTTATTATAAGTTGGGCAACTAAGAAATTGCCTTTTCTAAATTATTGATATAGAATTACCTAAGATTTCGTCAGGGTCTGTTGTGAATATTGCAGATTATTGAGCGGAAGGAAGTGATATCTTGAACAAGACTATGATTTTAAGGATTGGTAGCTTTTTTATTGTTTTTTTATTAACTATAACTATCTCCAGGAGTTTGGCTGAGACACCAAAAAAGCTCAAAGTGGTTACTACTATCTTCCCCCTGGCTGAATTAGCCAGGGCTATAACCGCCGAGAGGGGAGAGGTCAGTCTGATGATTCCAGCCTCAGCTGATATTCATCATTTTCAATTAAGACCGAGTGACCTGAAAATTTTAACCCAAGCCGATTTACTTATAGCTGTAGGTGAAAAGCTTGAACCCTGGTTGACAAAAATAGAAAAGTCTTTAGAGAAGGAAAAAGTCCAAAGTCTTAAATTCCTTGATTATCTAGAATCCATAGGCTATCCTGGGCTGAGAAATGATGATCCTCATATCTGGCTGGACCTAGAAGCTGATGCTCTTCTGGCTAAAAAGATTGCTGAAGAATTAAGCCGCTTAGACCCGGAGGGCACGGAGGTCTACAGAAAAAATAGCCAGGAGCTAATAGCTGAGATATCGTCTATTGATGAACAATATCGACGGGTGCTATCTGGATGCCGACAGAAACATCTGGTAGTAGCCGGGCATCAGGCTTTTGCTTATTTAGCCTCACGTTATGGATTTATTCCGATTTCTCTAACTGGAGCCAACCCTGAGGCCCAGCCAGGAGCCCGAAAGCTACAAGAAATCGTTAATCTTATTAAATCAGAGCAGATCAAAGCTATTTTTTCTGAGAGCTCTTCGCCTCCGATTTATGCT
>JAQULR010000028.1 GCA_028749205.1 Acidobacteriota bacterium | reverse complement strand
CAAAAATAAGCAGTTTTTGGCTGCTTTAGTCTGTCTGCTAATATTGTTTTTCTCTGGAGCAACTGCTCAGGAAAGATCAAAGACTTTAACCATAACTAAAATTGACCAGCCGCCGAAGATCGACGGAAATCTCGATGACTCTTGCTGGTCTAACATTCAGCCGGTATCGGGATTTATTCAGTACAATCCAATAAATGGTGTTCCGGCCTCAGAAGAAACTTATATTTGGGCAGCTTATGATGATAAAAATATCTATTTTGCCTTTTTAATGAAAGACTCCGAGCCAGAAAAAATATGGGCAGAGTTAACCCCCCGTAATGAGTTTGATAACAACGATTATATCCAGGTTATATTTGATACCTACAACGACAAACGCACCAGCATATCTTTTACCGTAAACCCAAAAGGAGTTCAGAAAAATTCAGTGGAAACCATCTGGAAATCAGAAGCCAAGATACGGGAAGACGGCTGGGCCGCTGAGATGGCCATTCCGTTTAAGTCCTTGCGGTTCTCATCGGCACCGGAACAAATCTGGGGAATCAATTTCCGCCGCTACATCCATCGGCTTAATGAAACTGATTACTGGACTGAGGTGAAAAGAGATCTGCCCACACTTCATCAAGCAGGTGAATTAAGGGGATTAAGCGGAATCAAGCCCGGCCGTAACCTGGAAATATTTCCCTATGCCGGCGTGCGTTCTTCTAGGTGGGAAGAAGAGAAAGATGATAAATTGGCGGCCGGAGTTGACCTTAAGTATGGAATCAGGCCAAATCTGTATTTAGATGTCACTGCCAGCCCGGATTTTAGCCAGGTTGAATCAGACCCCTTTATCTATCAGCTTTCCCCTTATGAAAATTATCTAAGCGAGAACCGACCTTTTTTCAGCGAAGGGAGTCAGTATTTTAACTTATTAGCGGGAGGTAATGACTTACCTTCAAGTGTCAGTCTGTTCTATTCCCGCCGGATACCCGACCCTCGCTTAGCAACAAAGATTACCGGGAAAAGTGGTGGTTATTCATTTGGCCTTCTCGGGGCCTTGAATAAAACAGATTATGGCTCCTCTGATTTTGGTGTTTTCAGGATAACCAGAGATATTTTTAAGAATTCTCAGGTTGGGATTTACTACACCGGAGTCAAGGAAGAAGAAATAACCAGCCAGAATGTAGCTGTAGATTATAGTTTTAATTTCAAGGACATTTACTATTTCAGTGGAGCCAGCATATTTTGCTTTAATTCTGATACTCCGAATTCCCGAAACGGACTTCACATGCTCAGTTTTAGCCGCGATCCTGATACTGGCTGGCAGATGTCAGCCGGATTCCAAAGAGTTGAGGATAATGTCAGATTAGCAGCTGGCTACCTTAACAAGGTTGACGTTCAGGCTTTCACCACCTCACAGGGTTATGCCTGGCGCTTCAATCAGGGAACCGTCCAGAGAATTAGCTTTGACCTCAGTGGCAGCCTGCACCAAGATTCTTATGGTAACAAAGTCAATGAAGAGCTGGAGGTGATGATGTTTTGGGATTTCTTTAACCGGATTGATATCCACTACGGTTTTTTTACCGGAAAAAACCAGTATCAGGTTTTAAACTCTGATGACCAGCTTGTCTGGAGCGGGATTTTTCTTAGAAAGTATGGCGGTCATTTTGATTTTGATTGGGACAGAGGAGGCTTCTTAAAAGAAATTAGCCTGGAAGGAAGCTGGGAGAAAAGAGGGGTTTATAATGAGGAGTTTACCCAAGTCCTTCCAGGAAGCCAGCTCAATTTAGAAAGCTTTCTTTCACTTAGACCGCGCCCCAACTTAGAGTTATCTTTAGAAGCTGAATATATCCAGCAAAAGCTGGAGTCCACTGGTGAAACTGTCTTTGATGGAGTGACCTACGAGGCTTCTCTGCATTACCAAATTACCCGCGAGCTGTTTGTCACCACCAGACTTCTCGGAGAAACCAGAGAAGACCAGTATAATTTTGATTTCCTGATAGGATATTATCTTGGAGCTGGCAGTATCATCCAGCTGAGCTATAAAAAAAGCCAGCACAAAGAATTTTTTGAGACTCTAAATGGTCACTCGACCACTCTAAAAGTTTCCTATCTTTTCAGACTCTAAAAGGCAATTTAGCCTCAGGCATAATAATAATCTGTTTTCCTTGGCTATCAAGTTCGGCCTATCTCTTAGAATAAATTAAGCGAACGAGACCGCGGTGATGGTAATTCGCTCAGTTGGAGTTAAGGTTGGTCGAGTTTTTAATAGATTATTTTGGGACTCCAGGGACTCACTAAACAACCAAATAGAGGGCTTCGATGACTCTTTCCGGAAAATAGCGTCCCTTAAGTTTTCTAATATCCTCAAGGGAAGAAATTTCTTCCGGACCGATTTTGACCTGGCCTTTGCGCCCCAGTTTCAGATATAGTTCGGCCAGAGCGATGATCGAGGCTCCTACCGGAATGGAATTCAGGCTTTTTTCTATCTCGTTAGCCTTCTGGCGATAATGGACATAATAACTCTGGAGAAGCGGCTGAATTTCAGAAAGTATCAGCGTGGCTGTATTAAGCATGACCTTTTCTTGGTCTGTCAGCTGGAGTTGAGCCAGGGTTTCCTTCCCCAAAATATCCGAGGTCTGGCTGAATAGAGGGAGATAGTTTTGAAATTCCTGGACATCACTCAGTAGAGCAGCCGATTTGATGTTTTCTACCTCTGCCTTATCCATTTCCAGGATTTCAGCAATTTTGCCGGAGAGTTCAGCTACTTTTTCAGCTAAAGATTTCTCCTCCTCTCCTACTTCCAGATATTTCAAGACAATAGCCAGGATTCCAGCATAAGCCCTCTTCAGCTTAAAGACTTCTTTCTCCCGCCTCTCACTTAAAAACCCAACAATCCAGGCAGTAAGAACCAAAAAAATTGCCCAGGAAATCAGGAAGATAACATTATCCTGAGAAAGGCCAAATCTTACGCCAAAAATCTGCCAGGAAAAAACCAGATAAAGGGCTTCCAGCAAAATGCAGCTTACAGCTATCAAAATAGCTCGCTTGCGCCCAAGATAATAACCAGAAAAGATAACAGGCAAAAAGAAAAAATTCAAAAGAGAGAATCTATAGTGAACCAAAATTCCGATAGCCAAAATTGCCAGAATTAT
Organism: Acidobacteriota bacterium; assembly: GCA_028749205.1. Taxonomy (GTDB): domain Bacteria; phylum Acidobacteriota; class Aminicenantia; order Aminicenantales; family Saccharicenantaceae; genus Saccharicenans. The sequence continues at coordinate 17,141 of JAQULR010000028.1, read as the reverse complement.
TACTATGGCAATGATAGTTTCAAACCGCTGACTGGAGGAAACGATTTTGTGGCCCTTATGAGGCATCTTAGCTCCTTAACCCTCAGTTAGCCCTGAGCTGTTACCACTGGCCATCTTATAACATTATTTAAATCCTAAGGTCAACATAAATCTTAATGATTTGTTAAGCGGCTTGACAGGAATTATTTGTGAATAATCCAGGTTAACCGGCCTTATTCATAAAACTGAAGATATTCGGAAACTTTCAATTATCATTGATAATAACATCTGAATCTTGGAGAATGCCGAGTAAACAAAATTAGGCCCGGCTTATATATTCTAAAATCGCCTCTGGTCCCTTTAGCTTTGGTTTACCCTGAGATGTCTTTATGGTTTATCTAAAATTTATATTTAAGGCTAACCGTTAAACTGGGGCCAGTTAGTTCCCACTTAAAGTCTGTTTCCTGACCCTCTGAATTTATAAAAGTTAATTTCTGTCCGACAGTGCTCTCATCCAGAGAATCGCTTTTAATCTTAAATGATTTAATTGTTCCAAAGGGCACTCTTAGGTCGCCGGCCAAATAAAATTTCTCAGAAAGCTTCAGCTCGGCCCCGAGATTGCCATGAGGAATGACATCCTGGGCAGTTGCTTTTATTTTTCTTTCTCCTGAAGAAACCTCAACCAGATTTTCCTGCCAGAGCCATTTTTCCTCAAGGCTGACCCGACTCAGGTAATAACCGGCTCCGCCTCCAAAGTATACCCGGACAGCAGTTACCGGCAGGTTAATCCTGATGGTAGCCAGAATCGGTAGGCTGGACATCTTTACCTTACCTTGATGAATGACATCAACAGCCATTTGATCAACTGAACCGGTCATTTCCAGATTATTTTCAAAATTTTTAAACAGATATTCGCTACCCAGAACAATATAAAACTGCGGACCTACTTTAAACTCAAATTCTCCACCTAAAATTATTGCTCCATTCAACTTGCCCATATTCCTAAAGCCACCCGATAATCCCAAATCTTGCAAATAATTAGCAAACTCCGAAAGATTATTGTTTATCGCAGGAATATATTCATTGTTAAAGGTGCTGGATGATGGGATATAATACCCACCTCTTAGAGAAAAGGCTACCCGGGAATCTTGAGCTAAGACCGCAGTTGACAACATCAGCACTCCAAGTAAAACTCCTTTAAGCTTCATCCTGGCCTCCAATAATGAGTTTATTTCTCAGCCGTCTTTTTTATGGTTTTAGAGACTTTTCTAAATACTGGACTGTTTTCGAGACTCCTGGTCTCGGTCCCTGTAGAATCTGATATAGGACCAAAAACTGCCAGATTATTGGTTTCATCCTTTTCTTCAATCAGCTCATCGGGATCCATAACAGCAACCACATATTTGTCAGCTAAGCCCAGGCTGTTGTCCAGATAATGAGCAAAGGTGAGCAGCTGGGAAGATTCAGCCGGCAGACTATAACTAAGACTCCTGGTGGTCAGCAAATTATCAAGGCTTTCTCCGTCGGCTGATAGATAATAAGCTATCTTATAGCTTCCAGAAATCCCGGCTTCACCGACATTTTTGATTTCCAGGAGACCACTTATAATGTTGGTTTTTCCCAGAAATCCGGCCACTTTTAGGCTCTGCCATTCAGCCACCAGGTCCGGCAGAGGAGTGGGGCCAAAAACCACTATCACCGTTTTATTGCTATCCATCAAAAAGCTGATGGTCTTTTCCTCTCCATAGACATCACCTGTCCAGCCATCAAAACCAGAGAATTCATCAGGAGCAGCAGTTAGTTTGACCAGGGTCCCAGCTTCATAAACTGCTGAGCAAACTTCTCCGCAGCTGATCTGCTCATCTTCGCTGGTTACTGTTCCATTGCCAGGACCTGATTTGACAATAGTTAGCGTATAAGTAGCACTAGCCGGGGCAAAACTGGCAGTAATGGTCTTCTCAGAATCTACGGTCACAGCTAAAGGATTGTCAGTGCTAAAAACATCTCCTCTCCAACCCCCAAAAACTGAATCGGAGTCGGGCGTAGCGATAAGGGTAACTTTAAATCCTTCATCATATAGTTCGGAGCAATCCGAACCGCAGTCTATTCCTCCATCTTTACTCTTTACCGAACCCACACCCTCACCAGTCTGATTGATAGTCAAAAGATAACTGTTCACCGCAGCAAACTTGGCCACAAACACATCGGTTCCGCTAATAGTCTCATCATAAGTATCTTCAGTCATCGGAAAGGCCGAAGATTGGGTAAAGCCGGTAACATAGACGTTTCCTTCGCTATCCAGAGCCAGATCATAACCCTGGTCAATACCACTGCTTCCAAGAAAGGTGGAAGAGAGAACAGCCCCGAGCTTAGCAGGCATTTTGGTGACAAAAACATCCCAGCTTCCGTTGTGCCCTGGATCATAGGCTCCTACAGTCCCTGGATAGCTTGAAGATTTACTACTTCCAGTTAGATAGACATTTCCGTAGGCATCCAGAGCTATAGATTGGCAGCGATCATCATCCAGGCCGCCAAGGTATGTTGAGGCTTCAAGAGTAGTCAATGAACCTGAAAACCTGGAGATAAAGACGTCATAAACATCACTAAATGAGGTGTCAAAAACTCCCTCGGTTACCGGAAAATCGGCTGAGGCAGTGTAGCCCGCCACCACTACCTGGCCACTTAAGTCCAAGGCCAGAGTTGTGGCATAATCAGCCCCGCTACCCCCAAGGTAGGTAGCTGCCAGCAGTTGATCCAGACCAGCGCTCAAACTGGCTATAAAAACATCATAATCACCATTAAACAAAGTATCATAGGCTCCAGGAATTACAGGGAAATCTGAAGATTTGGTCCTTCCTACAAGATGGACCTGACCGCTTTCCCCCAGGGCTAAGCTTGAGCCTGTATCATAATCACTTCCCCCGATAAAAGTACAGGCCTGAAGCACATCCAGAGAGTTGGAAAACCTGGCCACAAAGGCCTCATGCCCACCAGTAGACTGAATTTGATAGGCACCTGGAGTTACAGGAAGGTCTGAAGAACTGGTCATACCCGTGAGATAAACATTCCAGGAATTATCAAGCTTAAGATCAGAGCCATAATCAAGGTCACTTCCTCCAAAAAAAGTCGAAGCCAGGAGGGAAGTTAAATCTGTTGACATTTTAGTTACAAAGACATCATATTCCCCACCCTGATAAGAATCTTGATAGGTTCCGGCAGTGGTTGGAAAATCAGAAGAGTTAGTAATACCTGTTAGATAGACATTACCAGTACTATCAAGAGCCATGGAATAGACATATTCAGTTCCCCTCCCCCCGAGATAGGTTGAAGACTGAAGCTCGGTCAGAGAGTTGTTGAGCTTAGAAATGAACAGGTCGTAATTTCCGTTGACTGAGGTATCATAAGCACCTTCAGTCGTTGGGAAGTCGGCAAAAAAGACTGAAATTGTATAACCGGCCACATAAACATTACCTACCTCATCTACAGCCAGGCAATACCCTCGGTCGTTACCAGCCCCACCTATAAAAGTTGAAGCTGAAAGGGTAGCCAGCGCTGGGTCGATAACCAGTTGGGCATCCGGGTCATAAGAGCCGCAGATTCTAAAACCATACTCAGTCTGGCTTCTGAGTTCGTAAGCTACCTCAACATATTCCCGGGAGCCATTAATATCCTGATAAGCTACAGGTTTCCTCATTTCCAGATTACCACTATCTGAGGTCAAAATAAGCTGGCCATCCTCAGCCAATTGGAGTGAGTTAATTCCTTCGATCCGTACTAATATATCTTCTACCCTGGCTCCAGGATTCAGATAGAAGAATTTTTCTACGTTTCCACCGGCAGCCTTAAGTTCTATTTCCACCCCTTGATATACTGAACCGAGAGATAAAGTGTTGTAGGCCGGAAGCCGGTTAAACCAAAGCTGTTGATTTGGCCCATGAAAATAAGAGACTGTAGTGCCAGCCTTTTCCCGACCTTCAGGAACAAAACCAATTTCTTTTCCGTCAGTTGAAATAAATTTCTCCTTAAAAACTACTGTTCTTATTGGCTGAGTTTCTGGAAAAATAGCCTCTCTCTTACTATTGGTTCTCTGATAACCTGATTTATCATCCGCCATAACTAGACTGTATATTAATTCCTGATCAGAGACCAAAAAGGCACCTGAAAAAAGGTCGGACCTAAACTTCAGCCGGGAATCCCATTGACCTTCATTAACAACGAAAGGAACAGTTATACCGGCTAAGCTCAGTCTAGAATTTTCCTTAGTTACTGATTGCTGGCTACTCTCATTGGAGCTGATTCTAAAGCCATAAAATAACAGGGTAGTTAAGGTTAAGGCCAAAAACACCAGGCAACCTAACCATAAAAACCTCTTCCTGATAATATTTCTTGCTTTTCCAACCTTCATGGTCAACCTTCCTCATCTATCTCTCCAGGACTGCCTGAAGGATATAGAAATATTCAAGCCTCGAAAAGATTAAACTAAAGCCAAAGCCTAATAGATACATTCTAAACCGCTCTGGCATTTTAATCTTGCAAAGATAATAACCAGCTTCGATTAGAAAGTCTTATTATATCTATTTATGTCAAAAAAATCTCTATACTTTCATAATTAAACGACCTTATTCATAAAACCGAACTTTTTTTGAGATTTTCAATTATCATTGATAAGAAAGCTTTAACATGGGGAGCAAACCGAGTTGATGTCACCAGGTTAGGGCTGGGATAGCCTCCGACACTCAGCTTAACCGATAAAAGAAAATGATACTGAGTGATACTATTTTTTGACTTTTATCGTCGTTTAATTTATGTATAAGCTATATTGCATATATAATTAGGTGGGTATTATGAGTAAGATCACCAGGCCTGTTAAGGGTATCCTGATAGTATTGGTCATTTGTTGCTTAGCCGCAGCTGGATTCTGGCTCTACAAGAAACCGGATAAAGAGCCATCCCCCTCAGAGGAATCTTCCCCAGCTGCCACTTCTTCCGAAAGCCAGGCTTCTTCTCCTCTGCCAGTAAAAGCGACTGTAGTCAGAGTGGCTGACCTGGAAAAAAGGATTAAATCTCCTGGAGAAGCTTTTACAGAAAAAAATGTTGTCCTCAAGGCTGAAGTCAAGGGCGTCTTAAAGAAACTAAATATCCGGGAAGGACAGCATGTCAGAACCGGGGAAATTCTGGCCGAGCTCGATGATACCCCATACCGGCTGAGGCTGGAACAAGAAGAAGCTTCCCGGTTAAAGGCCCTATCTGAGCTCCTCCTGGACCGACTCTTCCAGCAGCCTGAACTGGCCGACAACTCTGAAGATCTCCTTAATGTAAAAAAGGCTGAGGAAGCCTATCTCAAAGCCAAACAAGCTTTTGAGGAAGGTCTGATCTCGCAGTCGGAGCTTGAGAAGCTCAGGCGGGACTATGAGCTGGCTATGATCGGCAGTGGGCTTAAAAGAGATGAGATCATCGCCTCCTCTAAGGGACTGACACAAGCTGAGGTCAATGTGAAGATTGCCCAGATGGAGCTGGAAAAAACTAGAATTACTGCTCCTTTCTCTGGGGTCATCACTCAAATAAGAGTGGCCCCTGGAGAAAGTATAGAGGCCGGAAGGGAAATCTGCACTCTGGTTGATCTCAGCCAGTTAAAAATAGAAGCTAAGGTCCTGGAAACAGTGGTAGGGAAGATTAAAACCGGACGGGAAGCTTATGTCAATTTTACCGCTTTTCCAGGAAAAGTATTCAGAGGCCAGGTCGCAGCCATCAGTCCTTTAGTCGATCCCAAGGATAAAACCTGCAGCGTTTTTGTTCACCTGGACAATCCAGCTGAAGAAATCAAACCCGGGATGCACGCTGAGGTAGAAATTATCTCAGAAATCTTTCCATCCAGGCTGCTAGTACCGCAGGAGGCAGTTTTGGTCCGGGGGGGCCGGCCACTGGTCTTTGTAGTAGAAAATGGGCTAGCTAAATGGCGTTATATTCAGACTGGGGAAGAAAACGAAAGATTTATTGAAGTCCTGGAGGGTGTTACCGAAGGTGAACAGGTAATTGTTGAAGGTCATATGACTCTGGCTCACGATTCTTCAGTTCGGGTTATAGATTAGCCTGATATCACCTGGAGTTACCTATATGAACCCAGCCAAGTTTTCCATAGAAAGACCAGTTACTATCTTGATGTTTTTCATTGCTGTAATTCTGCTCGGAATAGTCTCCCTGACCAGGCTGAGTATTGACCTTCTGCCTCCTATCAGTTATCCCCGTCTGTCTATAATCACCCAGTATCCGGGGGTAGCTCCGGAGGAAGTGGAAACCTTGGTAACTGTCCCTCTCGAAACTTCAGTCAGCCGGATCGCCGGCTTGAGGCGAGTCGAGTCAGTTTCCAAAGAAGGCTTTTCTTTCATCAGCCTGGAATTTACCTGGGGCACGGATATGAATTTTGCCTTGCTTCACACCAGGGAAAGGTTGGACTCAGTCCGAGACAGCCTGCCTGAAGGTTGTGAAAAACCAGTGATCATTACTCTTGATCCTCAGAGCAGTCCTATTATGGTTCTGGCACTTACCGGAGAAAGAAGCCTGCTGGAGCTTAAAGAACTGGCGGAAGAAATGATCAAACCCAGGCTGGAACAGATTGAAGGCATTGCCGCAGTGGAAATTACTGGAGGGGTTGAGCGAGAAATCCAGATAGAAGTTGACCCGGAAAAGATGGCCAATTATGGGCTGAGCATTGAAACCGTAGCCCAGAAAATAGCCGGTTTCAATCGGAGTCTCCAGGGAGGAACAATCCGGAAAGGAAAATTTGTTTATGCCCTACGAGTGGCCGGAGAATTTGAAACAGTCAGAGAAATAGAAAATATTCCTGTTAAATTTACTGAGCAAGGAGGAGTGGTCCTACTCGGACATATCGGCCGGGTGGTCGATACCATTAAGGAAAGAGAAGGGACCACCCGGCTCAACGGTGAGGAAAGTATCGGGCTGCTATTAAGAAAAGAATATGGCACTAACACCGTGACCGTGAGCAAGTCGGCTCGGGAAGTTATGGACCAGATTAAAGAAGAAAACCCGGAAATTAATCTGGAAATCATTTCTGAACAGGCAGATTACATTCAGGCGGCTATCTCTGCGACCACAGATGAGATTATTCAGGGAGCGATTCTAGCCTTCCTGACACTACTCCTCTTTTTACAGGAATGGAAATCGCCCCTGATTATCGGCACGGTGATTCCCATCTCTATCATCGGTGTTTTCAATATATTCTTTCTCCGGGATATGACTCTTAACCTGATGTCTCTGGGAGGCCTGGCTTTGGGTGTCGGAATGCTGGATGACACGGCGGTAGTAGTCTCGGAGAATATTTTCCGGCACCGTCAGCTTGGGAAACCAGTAAAAGAGGCCGCCAGTCTGGGAACCAAGGAAGTCATTAGTCCGGTAGTGGCCTCTATCTTTACCACCATCGTAGTTTTTCTGCCCGTAATCTATGTCCGGGGTTTAGCCGGAGAGCTATTTAAAGACACCGCTCTGACTGTGACTTTCACTCTTCTTTCAGCTCTGATAGTTTCGGTGACCCTTCTCCCGATGCTGGCTTCTAGAACTAAAATCGTCAGCTGGCCTGAAAAAATTCACCCGGGCTGGCGGTTCCTGACCTTCACCAAGCTTAAGGAGGAAACCGGACTCAAAGGCTGGTGGTCCTACCTCTGGCTGGGTTTTAAGTTCCTGGTTTACAACCTTGTCTTATTAATTCTCTTTGTTCTCAGCACTGCAGGCAGAGCTGCTGGCTGGATTTTATACTGGCTTTTCAAATGGTTATCAAATCTTTTAAAGCCTGCCTTTCAGGCTATATTCCACTCCTTCAATCGCTGGTATCAGAATTTCAGTCGCCGTCATTCAACCATACTGGTGTGGTCATTAAATAACAAAAAGACCACCTTATTTTTAGCCATCATCTTGTTTCTCCTGGTAGCCGTCCTGGCAATTTTTCTGCCCAGCGAGTTGATGCCACCGCTTCGGACTTCAAGTTTTAATATCAATCTAAATACCCCGGTTGAATACTCACTACAACAAACCGAAGAAATAGTTTCCTGGCTGGAAAACTGGCTCAGGCAACAGCCAGACTGTCAGCGAACCTTTTCCCAGGTCGGGATAATTTCCAGCAGTGAATCTTTCCGACCCGATGTTTCGGTTAACTCCGCTGAAATCAAAGTTGAAGCCAAAAATCCAGGCTCCCTTGACCGGCTGATAGTAGAGACCAGAAACTTTCTTAGCGGAATTCCTGATTTGATTTATTCTATTACCCCGGAACAGGCTACTTTGGGAGAATTCCTGGCTTTGACCTCAGGAGAAATTGTCTTGAAGGTTAAGGGCCAAAACCTGGAAATTCTCAGAGAAACTGCTATCAACCTGGCAGAAAAATTAACAGCAATTGATGGCTTAGCTGATATCAACCTGAATCTCCAGCAAGGCAAACCTCAGCTTCTGATAAAAATAAAAAAAGAGGCACTGGAAAAATATCCCAACCTTTCGGCCGGTGCCGTAGCTAATTATTTAGTCCAGGCCATCAGAGGTAATGTGGCTACCAAATATCGTGAAATGGAAAAAAAATACGATGTTCGCATCTGGATAGAACCTGAAACCAGAAAAACAGTAGACCGGGTCTTAAACTCCTTCTATCCTTACAATCAGACTCTAATTCCCCTGAATGAGCTGGTTTCCTATGAGTTGGCCGAAGGTTTTAATGAAATAAGGAGGGAAAACCAGGAAAGGGAAATCCTGGTAACCGCCAACCTGAAAGGTAAAGGATTCAGTCAGGTAACTCCGGCTATTCAATCTGTGATTGGAGAGATGAATATACCGGCTGAATACCGCATTCTGTTTGCTGGAGAAAGGGAGGAGATGGCGGTTAGTTTCCAGTCGCTGCTTCTGGCTTTCATCATGGCAGTGATTCTTATCTATATGATCATGGCGGCTCAGTTTGAATCTTTGCTTCACCCGTTCCTGATAATGTTCACTGTTCCAATGGGATTAATCGGAACTATTATTCTTTTGCTGATCACTGGGCAGAGTCTTAACGTGATCTCCTTAATCGGTTCAGTGGTTCTGGTAGGAATAGTGGTAAACAATGCCATAGTAGAAATAGATTATATAAACTTACTGCGCCGACAGGGTTTTAACTTGCGCCAGGCGGTAGTCGAAGGCTGCCAAACCCGACTCCGACCGATAGTCATGTCAACTTTCAGTACGATTGCCGGCCTGTTTCCAATGGCCCTGGGGCTGGGACGGGGAGCTGAATTGCTCAGACCTCTGGCCATTGCCGTAATTGGTGGCTTGGCATCTTCCCTTTTTCTTACTTTAGTTCTGATTCCAGTCCTTTATGAATTTGTAGAATCGAGAAAAAAGCAATCTGCTTAAAGTGGGTTTTGATTAACAGAAAATGAGATTTTTCGTTGAGCGTCCAGTTGCTACCCTAATGATCTATTTGGCTTTGTTGGCCTTGGGCTTTTATTCCCTGTTTAATATTTCCCTGGAGTTAGCCCCTCAAGAAGAATTTCCTCAGGTAGATATCTTAGCCACCTGGTCAGGAGCCTCACCTGAGGTCATGCAAACCCAGGTTACCTCCATCCTGGAGGAAGCTGTTCTGTCAGTCAAAGGCATCCGCAAAATAACTTCAACCAGTGAAATTGGAACCTCTCGCTTGACCATAGAGTTCGATCCGAAAATTAACCTGGAATTTGCCAACCTGGCCTTGAGGGAAGCAATAGGTAGAAGTTTGACCGACCTCCCCTATGGAGTCAGGCCAGTTATTGAGCCTTATGTCCCTGAGGACTTCCAGGTCAGGCCGTTTTTAACTTATACCATCTCAGGCAATTATCCTCTTCAAACTCTTCGGGAGCTGGTTAAAGACAAACTGGAAATCGGACTGGGAGCGGTTAATGGAGTTTCCCAAGTTGAGGTAACTGGTGGTTCGGACCTGAACATCCGGGTTACTCTTAACGAGACTAAGCTCAGAGACTTAAGTATTCATCCCTTTATGGTAGCCACCGCTATCAACCAGGCTCTCGAGGTTTATCCTTCAGCCCGGGTACTAAAAGGCCAGGAAGAATATCTGCTGAGAGTGGCCTGGTCTCCTAAGGATTTAACTGACCTAAAAGAAATAATTATCAGCCATCAGGGTGGCCTACCCATAAAACTCAAAGATGTGGCTGATGTTCGTATGGAATATGCCGAGATTTCCCATCTTAACCGGATAAACGGCCAGCCCACTATCATGCTTCAGGTCTTAAAAGAGAAAGGTAAAAATACTCTAAAGGTGGCCAAGGAGGTGAAACAGAGGCTGGAAGTCGTCAAAAAAAATCTCCCTCAGGATTTAATTTTCCGGGTGGTAGATGATGAGAGCGAAGAAATCACGAAAAATCTTAATCAGCTTTATCTTCTGGCTGTGATTATTATTGCCCTGATTTTCATTCTTATCTTTATCATAATCAGAAAGTTTACCCCTTCCCTTTTAATTCTGTCTTCGGTCCTGTTCTCAGCAGTAATTTCTTTTGTCTTCATCTATTTATTTAAGATTTCCTTGAACATGCTGACTCTGGGAGCCATGGCTCTGGGTTTCGGAATGTTTGTTGATAACTCTATTGTGGTCTTTGAAAATATCTTAAGACTAAGAGAATCCGGGGTAGAGCCTAAAGAGGCTGCTATCCAGGGTTCCTGGCAGATGATAACTCCAGTCCTGGCTTCAACTCTGACTACTATCAGCGTCTTTTTCTGCTTTCCTTTTTTTCAGGGACGGCTCAGAATCTATTACCTGCCCTTAGGGATAGTTATGGCTTTAGCCCTAACCACCTCGCTGTTAGTGTCTTTCTCTCTGATACCAGCTTTAAGCCCCAGACTATTATTTTTGCGGGAGAAACGGGGAAAAATCAGGCCGCTGGGCTTTTTTGACAAGCTTCTTAAGTTTAGTCTCAAGCATCCGGTTGAGATTTTGCTTATAATCGCATTAATAACCTTTGGCAGCTACAAGCTTTTCAGGAAAAATGTGGTCATAGGAGAATTTTTCCGATGGTATTCTAAAGACCGCTTACTGGCTTACGTAACCATGCCAACTGGAACCAGAATTGAAGCTACCGATGGCTTAATCAGAAAATTCGAAGAAAAGGCTTTAGCCTATCCTTGCGAAAAACAGATTAATGCCCGTGTTTTCCGCGAGAGCGGCCTGGTAGAAATTACTTTTCCCCCCGAGGTAGAATTTTCAGCCCATCCTTATATCTTAAAAGATGAATTAATCAGGCTGGCTACTAACTTCGCCGGGGTCAGTATTGGAGTATCTGGCTTCGACCCACAGGGTTACTATTCTTCGATGAGTGCTGGACGCTACCTTGATTCCTCCATAAGAATCTTCGGCTATAACTTAAAAAAACTTCAAGATATCGCTGCTGACCTTGAGGTCAGACTGAGAAGAAACCCCAGAGTAGGTGAAATCAAATCTATTACCGGAAGGTATTATTGGGGAGATGTCTCTTCTACTGAGTATGTCCTAAAAATCAATCAGGGGAGTCTGGCCCAATATAATCTGGACCCTGACTATCTATTCTACCAGCTTCAGAGTCTGGTCCAGGGAACCTTCGGAATTCCCATGAGAGCAGTTATTCAAGGCTATGAGCGAGCCATTGAAATCAAGTTCCCTGAAGCTGAAAATATGGATTTAAACTTGCTGATGGACAAGTTACTGATTACCCCAGGTGGAGAGCATCTTCAGGTGAAAGACCTGGTAAAAGTTGAAGAAAAAGAAATGCCCGGTTCTATTTACCGCGAGAACCAACAATTCCAGATGACCGTTATGTGGGAATTCAAAGGTCCTTATAAGGCGGCTGAAAATTACCGTAAGGCAATTTATAATACTCTGAGCCTGCCACCCGGGTTTTCAGCCACCATGGAGTATGGATATTTAATGACCACCGAAGAAAAAGCTCAGCTTAAATTTGGGCTGATAGCTGCCTTGGTTATCATCTTCATTATCCTGGCTTCTCTTTATGAATCCTTCATTCAACCTTTCATTGTGCTGCTGGCTGTTCCCCTGTCCCTGGTAGGAGTTTTTCTGGCTTTTGTCATTGCTGATTATCCTTTTGATTCTTCTGCTTATATTGGCCTTATTCTACTAATGGGAATTGTAGTCAATAACTCCATCATTCTGGTAAATCATATTAATTACACTAGAAAAACTTCCGGTCTCAATCTTAAAGAATCGGTGATTAAAGCGGCTAAAGAAAGACTCAGGCCAGTTTTTATGACTACTTCGACTACGGTCTTTGGCCTTCTGCCTTTGGTTTTGATTCATCTAGAAGCCGGTCGGAGACAAATCTGGTCAAGTTTAGCCCTGGCCACTCTCGGGGGATTAGCTACTTCAGCCTTATTCATTTTTCTGGTTATTCCTATTTTCTACTACCTTTTCAGCCGGAACAAAAAATGATCTCTCGATAGAGCTAAACCCAGGTCTCATTTAGCCCTGAGGGAACCAAGAGGCTGTGTATCTTATTAGCATTGCCTGTCATTCACCGTGGCTATATTGCTGGCCAAAAGAAGGAAGAAATGTTCAGGTATTCAGCAGCCCAATTTCTTTCTGCCTTCAAACCATGGGATTAGTCTTGTCGGTTTTTCCAATACCGGGTACAAATCCTGAATAGAAGGCTGGTAGCATATCTCCCTCAGCTCCTGGGGGCTAAAACCTAATCCTTTCTTTGTCTTTACCCAGACACCAGAACGCCCTGAACTTTAGTCAAAAGGTAATTAAAACTTTTATCAGGCTTTGGGGCCAGAATTCGGCCTTTTGGAATACGAAGAAGTCTCGGGCTTTAGCCTGTCCAGGGTTGACTTCATCTGCTATAATTTTAGGAAATAAGAAGGAAGGAGAAGAGTCATGTGGTGGGAAGACAAATTAGTCAGGAATCTCAGATGCCGGCTGGCTCAGAAGCCCGGAGTCTTTGGAGCCCTGCTTTCAGTCATCGGTAAGGAAAAAGCCTATGTGGGAGAAATTAAAATCGTCCATATGGGCACTAATTATATGGTTAGAGACATAACCATTTTTGTTGACGACCAAGTCCACCTCCAGAGAGTATTAAAAGCTATCGAACTCTTTGACCAGGCAGAACTTCTGGAAGTCAGGGATGAAGTCCTGGAAATGCATCAGGGAGGGAAAATCGCTGTTCGCTCCCGTTATGAAATCAACAATATCAGCGTCCTCAGGAAGGTTTATACTCCTGGGGTGGCTGAAGTTAGCCTGTTGATCAAAAATAATCCAGCTCTGGCCCGGCGGTACACCGCTATTCGTCACTTAGTGGGCATCGTTACCGACGGTAGTGCGGTCCTCGGCCTGGGGGATGTTGGGCCCCTGGCTGCCATGCCAGTTATGGAAGGGAAAGCCAGTCTGATGGAAACCCTTACCGGCCTTTCAGCTATGCCTATCCTGCTTAACACCAAAGATCCCGACCAAATAATCGAAGCAGTGGTCAGGATTGCTCCAACCTTTAGCGCCATTCAATTAGAGGATATTTCTGCTCCTCGCTGTTTTTACATCGAAGAAAAAATCCAAGAAAAGCTGCAGATCCCAGTCATGCATGACGACCAGCACGGAACAGCCTGCGTGGTGACAGCGGCTTTGATGAATATTTCACGCCAGGCCAGCTGTGATCTAACAAAATGTAATATTGGAGTCATTGGTTTAGGGGCAGCTGGCCTGGCAATTTCTAAAATGCTAATGTTTTACCTGAACAAACCGGTTTTTGGAGCTGATATCAACTCGGAAGCTAAACAGAGACTGAAGGAAGCTGGCGGCCAGGAGGCAGAACTTAAAGAAATCATGGCTTCCTGCAAGGTAGTTATAGCTACCACCGGAGTCCCCGGGCTGATAAAAAAAGAGATGGTAAGGAAAGGACAGATAATCCTGGCCTTATCAAATCCTAATCCCGAAATCGATCCCGAAGTGGCCACAGATGCTGGAGCAGCTTTTGCCACTGATGGCAAGGTCATAAATAATGTTTTGGGATTCCCCGGTATCTTTCGAGGTGCCGTAGATGCCAATGTAACCAGGATTACCAGAGATATGCTCTTAGCTGCAGCTCAAGCTATTGCCGGGTACGCTCCGGCTGGCGACATAGTCCCGAACGCCCTGGATAAACGACTCCACCGTAACGTAGCCAGGGCTGTGGCCAGAGTAGCCTTAGAGCAAAAGCTCAACCGGGATGACCTGACTGGCTATTTCGATTAAAGGCTGAATTACCTTCAGGGCAAAACATTATTTGACAGGCAAAAAGCAAGAAGTTAAAGTAATTCAGGAGGCACCGTTATTTAGGAGGGAGAATGATAACTGTCAAGGAAATGCTTGAAGAAAAAGGGTCTGAGGTCTGGACCATTAGCCCTGAGGCCACTGTCTTTGAGGCTCTAAAAATTATGGCCGATAAAGGTATTGGAGCTTTAGTGGTGGTAGAAAACGACCAGGTCGTTGGGGTAATCTCTGAAAGAGACTATGCCCGTAAAGTTGTTCTTAAAGGCAAATCTTCACTGGAAACCCCAGTCAAGGAAATTATGACCACTCAAGTCTATGTGGTCACCCCGGAAGCGACAGCTGAAGAGTGCATGGCCCTGATGACTGAAAAAAGAATCCGCCATCTCCCTGTTATTCAGGAAAAAAAGCTGGCAGGAGTTATTTCTATTGGTGATGTGGTCAAATCAATAATCAGCAGCCAGAAAATCACCATTGAACATCTTCAAAACTACATAATGGGCAAGTATAGCTAAAACTTTTTAGCCACAGCCAGAGGCAGCTATCTTCTGTAGATCAGCTTAAGACCCAGATCAATTTTTCTATTGGTAATCTAACTAAAAGGTTTCTTTTAAGCGGCCAGGGGTTTATCTGCTTTTCGCAGCTCAGGTTCCTTTTCAAATGAAATAAGATAGCCCAGAGTCAGTCAAAATAGGCCAGTGGAGCCAAAGCCTTTTTCCCCTCGAGAAGTCGGGTCCAGAGAAGCCACTTCTTCTACCTCAACCGCTGGCACAGGCTGCATCAGCATCTGGGCAATCTTCATGCCTGGCTCAATCACAAATGGTTCTTTCCCCAGGTTAGTTAAAACTACCTTGACTTCGCCCCGGTAACCAGCATCTACTACTCCGGCCAGCCGGTGAATTCCCCGAAGAGCCAGGCCGCTTTTATCCCAGATCAAACCAACATAGCCCGTCGGAATAGCCATTTGAATACCGGTGGCCACCGCCACCGTTTCTCCTGGACCTATAGTTAACTGAACACAGGAAAAAAGGTCCATCCCGGCGTCCCCCTGATGATTAAAAACCGGAAGCCTGGCTTGCGGTGAGATTTTTTTAACCAAAAGTTTCATCTTAGACCCCTTCCACCAGAACTTCCCCAAAATAGGGCCTTAATTGTTCAGCCCAATCATTAAGCTTGTCCTTCGGATATGGTTCTATCCTCAAAAAATCTGGATCAATGGTATTATGTGGAGTGAACTGCTGTAATTGAAAAGCTTTAGCCCCGTTTAACCATTCTCCGATTCTTATCAAGTCTTCTTGACCTAACAACCCGGGGACAAATGTTGTCCGGAAAATATAATTAACACCCGAGCTTTTCAAGAAACCGACGCTCCGGTTAATTTTTTCGAGGTCAACTTCAACCCTGACTACTTCTGAATATCTATCAAGCGGGGCCTTGATGTCCATGGCTACCTGGTCAACCAATCCTGATTGAATCAGCAGCTCGAGTCTCTCAGGAAAGGAACCATTAGTATCAATTTTGACCAGTAAACCCCGGTCTTTTATCACTCGAGCCAGGACTTCAATATCCTCATGCATCAGAGGTTCTCCCCCACTCAAGCAGATTCCGTCCAACCAGCCGATTCTCGAATCAAGATAGCTCAGGAATATATTGAGGTCAATCGTTGGGAGTCGACCGGGATTAAGAACTAGATCAGCATTATGACAGAAGGGACATCTAAAATTACAGCCCCCCGTAAAGACAGTTGAAGAAATATACCCTGGAAAATCCTTGGTGGCAAACTTCTCTATACCCTTGATTTCAACCAAAGGTCCAACTCCTCAACCGAATTAAGCACTGCCGTGGCCTGGCCGTTTTCTTCAACAATCAAAGTCGGGATGATGATACTTCCCGAGCTATCCCGGCGGAGCATTTTGAGGTAATCTCGGATTTTATTTTTTCCATCCTTAGTACTGACATCGAATTCCTTAGCCTGAAGGCCCTTAACCTTAAGCAGCTCTTTTACCCGGTCGCATTTAGCGCATCCCGGTAAGGTAAAAACCATGAATTCCATTCTTTTAGGCTCCTTATTGATTTGACCTGGATGGTTCGCCAATAATCCAGGTCATCAAAACTCAATCCAGTTTGGAATAAGTTACCCGATCTTCGAATTCTTGCCGCTTCCCGTCATTCCAGGTTCCGACTGGTCGGAGATAGCCAACAATTCTGGAATATACTTCCGTTTCTGCTCCACAGTCAGGACAGATATTATGACTGCCTCTGAGATAACCATGGTTACTGCAGACGCTAAAAGTTGGGGTAATGCTGTAATAGGGAATCTTAGTTTCGGAAATCTTTTGAACCAGCCGGCGGCAGGACTGCCAGTCAATAGCCTCAGGTAGAAAAGCGTGAAAAATCGTTCCTCCCGTATAAAGGGCTTGAATGTCCTCCTGATGCCGGAGAGCCTCAAAGATATCTCTGGTAGCATCAACGTTAAGCTGGGTGGAATTGGTCAGGTAGGGGAATTTTTCTGTCCCAGAAGTATAAATATTTTTGTATTTCTGGCGGTCCAGGCGGGCTAAACGGTAAGAAGTAGATTCAGCCGGGGAGGCCTCCAGATTATAAAGATGTCCGGTCTCTTCCTGAAATTCTTTCAAGACCTCTCGCATGAAGTTCATCGTTTCGATAGTCAAATCTTTACCTTCCGGCGTCCCTATTCCTTTGCCCAGAAAGTTAATACAGGCTTCATGCATTCCGCAGATCCCAATGGTTGAGAAATGATTCTCAAAATGTCCTAGATAAACCCTGGTATAGGGCATCAATCCTCGCTCCAGCATGTTGTTGACCACTTCTCTCTTGTTTTCCAGCGATTCCTTAGCCAGAATCATCATTTCTTTCAGTTTCTCGAAGAATTCTTGTTTAGATTGAGCTT
>JAQULR010000063.1 GCA_028749205.1 Acidobacteriota bacterium | reverse complement strand
TATCTAAGCGTGATTTCGCTGCGGTTTTGAGTGCTTTTAGAGCCTGGATGAGGTGTTTTCCGGCAAATCCGGTTGCGCCTGTTATAAGGATTTTGGGCATTGGTGTGATGAGTTGGGTAGGTTAAGTTAGGACTAACGCCTCAATTTCTTAGCCTTTGACCCAGTCGAATCCGTATTCGAGAGCTACTTTCTTGCCGGCGCCTGGTGATTGGAGGCCGATTTTCTCAAGGTCAGCATCAACCATAATTCTTACGAGGTCTTTGAATTTTATTCTGGGCTGCCAGGAGAGGAGAGTTCTGGCCTGGGTAGCGTCTGCCAGGAGCTCGTTTACATCAACGGGGCGAAAATATACCGGGTCAACGGCCACATGGTCTTTCCAGTCGAGGCCAATGTAATCAAAAGCTTCTTCTAAGAATTCTTTAACGGAATGATTCTCGCCGGTTCCGACCACGTAATCGGCGGGCTTATCCTGCTGGAGCATTCTCCACATTAGCTCGACATACTCGGGGGCATATCCCCAGTCGCGTTTGGCTTCTAAATTTCCAAGGCGGATTACTTTTTCTTTACCGGCAAGTATTCGGGCTATCCCCATGGTTATCTTTCTGGTGACAAAGCTTTCGCCTCGCCGGGGGGATTCATGGTTGAAAAGGATTCCGTTGCAGGCAAAGAGATTATAGCCATCGCGGTAGTTTCTTACCATCCAGTAAGCATAAACCTTGGCTGCGGCGTAGGGGCTTTGGGGTCGGAAGTGGGTGTCTTCGTTCTGAGGCGGGGGTGAAGCGCCAAACATTTCACTGCTGGAGGCCTGATAGAATCGGGCAGCGGGAATGTTCTTTCTGATGATTTCGAGGAGTCGGGCAACACCGAGTCCGGTGACATCGCCCGTGTATTCAGGGAGGTCAAAACTGACTCGGACCTGGCTCTGAGCAGCCAGGTTGTAAATCTCGTCGGGTCTTATCGTCGTGATTATTTCTTCGAGGCGGCCGGTATCGGCGAGGTCCCCATAATGGAGAAAGAGCCTGTCTTTGTAGGGCGATGAATCTAAGTAAAGATGCTCAATTCGCTGCCGGTTAAAAGAGCTTGCCCAGCGAACTAAGCCGTGGACCTCATAGCCTTTGGAGAGGAGAAGCTCGGTTAGGTAGGAGCCATCCTGACCCGTAATTCCTGTGATTAAGGCTTTAGGCATTTTATCTCCCGGAAAAGAGAAAAAGAGGAAAAGGGGGACACACTCTCGTGTCCCTAATTTTTTATTTTTACAAGGAGATCCGGGGAAAAATGAGGGACACGAACCGATTTAAGAAAATCGTATCATGTCCCTCATTTTCTATGTCCAGTCTCATGAATAATGCTGGTTATTATAACAAGACATAAGATTCATTCGGCAAAGGCGGTGGTATTGACCCACTCCTTTTTAAGGATAGACCAGAAGTCTTCGGCCAGGCCACGCAGAACGTAATCGTATGGGAGCCAGCCGTAGCCGTGGTCTCCCCAGCCTGTGCCCCAGGAATTGCGGATGAGGAGAGCACCTTTGGTCTTTTCCTGGCTGAAGCTGTTGGTGATTTCGAGGTTGTCGTCGTAGCCTACAGCCATCACCGCATGGCCGCCTTCCATCCTCTCACGGGGAGATGGAAACGGAATGAAGCCGGTCGCCTCAGCCTGCTCTATGGAGTTATAGACCGAAAAGCCGAAGATAAAGGGAAAGCCCTTAGCCAGATAGGTTTTAAGGCTGTGGAGGACTTCGCTAGGTTTGGCCCCGGCCGGGTCGTGGCGGAAGTATTTTATCGTCTGGTAGTTCTGGGCAAAGGCATAGCAGAAGGCGGGCGGCTCGCGGTCAAAGTAGTCCTCGTCATCGGTGTAAGGCCAGTAGGATTCGGGCGGGACACCGAATAGCACCATAGCACCCATAGTGGAGCGGAGGTAAGCACCGCTATCGCCGCGGAGTTTCATCAGGTTGCGGGTCACCTTGTAGAGGAAAAGGCGGGAGGCATCGAGGTGGCGGCCGAAGGAGCGGCGTTCGTAATATTCTATGAGACCAACGCCGGCGTGGGCTGTGCACGAGCCGAGCATCCCCTGGTCTTCAACGGGCGAGCAGTAGTCGCGAAGGTCGACAGAGACCGGGAGGCTGGATGCTTCAGTGCGCCGGCTAAGCGGCAGATAGCCTTCTTTAAGGCGATATTTTCCTGGAGAGGCGAGTTGAGTTTTGCTCAATTTCTTATAGGTCTCAAATTCTTTTTTCAGCCTATCTTCAGTATCCAGAATATCCCTGATATCCAGGGTAGCTTCATTATAATCGCGAAAGTCTGGGCGGTCAGGAAGCCAGCCCATGCCCCGAATAATTCGGGACACCCTATATTTTCCCTGTTTTTTTATTTTGGATTTTTCTGATGTTTCTGGTTCTGACTCTGGCTCTGGAACAGGAGCAGTGATAACGGTAGCAGCGGGCGAACTGGAAGACGGGTAAAGGTTGGAGCTGCGGTCGCCCTTAGGGTAATTCTTCTTAGGCCTTTGTCTATTGTCTGAGGTTAGCTTAGGTGACATAAAATCTCCTTTTTTGAGGGAATACAAATTTGTGTCTGCTTTTAATCTTTCATCGCTGTTAATTCAGGCCATTATCATAGAAAATATGTAAAACAGAATTACAAAAAAGACCACTACCGCAGCCAGCAAGATAACTGCTGTGGCTGCTATCCGAAGGACTCGCTCAAAAATGGGTAGCTCGGTCCAATAAGGCGAAAAAGCAAAAAGTATCTGGCCGCAACCATCGCACTCGTAGTGGCGAAGAGGAAGAGCAAAAGAGACAGCTCTCTGCCACAGGGTGCGAGGCTTTCTTTCGAGCTTCTCCCGGCAGAGAGGACACTGGTGATGATAAACCGGGTGAAGATAGATTTTACATCGGTTAATTCTCATTCAACCTCTCCTAAAAAAAGGGTAAAGGAGAAAAGAGGGACATGCTATCGTGTCCTTAGTTTTATTGACGGCCGGTCTTATGGCCCTGATCCTGGCCCTGGTCCTGCCCCCGATCAAGGTCATGGTCAGAATCATTACCCTGCTCGGCGGTGGTGGTTGGCAGGCTTTCTTCAGAGACAAACCAGTCAGCCCATTTGCCGGCTTCAAGCACAATAGCGTTCCAGCCGAAGCCAAAGCTGAAGGCCAAGCAGAAGAGCTGAAAGTGAGCCTCAAAACCGGCCCCGGACGCATCAGCCTTAAACTGCGGGAAAATAACCATGGTGATAACAATGCCAAGGAGGAATGTCCCTAAGGCAGAATAGAAATAGCGGCGGTCAAAGCTCTTGACGGTGCCCTGGCGCAGTTTCCGAAGGAACGGAATTAGCGACCGAGCTACCACCCCGAGAAAAAGCCCGAGAATCTTAATGGCAAAAGCTGTGCTCATTACAACTCCTTAAAAACGGAGAAAAAACGAGTGGAAAAGGGGGACACACTCTCGTGTCCCTAATTTAAGTTATTGTTAAGCTATTGAATATAAACAGGATAGCGGGAGTCGATAAGATAGGCTACCGCCGGTGCAAGCACGCAGCCGCTAAAAAAAACACCGCCCTTAAATGAGCGCATCTATGTATATAAGCAAATCCCGTGGTGTCGCCTGGTTGCATAATAAGGCCCAGGAATCCACACGGCTTTTTATAAGAATGAGACTTAGATTTAGAGGTGGTGTTTTTCTGGTAATAAAGTTTGAGCCCCTGCTTTCCCTTTCTACTTCCATACACTCACCCTGATTGGCTACAATTTCTCGCCTTCTTTATGACCATGGCCCATAAAGCCTGCGAGAGAGAACCTCGGGGCTAACAACTCTGTTTATCTTCTTACTCTTCTTCTGGCTTCCCAAGGTTCTTACAATCATATCAAATAGCAATATATTATTTACAAAAACTGTGATTTTTTGTCAAGGGATATACTCATTCAAATTAGTATTTGGAATAAATTAGGGACACGATAGTGTGTCCCCCTTTTTAAACTTGGGTGCGGTTTTTGCCGGAGCTTTTGGCCCGGTAGAGAGCCTGGTCGGCACGGGAGATGAGCTCGTTGGCGTCGCCACCTTCAACTGGATTCATCGTGGCCACTCCTAAGCAGGCTGTAACCCGGCGAGGCATATCCTTCGGGGTGGTTTTTGGATGGTCAGGAAAGCTATTGTTTATTTCTTTAAGGTCCAGATCACTATAATTTAGAGCTGCGATAGCCTCTCTTATTCTTTCAGCTACGACATACGCACCAGGCGTATCGGTCTCAGCCAGAACAACGGCGAATTCGTCACCGCCATAGCGGCAAACCAGGTCAGAAGAACGCTGGCAGCATTTGATCATGGTCATGGCCACCTTCTTCAGGCATTCATCGCCAGCCTGGTGACCGTAGGTATCGTTGAATAGCTTGAAATCATCCAGGTCGCAAATAATAAGAGAGACAGGCTTGCGAGTACGGTATCCACGGCGCCATTCATAATCCAAATATTCCCGGAATCTACGGTAATTAGCTACGCCTGTCATTTCATCAGTCGTCGCTAGGAACTGGAGTTTCTCGTTGGCCTGCTTAAGCTCTTCTGTTCTCTGAGCTACCAGGCGCTCAAGTTCTCTCTCGTGGTGCCTAATCTGCCTGGTCCTCACAAGAAACCCTGAATAGACCAGCCCTCCCAACACCAGGACACACAGCCCATAGAACCACCAGGTGCGCCAGAAGGGCGGGATGATGCGGAGGCTGAGCGAGGTAGCAGCATCACTCCAAAGCCCATCGCTGTTAGAGGCCCTCACCCGGAAGGTGTATCGGCCAGGAGGAAGGTTGCTGTAAGAGGCAAAGCGCCTGGTTCCAACATAATTCCATTCTTTATCGAAGCCTTCAAGAATGTAGGCATACTGATTTTTCCCTGGGCAAGTATAGTCGAGTCCGGCAAACTCAAAGGCAATTGCCCGGTACTTCCAGGGCAGGTCAAGGTGACTGGTCTCGAAGATAGATTGCTTGAGCAGCACCTCACCCCCTTCCCCAAAAGGCTGGCCGGGTCTTACAGGTACATTAGAAATCGAAAAATTAGTGATAACCACAGGAGGCATATAATCATTGATTTTAATATCTCTGGGGTTAAAAACATTAAAGCCGTTTATCCCGCCAAAGTAGAGATAACCGTTGCGGCCTTTGAAGCAGGCATTACCGTTAAATTCATAATCCTGAAGGCCATCAGTCGTATCAAAATTTTTTATCTGGCCAGTGGGAGGATCAAGCCGTGAGAGGCCGCGGTTTGAGCTGAACCAGAGATATTCGTCATCATCTTCGAGGATAGCGTAGATGACCGATGACGGAAGACCCTGGGCTTCGGTGTAGCGGGTAAATTGGAAGGTGGCCGGGTCTAAGCGGTTGAGTCCGCCGCCGTT
>JAQULR010000062.1 GCA_028749205.1 Acidobacteriota bacterium | reverse complement strand
AATTAGTTGATAAGCTTTCTGATCGGTTGGAGATGCAGAAAGAGATTAAATCTATGGTGCCGGAGGAAAAAACTTTTCAGGAGCATGTCATCATTGCTGGCTTCGGGCTCAACGGTCAGAATCTGGCCAGGGTGTTGAAGGAGACCGGCATCCCTTATGTCATTCTGGATATCAATCCTGATACTTACCGCCGCTTGTCCAGAACAGGAGAACCTATCATTTATGGTGATGTCTCAAGCTCTGTAATTCTAAAGGAGGCGGGGATAGATAGCGCTAAGGTGTTGGTTCTGGCCATTAATGATCCGCGGGCTACCAGAAGAGCAGTAAGAACGGCCAGGTTGCTTAATCCAGAAGTTTTCATCATTGTCAGAACAAGATTTTCTTCTGAAATCGAAGAACTTTATGCTCTCGGTGCCAATGATGTTATTCCTGAGGAATTTGAAACTTCCATTGAAATATTTGTCAGGGTCCTCGAAAGGTTTCATCTTCCCAGAAACATCATCAATACTCAGGTTCAGATCATCAGAAGTGAACATTATGGAATTTTACGTGGATCGAGGTCAGCCTCCCGTCGTCTCGATCAAAAAATTTATGATTTTCTGGAAGCGGGAGTGGTCGAGACCTTTTTGGTGCTAGAGACTGCCTGGATAGTGGGTAAGACCTTGGGCGAAATTGATTTGAGAGGCAAGACCGGGGTTACAGTTATAGCTGTGGTCAGAAATGAGAAAACATGGAGTGCACCGGGAGCTGAATTCAGACTGCAGGGAGGAGATGTTTTAGTTCTGGTCGGAAATCATCAAGCTGTTGACGAGGCTCTGGACTATCTCAGCACATAAAAAAAATCGGAAAAAAATCGGGACACCCTAGATTTTCACTATTTTTTAGCTGTTCTTTTCTTTCCACCCTTTCGACTCTTTCGACTCTCTCCACTCCTTACCCACCCAGGGCCTTAAAACCTTAGAATCTTGAGATACAGAGTTTTGCGCTCATTGCCGAAAACCACCCTCAGTCTGCGGTTGCCACGCTGAATCACCTGGTGCGGCAAGCCGGGAACAACCAGTCTGGCAGTTCTTAACATAGCAATTCATAAGACGCTGGACAGCAGCCATTTCTATCACGGAAAAATTAAAAAGAAAAAGAGAAAAAATGGTGAAAATCTAGGGTGTCCCCATTTTTCTCCCCATTTTTCTTGCTTGCTTTTTTTAAAAGTCTGGTATATTCTATTCACGCCATGAATAAAATTTATTCACGAGGTGAATAAATTGTATATAAAACGCTGGCTGGCTGATAAACTCAGCACATCCTTAAACGTGAGCAGTGTTCTGGTCTTAACCGGAGCACGTCAAACTGGAAAAACAACCCTGTTAAAAAACGAACCGATTTTTGAGGGCTTTAAATATTTCAGTCTGGATGACCTGGACACATTAGCCCAGGTCCAAAAAGATCCCTCGCCTATAATAAATTCTGGCCAGAACATAATCATAGACGAAGCTCAGAGAGAGCCCAAAATTTTATACGCAGTTAAAAAGGCTGTTGATGTCCAGCACAAGCCAAGAGAGCGTAGATTCATACTCTCTGGTTCAGCTAACCTTCTCCTTCTAAAGAGCATCTCTGAGACGCTGGCTGGCCGGGCAACTTATCACACACTTTACCCATTTACTCCATCTGAATATCAGGGACGGAAAAAACCTGACTGGATTATTGATTTTTTTAAAAAAATCTATCCTGAGGAAAAAGAATTTCCAGAGATAAAAGAAACTAACAACGCTCCGTCTTTAAGCCAGCTTCTCTATCGGGGCTTTCTCCCACCCGTTTTTTCATTAAATACTCCCGAGGAAATTTCAATCTGGTGGGACGGTTACATAAAAACTTACCTGGAAAGGGACTTAAGAGACCTATCACACATAACCTCCCTGACGGATTTCAGAAATGTGATGCAGCTTCTCGCCCTGAGAACAGCTTCTATAGTTGATCAGACCGGCATATCGAGAGATACAGGTATCAGTCAGCCAACAGTCCACCGCTACATAAGCTTGCTCGAAGCCTCAAATTTATTCGTTCGCCTAAGGCCCTTTACCAAAATTAAAGCCAAAAGCCTCACCAAATCACCCAAAGGATATTTTATCGACCCGGGACTGGCCTGTCAGCTGGCCGGCTACCGAAGCCCGGAAGCTATAGATGATAAATTCAAAGGAAACCTTTTCGAGAGCCTGATCTTGCTAAATCTCCTGGTGATAGCCGATATATATCAGATGAACATCTACCATTGGAGGACAAGGGAAGGGAAAGAAGTGGATTTCGTCCTGGAATATGGGAGAGACATCTTGCCAGTTGAAGTAAAACTGAGCAGCCGCGTGGCGTATGGGGATATTCAGAATATTCTCTATTTTATGGGGTTGAACCCGAGAGCAGTCGGAGGAATGATAATTTACTGCGGAAACAGAATCCAGAAACTTTCACCAAACGTTTTCGCAGTTCCATGGCAATTGCTTTGAAAATCTGTTGAAAATCGGGACACCCTAGATTTTCACTATTTTTTAGCTATTCTTATCTTTCCACTCTTTCCCCACCTCAAGCCTTAAAGGCTTAGAATATTGAGATACAGAGCCTTACCACCATTGCAAAAAACACCCTCTGTCTTCGATTGCCACGCTGAATCACCTGGTGCGGCAAGCCCGGAACAACCAGTCTGGCAGTTCTTGACATAGTAATTTATAAGACGCTGGACAGCGGTTATTTTTATCACGGAAAATTAAAAAGAAAAAAGAGAAAAAAAATGGTGAAAATCTAGGGTGTCCCCATTTTTTCTAAACATTTCTTTCAGAGAGTGATAGCTGGGCTAAGAATAGGTCAACGGGAATAATGGCCGTTTCTCCATTCCCTCCAATATCCTCTTTGCTCAAGATAATGAATTGTTTAACCGGAGCAATTGCCTTAATCTCTTTTTCACTAACCCGGGACTGAAATTTTACCTCTATCCCTAAATATCTGCTGTTTTCCTTACAGACCGCATCCATCTCCCTCCCGCTCTTATCGTAGTAATACCATAAAAATGTTTTGCCTATTCTTAAAAATGGAATCTCACGATGCATTAGAAGATGCGAAATAACCACGCCCTCTACAATTTTGCTTTGTAATTCTTCATCTTGCCTAGTCTTGTTAATCACCCCGGAGATTTCTTCTCCTGTAAGATAGCTTTTTACCGAGTGGAAGACTAGGGGATCAAAGAAGTAGACTTTCTTGTCTCCTTTCAATTTTGGGTATTTCTTATTGAAATCATAGGCATAGAGAACAAAACTTATAAAGGAATCCTCCAGGTATTCAAGATAATCAATGGTGGTGATATGAGTCCTTTCTATTTCATGGGAGAGCTTTGAAAAGCTATAACGCGAACCATAGCGGTCCATTATTGCCTTGAGCATTTGCCTTGTTATTATCTCCTGTTTCTGAAGCCGCATCATGTCGCCCAAGACATCCCTGATAAATATTTCACTAACTATGGGTTCTATCATGTCTTTACCCTTTAAATAATGATTGTCCAGATAATGGTTTATGACTCCGGGAAGTCCACCGGTAACAAGATAGATCCCAAATAGGTAGCTGAGTTCCCTTTTAAATGGAAGAATTTTTTGTATCTCCCTTTTTATATCTTCCAGACCATAGGATAGGTCAATGGAGCAGTCGTTGAGAACAGGTTTTAGCCTTTTAAGAGCATTCCGGAACTCGTCCTTTTCAGGGAGGCAATCTACTATCCAATCAGTGGATTGAAGCACAAATCTTCTAAAGCTAAGTGGTTTCATATAATATTCATTGCCTTCAACCCCTCTACCTGGCAATAATTCTCCCGTTTCTTTAAGTTTGATAGCACTGGAACCTGTGGCCAGGATTACCGCTCTCTGGGTAATTCCCTGGTCAGCCATTCGCTTCAATTCCAGGTTCCAATCGTCAATAGAAGTAATCTCATCTAAAAAGATAAATATTTGGGGAAAATCCCTTGTGAGGTCAAGGAAGTAATCTATTGCATTTTTCATTTCTCTTCTCGAAACGAAGAAGTCCAGCGAAAGGTAGAGCATGCTCCTGGATGGTACACCTTTTTCTATCAATCTCCTTATCATATCCTTTATATACGTAGTTTTGCCTACCTGTCTTGGTCCCCGAAGAATATAGATACCACCTTTTTTAAGCCCTATTTGTCTTCGTTCAAAGAAGATAGGCTTAGCCTTGCTGAGGTTTTGGTCATACTTGACAAATTCTTCTTCGCTCCTCCACCAGGGGTTTTGAGTTACTATCTCGGCTATCTTTACCATTTCGATACCTCACTATCCAAATTTCCCGCCATTTGGATATTATCATAACTAAATATAATAGCAAAAGGGTTATGTCGGGTTGGAAAAAAGAAAAAAAATGGGGAAATTCTAGGGTGTCCCCATTTTTTAGCTATCCTTTTCTTTCCACCCTTTCCACTCTTTCCACTCTCTCCATTCTATGCCCGCCTCAAGCCTTAAAGCCTTAGAATCTCGAGATACAGAGACTTGCACTCATCGCCGAAAACCACCCTCAGTCTGCGATTGCCACGCTGAATCACATGGTGCGTCAAGCCGGGGATAACCAGTCTGGCGTGAGGCGCTTCTTCACATAGTAATTTATAAGACGCTGGACAGCAGTCATTTCTATCACGAAAAAATAAAAAAGAAAAAAAGAGAAAAAATGGTGTAAATCTAGGGTGTCCCCATTTTTTTTGGTGTCCCCATTTTTTATTTTTTTTGCTTGTTTTTTCTTGGCTTTTTAGTATCATTTCAATAAGAGGTGATAAGATTAGGTGAAAATATTAAGATACAAAATTTCCCTGAGGAAGGAACCTGAAGGTGGCTACACCGTAACAGTTCCGTCCTTGCCTGGCTGCGTAACATATGGTGACACAATAGAAGAGGCTATAAATATGGCCAGGGAAGCCATCCAACTTTATATAGAAAGTTTAAAGGCACATGGAGAAGAAATCCCAACAGAAGATGGTGTATTAGAATATACACTCACCATAAGGACCAATGCCTAAGCTTTCCCCTCTATCGCCTGAAAAAATCACCAACCTCCTTAAAAAGAAAGGCTTTGTATTAGACTGAACCAAGGGAAGCCATCAAATATATTTCAACCCAACAACCCAACAACAGGAAAAAGAGTGGTTGTGCCTTTCCACAAAAAAAGATTTGCCAAAGGGCACACCACTTGAGATCCTCAGGCAAGCTGGCATATGCAAAGAAGAACTTAAAAAATAATACAGGGACAAAGGCTCACTTCTGCATCTAAAAAAATGGTGTAAATCTAGGGTGTCCCCATTTTTTTGGGTGTCCCCATTTTTATTATTAGGGCGGTCGAGGTGGAATGGAGGCGGACAGAGCCGTCGGCCAGATGCTCCGCCTTAATCTCCCGGCCGGCCCGATCATAGGCC
>JAQULR010000061.1 GCA_028749205.1 Acidobacteriota bacterium | reverse complement strand
TGGTCGATATCTTCAGTCCTGAGGGGAAATTTATCTACAGGTGTGAAATAGCCGGGACGCCTTTTCTGGTCAAAAATAGCAAGTTATACACCATTGAGAAGGACGAAGAGGATTATCAATATATCTGCCGTTATCAAGCTACCTGGAAGAAATAATATTTAAAAGTGCCGGCCTCTCTTTCCTGTTCAGGGCTCCAGGAACCGGTATGTTATGTATCTTAGTACGACGGGTTCAATTTCTTTATGCTGCTTTCTAATGAAATGCAGCAATGTTCAGTCGTACGGGGCCCGGGTCTCCCCATGTCCCCTGGGGAACCAGTCCCGTCGGTTCCCCCCATTGCCAGAGCAACGGGTCCCCTCTCCGCTATGGGAACATGGGGAGACACTGGCCCCTTAGTTGCCCGAATATTTGAGTAGTTAAGGATTGGCTTAACAATTACTGATTTACTTGTAAAGTAGACGTTTTAGTCTGAACTATTGTCAGGTAAAAACAGGAACATGATCAAGGCTATTCTGGCGGTATCCGCTGGGTTATTGGTTAGTGTTTGATTTTGGTTTCGGTAATCAGAATGGCGGTGGTTGGGGCGGACAAGCAGCCGGAAAAGCCAGGCTGCTGGCCACCAACAGATACAATCAATTTTCCCGTCTCAATGATCTGGTTGCCTTCGGCGTCATAAGTAGCCAGCTCCTGCGGTCTGATGGTCAGAGTGATTTTCTGCTTTTCTCCGGCTCGGAGGAAAAGGCGCCGGAAACCAGCCAGCCAGCGGAGTGGATTGACCGGTGAAGTGGAATCCGGGCGGCTGAGATAAACTTCGACCACTTCTTCACCATCACGTTTTCCTGTGTTTTTAACTTCAACTGAAATGGAAAGTTCTGCTCCAGCCTTGAGGCTTTTTGGCACTGAAAGTTTTGAGTAACTAAAATTGGTATAACTTAGCCCATAGCCAAAGGGAAACAACGGCTCTTTTTTAAAATAACGATAGGTTCGGCCAGCCATCTGGTAATCAGAAAAATCAGGCAGGTCAGTTGCCGACTTATAAAAAGTGACAGGCAGCCGTCCGGCCGGATTATAATCGCCGAAGAGAACATCAGCTATAGCCGCACCGGCAGCCTGACCAGGATACCAGGCCTCAACGATAGCCGGAACCAGCTCAACTGCCCTATTGACAGTCAGCGGGCTGCCGTTTAAAAGAACTAGGACAACCGGTTTGTCAGCTGCTGCCCGGGCTACCGTTTCCAGTAGCTTTTCTTGATTGGCTGGAAGGTCAAGGCTCAGCCGATCCCCGCCTTTAAAACCTGGAACCGGTACGTTCATCTCCTCGCCCTCAAGTCTTGGGGAAAGTCCCAGGAATAAAACCGTGGCTTCGGCTTTTCGGGCGGCTCTGACAGCCCGTTCGAGACTATCTCCGCTCGGCCGTTTCCACAGCAGATGCATTCGGGCGAGGCGGGCCCGATGGCTGAATTCAATTTTTAAAGCGGCTGGTCTGTCTTTGTCCAGGTGAACTTTTTGATAAACTTTGTGGATTTCATGCGTCCCGTTGAAACTCCCGATGAGCTTTCCATTTAGGAAGATTTTAAAGCTATTAAAACCTTCTCCACCGAGATAATAATCGCCAGTTTCCGGCGGAAATAAATAACCTGTCCATCGAATGCTGAAATTATTGGGATCAAGACCGGGGAATGGCGCTTCTTCCCACCAGTTAAAATCGAGGGCGGCATCAACCTGACTGGCTACCGGCTTTCCCTTAAATTCCTGATTGGCAAAATATTCTCCTCGCAGACCCTTTTGGGTTGAGTTTAAAGCCGGCCTTAAATATTCAGCAGGAATCGGTGTTAGAATCGGAATGCCCTCAGCCCAGTCGGTGCCCGGTTCATAGATGATTTCGGTTTGAGAGCCGAGCTTCTCTTTGAGCCCCCGGAGGGGGGTTACCGGGTCAGATGGGAAGCCGTTATAATTTCCGAGGAGAACTTCCACATCATCAGCGTTTGGCCCGATGATAGCCACAGATTTCAGCGATTTTGGAAGTGGTAAAATGTTATTTCGATTTTGAAGAAGAACGATAGATTTCCGGGCAGCTTCGAGAGCCAGAAGACGATGTTTCGAACTATCAACCGTCGAGTAGGGGATTTGAGCATAAGGGACACGCTCTTCTGGGTCGAACATCCCTAAGCGAAAGCGGGCAGTAAAAAGCCGTTTCACAGCGATATCAACTGTAGCCTCATCGACCAGTCCTTTCTTTACGGCTTCAAGGAGAGTTGCATAGGCTCGGCCGCAGTTGAGGTCTGTGCCAGCTTTAAGGGCCATAGCCGCGGCTTCAGCCAGAGTAGGAACAACCTTGTGGGTAGAGTAAATATCATCAACAGCACCGCAGTCAGAGACTATATAACCTTCAAAACCCCACTCGTGACGGAGGATATCATTGAGCAAAAGCGGGCTGCCGCAGCAGGGCAGACCACGGAACCGGTTGTAGGCGCACATGACCGAATAAGCTCCGCCCTCCCGAACAGCCATTTCAAAGTGGGGGAGGTAGCTGCTGCGAAGCTCTGGAAAGTCGACGATGGCATCAAAAGTATGGCGGTCGGGTTCGGGCCCACTGTGAACCGCATAATGCTTAGCCGTGGCAATTACCTTAAAATATTTCGGATTATCACCCTGCAATCCACGGATAAAATTCACCGCCATGGTACCAGTAAGATAGGGGTCCTCACCGTAAGTTTCCATGCCCCGTCCCCAGCGCGGATCACGGAAAAGGTTGATATTTGGTGACCAGAAGGTTAAGCCCTGATAAATACCACGCTCACCGCGGCGGGCAGCCTCGTGGTGTTTAGCCCTGGCTTCTTCCGAGATGGCTGTGGCCACCTCAAACATCAGGTCAGTATCCCAGGTAGCTGCCAATCCTATAGCCTGGGGAAAAACGGTCGCCAGGCCAGCCCGGGCCACTCCATGGAGGCATTCGTTCCACCAGTTATAGGCTGGAATACCAAGGCGAACTATGGCCGGGGCATCATTCATCAACTGGCCGATTTTTTCTTCGAGAGTCAGCCGGCTGACCAGATCAGAGACCCTGGTTTCAAGTGGCAGATCCGGATTTAAAAAAGGTAAGGACAAACGATTATCATTTTTATTCTGAACATCGGCATCTTTCGCTCCGGTACTCTGGCTGTATAAAAAACTAATGCCTGAAATCATGGCTAAAGGCCCTAAGACCAAAAATACAAGACTAATTTTCCTTAAGGTCTTTAGTGATTTTTTATCTCTCATAAGCCGGCCTCCTGAGGACAAGATAAAAGAACACGATATACATTTACCATATTTCCCTGTCCTGTTGATAAAGTAAATTTAATTTCCCTTTCGTGGCTTTTAAACCTGAGCCCAAAGGGATATCTTTGCCAGATTCCGGGGCTGAAAATTCCTTCTGACGAAGGTGGTTAAGGGACTAAAGTATTTTCTTGGGCTCGAGAATAACGGAAGGATAGAATAGGGTTATATTCTTGGGGTTTATACATCTCAGAGATTAGGTGCCCGAGTCTCCCCCTGCCCCCTGGGGAACCAGTCCCGTCGGTTCCCCCCATCGCCAAAGCGATGGGACCCCCTTCCGCTATGGGGGCAGTAGGGAAGACCCGGGCACCTTATGTCAGTTAAGCGGGTCGTAAGATTCGGCAGAAACATAGTAGCCTTGGTATGTTTTGAGGCGGTGGTAAAAAATTTTTTTTAGTTTCCTTGTTGGAGAAACTTTGCTTCAGAATAGGTCAATTAGAACTATTTGAATCCATAATATGCCCGAGGTCTTCAATACATTAATATGCCCGAGGTCTTCAATACATTCGATACTTAGGATCGAGATTTTATTTCACGGGCTCGATGGTGAAAGACCAAGAATAGATCTGAGGCTTAATTAAATACTGCGGGTGGGGTTTAGCTCCCCAGGAATTATCTCCGCCGACGCCCATCTGAGCCAGATCAATGCCTAGATAAAGATGATTGCGCCTCGGGACATCGACAAAATGTTTTTCGGCGCGCCGCTCTAAAGTCAGGTCTTCTGGCGAATAGGGAACAGCGGAAAATTCAAAAACTGGCTGTCCGGTAAATTTTAAGCCCAGGCCATCTTTATTACTGATGATGAGCCACCTGGTATCAGTCCGCTGACCAAACTCCTGAGCGCTGACATAAGGGATAACCTGCTCCGCCATCGTCGTTTGATAAATGCCAACGAAAGCTGAGGTCCGGCGGTCGCAGTAATTCTCATGCGGCCCACGGCCGTAGTATTCGATGTTTTCAAAGCCTTCAGGCATGGCCAGAATCAGGCCCAGGCGCGGAATTTCGGGCAGTTTCTCTGGATATAGAGGTTTAAACTCATTATCTATCCTGACTGTTCCATCCCTGGCCACAGTGTAAGTAACGGCATAAGTAGCTTCAACTGCTGGCAAGTAGAATTCAACCTGGACCACTGCCTGCCCAGTCTTATCCTTGGCCACCTCAAAAGCTTTTACCTGGCGGTTCAGACTGGCCTTTCTCCAGGCCTTTAACCTCTGAGGCATTTTATTTCCAAAGTCATTATCAGTTGGGGCTCGCCAGAAATTAGGCCGAGGGCCTTCTTTTAATAGTTCTATATTCTTAAGTTTGTATGATACCAAGCGACCTTCGGCCCGGTTGAAGGTCAATTCGAAATCCTGA
The DNA here is from genome assembly GCA_028749205.1 of Acidobacteriota bacterium. Classification (GTDB taxonomy): domain Bacteria; phylum Acidobacteriota; class Aminicenantia; order Aminicenantales; family Saccharicenantaceae; genus Saccharicenans. The sequence goes on along the minus strand of JAQULR010000061.1, from coordinate 1,093 downwards.
CTGCTGATAATAACTTCATTTATGTTATTTTTATTTTCTTTTGGGTTTAATTTTGGCAGCCCGCCTTGTGCCTTAGAAGTCAATTGTTCAGATGGCTGGCCAGTCTCTACCCCAGTTATTTTTAACTGCTCAGCTGCCAGAGTGTGTCCGGCTGGAATCAGTCCATGAGCCAGCTCCTTGACGGCCTTTAATTTTATATTGAGAAAAACCTCATTAGTTAGTTTGATTGATCCTTCTGGGATGGCTATTTTGATCTCGGCCGACTCCCGTGGTTTAATGGTTGGACAGGGAATAGTGCCCTCAGCCGCTTTTTCTCCGTTAGTCAGAATTTCCCAGTGTAGAATAAAATTATCTCGATCGAGAGCGAGAAAATCATATTTATTGGTGATTCTGATTTTAGCTTCTGTAGCTGCGGCTGGCTCTATTAGCTCAAACTTTGCCGGCTGGTAGACCTTTTTAACTTCCCATAAAGCTGGATGAGGGGTTCTATCAGGTGCCACCAGCCCATTGCAGCAGAAATTATCATCAGATGGGGTTCCGGGAGGTCCATAATCTCCGCCGTAGGCCCAGAATAATTCCCCTTTTTGGTTTCTTTTGGCAAATCCCTGGTCGACCCAGTCCCAGATGAATCCGCCCTGAAGGACCGGATATTTTTCGATAACATCCCAGTAATCCTGAAGGTTGCCGGTGCTGTTGCCCATCGAATGAGCATATTCGCATAGGATTAAAGGACGGTCGGGATTACCTTTAGCATATTTTTCTAAATGCTCAATTCTGGCATACATTGGGCAGTAGATATCGGTATTCCATTCAAGCTGGGCCCGTTCATAATGGATTGGTCGGCTGGGGTCGCGCTCTTTAATCCAGCGATAACATTCTTCAAAATTGATTCCGTTTCCAGCCTCATTGCCCATGGACCAGATGACTACTGAGGGATGATTCTTATCTCTTTCTACCATTCTCATCACCCGGTCCAGGTGAGCCGGCCCCCAGTCGGGATTTTTAGCTAAGCTTTTTTCTCCATAGCCCATTCCGTGAGATTCGATGTTGGCTTCATCAATCAGATAAATTCCATAGTAGTCGCATAGCTCAT
>JAQULR010000027.1:4335-22444 GCA_028749205.1 Acidobacteriota bacterium | reverse complement strand
GATTGCTTAGGTAACAATCTCACTTTTTAATTTAATCGCACAATGTCAGCCCGAAGACAAATTAATTTCGTGTAGATTCTCTTGTGAATCAACGAATCAACTTAATTTTGATTGGTCCAGAGTTAAGACCAAGCAATTCGGAGCCTTGACAAAACTCGTAATTAAGCATAGTATGTCGATGATAAGTCGACATACCGGGTCAAAATATGGAAGCCATAGATATCCGCGCTCAGATTGAGACCGAGATTTTTGATTATCAAACTCTGATCCATACCCTGAAGGATTTGTCTTCTCCCAGGGATAAGATTACCGATCTCCTCCGGCAGGAAATCATTATCAGGGTCAAAAAAGGGCTGTATGTCTTCGGCCCGAAGTACAGGAGGCATCCATATTCAAAAGAGCTTCTGGCCAACCTCGTCCACGGACCTTCCTACATATCCCTGGATTATGCTCTTGCTTACTACGGGATTATCCCGGAGAGAGTTGAGGCCTTGACCTCAGTTACCCCCAATCGCTCTCGCCGGTTCAACACTCCGGTTGGACTTTTCATTTACAGGCAAATTCCACCAGGAGCTTATGAAACTGGCCTGGTGAGGGTAGAGGCAGACCATGAACAAGCCTTTCTGATAGCCACACCGGAAAAGGCCCTGGCTGACAAAATTGTTTCGCTGAGGAGTTTGGCTATCGCTTCTGCGGCGGAAATGCAGCGCTTCCTCGAAGAAGACCTGAGAATTGAACCTGATTTTCTCAAGTCCTTGCCCGCAGAAAGGATCTACGACTTTGCCCAGCGTTATCGCTCTCGTAAGTTAAGATATTTGAGCCAACTGGTTAGGCAATTACAGAAAGCCGGGGAGACAAACCATGAATGAAGCTATTCGTCAGATGCTTTCTGCTTACAAAATTAAATCATTGGAGGATTCTCTGCGTGCTCTCCGGGAAATAATGCAGGAAATTGCTCTTCTCGGCCTGTGGCGAGGAAAATTCTTCGAGAAGGCGGCCTTCTATGGAGGAACAGCCCTCAGGGTACTTTACGGGCTTGACCGGTCCTCAGAAGATCTGGATTTTTCCCTGCTGGCTGCATATCAGGAATTCAATTTGGCCGACTACAGCCGGGCTCTAAAAAAAGAGCTTGAGTCCTTCGGATTCAAGGTTAGAGTTGAGCCCAAAGTCAGAAAGCCAGAAGCAGCTGTCCAACCTGCCTTTATTAAGGCTGAGACACGGGCCCAGATGATAACGGTCGAGTTTGGCCAGAACCTCATCAGGCAGGTCCCCCGCAATCAGGTATTGAAAATAAAGCTGGAAGTGGACATAAATCCGCCCTCTGGATTTATGACAGAGATGCGGTACTTATTGCGGCCAATTCCGTTTGCGGTCCGGGTCTTCACCTTGCCCGATATGTTTGCCGGGAAAATGCACGCTGTCTTAGGCCGTGGCTGGAAGAGCCGAATGAAAGGAAGAGACTGGTATGATTTCGTCTGGTTTGCAGCCTATCACCCTGAGTTGCGGTTAGCTCATCTCGAGCAGAGAATGCGCCAGACGGGTCACTGGACAGGACCGGCAGCTTTAACAGAAGATGATTTCCGCCACCTTCTGGTGCAACGAATCGAGGAGGTAAATATCGAGCAAATTAAACAGGAAGTGGAGCCATTCGTCAAAGATCCGGCTTCTTTAGCAGTCTGGTCAAAGGACTTTTTCCTGGACGTTGCTTCAAAGATAAAGCTCATTTAGCCAGCTTCCTATCAGGATTATGGGCTTTTAGACAACAAATTGCTTTGGCCCGGACTTTCTTCGGGAGGTAGAAGCTACTTTCGTGTAGATTTTCTCGTCAGGCAATGAATTACTGCGTTCTTAGCTGGCAAAAGTGTAAACCGAGTTAATCCAGATTAAAGATGTAGCTATTCTGGCCTCCAGACTTGAATTTGACGGCGATGAGGCCAAGATTTAGATTTTAGACGGCTGACGAAAAAGTCATGTGGGCGTTCAGGAGGATCAGATGAAATGGTCAAGGCCGGTTAGTATTTCTGTAGCTCTATTAACATTAATCCTTTTGGCTGTCTCGGCTCTGGCGGCCGAAGATACACCCCTTCAGAAGGCAATTAAGAAGGGAGATATCAGGAAAGTTACCGAGCTTTTAGATAAAGGGGCTAATATCAATGAATGGAACTATGGCACACCCTTAATCATGGCCGCCTCCACTGGCCGTCTGGAGATAGTTAAGCTTCTCATCGAGCGCGGAGCTGAATCGGCTTTTAGCTCGATCAGCAGAAATGTTGCCTCCTCAACTAATGCTCTTGTCATCCGGAACGCCGACATTCTGTTTGGACTGCTCGAACCTCTCCGTCAGGCCCATCTTGATCGAGCAGATTCCCTGGCCGCCGAATCACACTGGGGTGAAACCCTGAGCGAATACGCCGCCGCCTTAAGAATTAGCAACCGGGCCGGGAGAGAAGAGCTCCTGTCAAAAGTCAGTGCTCTTCTTAAAAGCCATCCGGAATTAGCCGAACTCCCGGAAGAAGCCCGCAAGCATTCTCTCCGGGCTGATATGCTTGTCAAAGAAAAGGACCTGCGAGGTGCCGTAAAAGAATATAACCAGGCTTTAGACTTGGCCCCGTTTTGCCCTATCATCTACTATAATCAGGCGGTAGTCCTAGGCAACCTCAAACAATACAGCCAGGCAGTGGAACACATGGAGGTATATCTGATTCTGGCTCCAGAAGATCAAAAAGCTCGTGAGGCTAAAGACCTGATTTATCAGTGGGAATTCATGCTCGAGCGCCAGGCCGGAAAATAATAATCCTGAAATTTCAGGATAAATCCTGGTTGAGGCTATAAGTTGAGGCCTACCGGCCCAGGCTATAGTTTCAATTTTAAATCAGAGCCAACGGCATCGGGGTTCCGGCCAGGGCTATCAGCAAGCAAAAAGATTAAAATCAGAGCAACCTTGACCGCCAGGTAATATTTAATCCCTTTTTGAAAATTGTCGAAAAACTTTCGGCCTTTAAAAATCCCTTGGGTAATCGTGATGTAATTGCCATCAGCCAACACGACCTCGGCCGTCCTGGCGATAGTTTCTTTAACCCTCGCTTCTTGGTGGCATTAAATCAGATTTCACCTTTGGTGTCGTATATTGTTATCGATTGTTATCGGCCATCGATATAGTAAGGTGGCTGAATGATGTCAATTAGCTGGCTTAGAATATCTTTTCTTAAAGAAAAAATAGGCCGGAATGCCAGCTAAGACTGTCAGTATAGCCACCAGTGATGGGCCAGGGCTTTGCAGCAAACTCAGTCCCAGGATACTAAAGGCCACTATTAAATATAAAACCTGAACCACTGGAAATCCAGGCAGCCTTAGATTTTCTGGCTGCTGTTTTCTTAGCTTAAAGACCCCCACAACCGCCAGAATGGGGAAAATACCCAGAGCAAAGCCCATGTAGGTAAGAATATGTTCAAAAGTTCCCGAGATAACTATGACCACGGCGATAGCGCCTTGAAGCCAGATTGATAAAGTCGGCACCTTAGTAACCGGATTTACCTTAGCCGCAAAAGGAAAAAAGAGCTTATCTGAAGCCATAGCGTAATAGACTCTGGGCCCGATGATGATAAAAGCACTAAGAGATGAGAAAAGAGCAAAAGCTATCATTATCGAGATGAACTTTTCCCAGCCCGGGCCCAGAAGCTTGCCAGCAGCTAACCCACCTACCGAGATAACACCCTTCATCTCTTCTGGAGGGATGGCATAGATAAAAAGAACATTTAGACCCAGGTAGAGCAGGATGACCACAGCAGTTCCCAGAAGAAGCGATGCCGGCAGATTTCTTCGTGGCTTTTTTATTTCTGAACCAAGGTAGGCCGACGCGTTCCAGCCGCTGTAGGCAAACATAATCCACATTAAAGATAGGCCAACTACTTTGAGCGAAGAAAAGTCCGCTGGTAGCCAGTCGGCCGACGTAAAGTTAGCCCAGTTTCCATTTCTGCTAGCCAAGCCTAAGATAATCAGAAACAAGATTAAGCCTACCTTTCCGAAGGTTAAGACATTCTGGACCCGGGCCCCGGGCTTCAAGCCTTGAATATGGATCAGGGTGAAAAGAAGTATGATCACAATAGCCAGAAATTTCCCGATAACAACCGGAGCGATGGTTATACCAAGTTTTAACGGCTGACCCAGTTCCGGAAATGCCCGGGTTAGATACTCACTAAAGCCCATAGCCGAAGCGGCAATCGGGGCTGAAAATCCTACAAAAAAGGAAACCCAGCCGCTAAGAAAGCCCAGCAGGGGGCGAAAAAGCTTTGACAGAAAAACATACTCGCCCCCGGCCTGAGGAAAAGCCGCTCCAAGTTCTCCATAACTAAGAGCTCCGCAAAGAGCCACCAGGCCTCCAGCCAGCCAGAGAATAAGCATTAGTAGAGGATGCCCAAGGTCGCGTAGCAGAAGGCCTGAAGTAGTAAAAATTCCGGCTCCCACCATGTTGGCTACAACTATGCTGGTTAAGGAAACCAGCCCTAAACTTCTGTTAAGCTCAATTGATTCTTTTGGAGATGTCTGCATAATTACTCCTGTGGCCAACTTACTGTCCAAAAAATTTAATTTATTGTTCTAAAACAGTCAAGCAATATCACTCCAATCAAGATAAGTTCAACTGGATTTTTCATGAATAATTAGGATAAAATATATCAGGTTTTTATGAACCTTGAACCAACCTGCTTTATTGTCAAACTGTCAATTAAGAGGAGGAACTATGGGAAAAAAGATTTTCTGTAGATGGTCCTTATTGTCCTTTTTAATTTTGATCCTGACTTGGGCTCCCGGCTTAGAACTTTCAGCCCAGGAAGTTCACCTTGATGTTCCCTATGTCCCTACGCCCTATGAAGTAATAGAAGAGATGCTCAGGTTTGCTGAGCTAAAAAAGGGAGATATCCTCTACGATCTGGGCTGCGGGGATGGCCGGATAGTTATTGAAGCGGCCAAAAGAGCTGGAATAATGGCGGTAGGCATTGATATCGATCCCCAAAGAATAAAAGAAAGCCGGGAAAACGCCAGGCGGGCTGGCGTCGAGAATCTGGTGGAGTTCAGACGCCAGGACATTTTTGAAGCTGATTTCAGCGAGGCTACGGTAGTGACCATGTATCTTCTTCCAAATGTTAACCTCCGCCTCCGGCCAACAATTCTCAGTAGCCTTAAGCCGGGCACCAGAATCATTTCACACTCATTTGATATGGACAACTGGAAGCCTGAAAAGATGACTTACGTAGCTGCAGACCTTTATGCTCATACCGTTTATTTATGGATAGTCCCGGCCAACATTTCGGGTATCTGGGACTGGAAGATGAACCTAAATAAGAAAAATACCAGGTGTCAAATGGAGGTGGAACAGGAGTTTCAGTATCTTAGCGGTCAGCTCCAGTTAGATGATCTGACCATCCCGATCCCTGAAACTAAAATTTACGGAGACAAGATTGAGTTTGAGGTGCAAACGCCCGGTCAAAAATCGGTTAATTTAAAATTCACAGGCCAGGTTCAGGGCGAGTGGATAACCGGAACCGTAGCCATTACTACTGGACAAAAGAATTCCAACCAGTCCTGGAAAGCCCTTCGCCGTCCAGGAACCGCCCGGTCCATAGAGCGCTAAAAAAGACCGGTCTTCTGCTCCTTTTTTTGGACCTTCTGAGCCAAATATAGCTGGCTGTCTGGTAAACAGCTAAGTTTTTATTTTACCAGACTTTTAGCTTTTCAGCCTAGCCCGCTTTTTTTGTTTTTTTGCTTTTCTTTTTCTGGCATTTATGTTAGATATATTTCTTAAAGCAAAGGACAATCTGCTTGTGGTATCTAAACTAAATCAGTTTCGAGAAGGCCTTTTTTTAACTCTCCTTGAGAGAAATTCTGTATTATAAAAAATCCTTTAGAAGGAGTCTTTTATGTTTCCTAACACTCATTTTTCTAAAGCCAAAAAATACTGGTATAAGGGAAAGTTCTATGATTGGTCTGAGGGTATTTTCCACCCGATGATTCATGCCCTCCACTACGGGACCTGCACTTTTGAGGGAATCAGGGCTTATCCAACCGTTAACGGAGCAGCTATTTTCCGCCTTAAGGAACATATCGATCGGTTCTGGCATTCGGCTGAGGTCGTTAAAATGACAGTCCCCTATTCCAAAGAAGATATTATGGAAGCCTGCAAGCTGACCGTTAGGGAAAATGAGCTGGACAGCGCCTATATAAGGCCGTTGCTCTTCTACTCATACGGAAATCTAGGTCTGGTGCCAAAATTTTGCCCGGTAGAACTTCTTGTCGGGGCTTGGGAATGGGGAGCCTATCTTGGAGAAAAAGCTGACCAAGGAGTGGAAGCTTGCATTGTTCCCAATCGCCGAATTCACATTTCTCAGTTAGATCTTTCAGCCAAACTGGGGGGAGTTTATGTTCAGTCAACTATCAACGGGATCGAGGCCCGGGAACGCGGTTATGACGAAGCGATTTTCCTTAATCTTGAAGGCCGGATTGCTGAAGGGCCTGGAGAGAACATTTTCGTGATCAAAGACGAAGTTTTTCATACTAACAATCGTTCAGAATCCATTCTTGAAGGTATTACCAGAACCAGCCTGCTGGAAATCGCTGCCAACCTTGGTTACAAGACCAAAGTGGCTCCAATTCTGAAAGAAGACCTCTTCAACGCTGACGAAGCCTTTTTCTGCGGAACAGCCGCCGAAATTACCCCTATCGCCAAAGTAGCTGATTTTTCTGATAATCCCAAGGATGGTTCTGTTTATACCATCGGTGATGGCCGGCCCGGGCAGATTACTACCAGAATTGCCACGGTCTTTAGAGAAGTAGTAAGAGGCCAACACCCAGAATATCATAAGTGGCTAACCTACGTGAAAGATTGACCGGAACTATTGTATTGTATTGAATATCAACCAAACCTATCAGCCCAGCTAAAGAAACTAAAGAAGAGATCACTTTAGAGAAATATAATAGTCGGCTAAATTCTAATTTTAGAAGCTTAGATCCTTCCCGATTTTTCTCCCTGTTCAGAGAATATTATCAGTCGGCCTCTTAATTATCAAAAATCATCTACTCTCGGTTCGGTAGATTTATAAAGTCAAAAAAAATATAATCTCAATTAGCTTAATTTTATTTAGAGAGGGCTAAAAATGAAGCTTTTTAAGTCAGCTGTAATTCCCCCCGTGGCTATGGTGGCGGTCATAATTTTTTTGATGATCATAAACTTAGTTTACAGCCAGAACCTGCTGACTTCTCTGGGAGAAAAACAGAACTTTCTCAGCAAGCGTATTTCTTCTTTTGACCCAACTGGCGGGAACCGAGATGCCTTGACCATACCGGCCGGGCAAAGCGCCGTCCTGGCCGAAATTACCGGTCCGGCTGCCATCCACCATATCTGGATGACTATTTCAGCCGAGGCTTTCTACGGCCGAAAGTTGGTACTCAGAATGTACTGGGATGGTGAAGATGTTCCCTCGGTGGAAGTACCGGTGGGAGACTTCTTTGCCGTAGGCCACGGCCTAAACCGAAACCTGGTTTCTATTCCTATCGTCCGTTCTTCTGAAGGCCGGGCCCTCAACTGCTACTGGTATATGCCTTTCCGTTGGTCAGCCAGAATTACTATAACCAACGAAGGCAGTCGCCCGGTTAATGCCTTTTATTATTATATAGATTATCGGGAGCTTGATGACCTTGAGCCAGAGGTCCGTTATTTCCATGCTCAATATCGACAGGAATTTCCCTGCGCCCCCGACCGCAATTATCTTATCCTTGAAGCTGTCGGCCAGGGACATTATGTTGGCTGTAACCTAAGTGTTCTGCAAAGGTCGATGGGCTGGTGGGGAGAAGGTGATGATATGATTTATCTTGATGGTGAAGAGGCTCCTTCTCTTCACGGCACCGGAAGCGAAGATTACTTTTCTGATGCCTGGGGAATGAGGGTGGGGAATAACCTTTATTATGGATGTTCTCTTCAGGAAGAAGATTTCCGTACAGGAGCCAAAGCCACAGTGTTCAGATATCATCTGCCTGACCCGATTCCTTTTTTTAGATCCCTGAAGGTTACCATAGAACATGGTCATGCTAACGACCGTTCAGATTATTACAGCTCGGTAGCCTACTGGTATCAGACCGAACCACATAAACCTTTCCCGGCCTTGCCACCAGTAGAAAAAAGGCTACCTTTCGCCCGGGAAACCAGCGATAATTTTATTCAACCGGTTTGGGTTAAAACTAATAATGGAAAGACTACAGAGGTGACCTATGTCGATAATGTCAGCAGGGCCCGGATTTCAGCTCCGGCCCTTAACCATTTGCTGACTTCTTATTATGACCAAACTGGCCTGCGCTATCAGGCCGTAACTTCTGAAGGGGCTGCCACAGGCTATCGGGCTAAATTGACTTTGACGGTTGGTTGGGCTGATATCTACGATCTGCAGATTCATTACCTGAGGGGACCAGGCTTTGGTAACTGGTCTGTTCTCAGGGCTGAGCCTCAGGCTGAAGAAACAGAATATTTAGCTCTGGGCAGAGTAATTTCCTTCAGTCCCGAGACTGAAATTGACACCTTGACCATAAAAGACCAGGAACTGGCCGCAGAAGAAAATGAGTTTATTCTGGAAGTAACAGGAAAAGATGATCGGGCTACTGGCTATGAGCTGGCCATAATTGGAGTTAACCTTATTCCGGCTCGTCAAAATTTTGCCCTTGACTGGAATATCATCGGACCTTTTGAAGCCCCAGATATGAGTTTTCTGGCAACCATCTATCCGCCAGAAACTGAAATCAACCTGAAAAAGACCTATAAAGGCAAAAGCGACCTGATGGTTTCCTGGCAAACGTTTACCGCACCGGCCAGCGGTTTTGTGGCCCTTAACCAGTTAATGCAGCCTAACGAGCAGGCTATTGCTTACGGCTTAACTTATCTGTATTCACCTGAAGACCGGGAGGTCACTCTTCTCGTAGGCAGCGACGACGGTGTCAAACTCTGGGTTAATGATAACCTGGTTCATACCAATCCTGCTTTCCGGGGAGCTTACCCTGACCAGGACCAGGTTAAGGTCAGCCTGAAAAAAGGCTGGAATAAAATTCTGATTAAAGTTCTCCAGGGAGCCGGGGGCTGGGGTTATTATCTCAGAATCCCTGACCCAAAAAGTGAGTATCGCTGGAGTGCTCAACCACCTCCAGAGAAAATTGACTAACTGGAAAAACCGAAAGGCTCAAATATTTTTTTTCAATAACTCCTCGGCTCTGGTTTTGATTATATTGAGGGCCTCCCTGACATGCCTTTCTTCGGTAGTTCTCTGGCCGACCACCAGCCGCAAGGTGAACTTCCCATTTAGAGTGGTATGAGTTAGGAAAATTTTTCCCGTAGAATTTATAGCTTCCAGCAATTGCTTATTAAGATGGTTGAGCTCTTCTTCCGGCCGGCCATCATTTAATCTGAAGCAAACCAGGCTGAAATAGACCGGAGCCAGGATTTCAAACCTTTTATCCTGAAGCAACTCATCATGAAATAGCTCAGCTAAGTGGATATGGCGGCGGATGATCTTTTTTATTCCTTCAACACCATAGCTTCTCAAGACAAACCAGAGTTTTAGGGCCCGGAAACGCCGGCCAAGCTGAATCCCCCAGTCGCGGAAATTTTTAACTACGGCATCAACACCAGTCTTCAGGTACTCTGGATGGATTTCAAACGTCCGGGTTAGAACCTGCGGGTCCTTGACAAAGAAAGCTGAGCAGTCAAAGTTAGTCAGCATCCATTTGTGGGGGTTGAAAACCAGGGAATCGGCGTATTCGGCTCCTTCTAGAGCCCAGTGTTTTTCTGGCAGAATAGCCGCAGTACCGGCATAGGCCGCATCCACATGAAGCCACAAACCAAACTTCTGACAAATCTCTCCAATTGGTTTCAGTGGATCAACTGCGCCGGAAGAAGTAGTTCCCACCGTAGCCACTACACAGGCTGGCCTGAAACCGGCCTTAAGATCATTTTCAATGGCTTTTTCCAATTGGCCTGGAATCAGAGCGAACTCCTCATCCACTGGAATGGCTACCAGATTTTTCTTTCCAAAGCCAGCGATTTTTACTCCCTTGTCTACGCTGGAGTGGGCTTCCCTAGAAGCATAAACCCGAAGGACTCCTTCAAACCCGGCCTCGTTGATCTTAAATCCAGTGGCCTTTTCCCGAGCGGCCAGAAGGGCACAAAGAGTAGCTGTAGAAGCCGTATCCTGAATTACCCCAGCATAACCTTCAGGCAAACCAATCATCTGGCGAAGCCAGTCCATAACCACTTCTTCGAGCTCTGTAGCCGAGGGAGAGGTCTCCCAGACCATGCCCTGGGTCCCAAGACCGGCTGAAAGTAACTCTCCTAAGATAGAGGCCGGACTGCTATTAGAAGGAAAGTAGGCAAACCAACCAGGGTGCTGCCAGTGAGTTATACCCGGCAGGATTATTTTCTGGAAATCTTCTAAGATCATGTCCATTTTTTCAGGATGTGGCGGGGGTGAAGAAGGCAATTTGGCTTTAATTTCACCGGGCTGGACAGTTGATTTAACCGGATATTTCTCAACCTCTTCCAAATAATCAGCCACCCAGTCTATTAACTCGTAGCCATATTTCCTGAATTCTTCTTTTTCCATCGATTGTTCTCCCAAAATAAGTTTTAATTATGGGCTTTTTAGGGCCTGAAGTCCTGGTTTTGAGCCCATTACTTTGTATTTTAATACTAAAAAAGGGTAAGAAAAAGCCCTTTATACAAAAAAACAGGTTATTAGAGCCTTTTTAGAGTCTAACAGCGTCTTCGAATAAAAATATTCTGGCAAAAATAAAGAATTAGAGATTTTTGCTTGCAACATAGATTCATTTATGTTATAATAAATAAACATTAAAAAAGGGAAGAGGTGATATAATCTTTAAAAATACTGAGGCTTTTCTTACATTTTTGCCTTAGGTATATTATTTTTTTTAAAAAGATTATAAGCTTAGACGACCAACTTAACGACCTCAAAAGGCATGGTCGTTTATCATCTTCTCAGCCATTAAACAGTTCTAAATCTTTTGCAACCTTTTTATTTCGCTCTACGTTTATATTATTGGAAAAAGAAAAGGCCTGGAAAAATTGGTTTGACAACTAAAAAAACCTCCTTTTCTTAGTCTCCTTCCTTGCCCTTCACCCCCCTTGCCCTGCTTTCACGAAAGCAGGGCTCTTTTTTAAAATGTCCAGGGTGCGATTATTTTTCTTTTGACACAGATAAGAATTATGGTAAATTAAAAAATAGGATTTAAGAAACAGGGAAGTCCGTGTAAAACGGACACAGCCCCCGCTACTGTAATCGGCGACGAATCCCTGAAAGTGCCACTGCCAGTCGGGTGGGAAGGCCAGGGAGGAGGATGACCCGAAAGTCAGGATACCTGTTCTTAGCCTGTTGGCCCTTCTTTTCTTCGGGCGGAAGAAAAGACGAGCCAGTCAAAAATTTTCTAAAGCGGGGGGAAAGGAGAATGAATGAAATCTATCCTTCCTGCCCTTTTTTTTCTGCCTGTTTTTATTTTTAATTTCAGCCTTTTTGGTTTTGGCGCCAGCCTTCAAGCGGACCAACAGAATCAAACCGAAAAACAGCATCATGAGGTCACGGTTACAGCTACCAGGGTGGAAACTCCAGTTAAAGAAACAGCCTCAGCTATCACCGTTATAAAAACAGAAGACCTCCCACTGTCAAGTCAGGTTCAGCCAGAAGTTCTTTTTTCCCGGGTTCCGGGCATATTTTTTCTGCAGACCGGCCTGGCCGGAGGCAGCGGTTCACTTTTTATCCGCGGGGCCAATTCTGAACATACTCTTTTTCTTATTGATGGTCTCGAGCTTAATGATCCGCTATCTCCAGCCCGTTCCTTTAACTTTAACCTCTTTAACCTGGGACTAATTGAGCGGGTAGAAATTCTCCGGGGCCCTCAGAGCCCGCTTTACGGCTCGGACGCCCTGGCTGGGGTGGTCAACCTGATTTCGGCCGAACCTGAAGGAAAAGAAATCCTCATTTCTGGTTTTGCTGGCTCCTACCGAACTGGTCAGGCCAATTTCAGTTTAAGGCAAACCCGAAATAGATTTTCTTATCTTGTGGGTTTCAACACTTATAATACCGGAGGTATTTCCTCAGCCAGTTCTGCCTATCCAGGAAATAGCGAAAACGATGGCTTTAATCAGCATAGTCTGGCTTTGAAATTCAGATATCTGGCTTCCGACAATTTTTCCCTTACCTGGCAGACCCGAGCCCTGTTCAATCGGACTGAGCTTGATAATTTTGGTGGCCCTTATGGCGATGATCCCAATTCTGTTCAGAAGTCGCGCTTTCTTGTTAACCGTCTGCAGCTTAACGGATTTTTCTTCAACCGCCGCTGGGAGCAAAAATTAATCTTCGGAATGGAAGCTGTAAACCGCGACAATGAGAATCCAGCCGATGACTTCCATCCAGAAGAAAGTGAATCTGCTCTATACAAAAGCCAGCTTTTCAAGGTTGACTGGCAAAATAACCTTTATTTAGCCGCCAACCACAATTTGGTTTTTGGAGCTGAATACCGCCAGGAGCAAGGTAGGTCAAATTATCTATATTCAAGCCCCTGGGGAGATTATGAAAGTAACCTGTCCCGAAAAAGCGCTTCTCTTCTGGGATTCTATTTTCAGGACCAGTTAAAACTCTGGAATAGACTCTCATTAACCTCAGGCTTTCGTTGCGATAACCATCAAAATTTTGGAACGGCCTTGACATTCAGAATAGCGGCCAATCTTGACCTGCCAGAGCTTGGGGCTAGACTTAAATCCACTTTGGGAACTGGTTTTAAAGCCCCTTCACTCTACCAACTTTACGCTCCACCCGATTACCTCGGCCAAATAGGAAATCTTGAGCTCCAACCTGAAAAAAATCTCGGCTGGGATGCAGGATTTGAAAAAAATATAAGTCAATATCTGCTCTTTTCAATGACCTACTTTGAAACCCATTACCGGGATTTAATTCAATTTTATTCTAGCTCGGGCTATCAAAATGTTGGCCAGGCCCTCAGTAAAGGTTTGGAATCGAGTCTGGAAGCTCAGATTTCCAGCAGTCTTAGGTTAACAGCTGCCTGGACTTATCTAAAAGCCAGAGAGCAGGACACCGGAACAAAGCTGCTGCGCCGGCCAGAAAATACCGTCTTTCTTAACTTCCAATATCTTCGCCAAACTGTAAACGTTTCTGCCGAGTTTTATTATGTCAGTTCGAGAACAGATCTGGATTACTCAAGTTTTCCCTCAACAATAGTAACCCTCAAGCCGACCTTGATAGCTAACCTTTTTCTGAGCTACAACCTTAAAGAGCCTTTAAGCTTATTCCTTCAGATAAACAATCTATTTAATTCTCATTATGAAATGATCTACGGCTATGGATCTCCAGGCACTACAATTTCTAGCGGATTTAGATTAAAATTATAAACGTTCTGTTCAGCCTCCGATTTTTGTTGGAAAAGCCGGCTTAAAAATAAAAGCTCAACGATATCAAGTGGAGATCTTCAATGGAAGAATTCGAAACTCTTGATAAGATATTCAAGCCTCAGCGCATTGCTCTGGTAGGAGTTACTACCAACCCCAAAAGTGTCGGTGGGAAAATTCTTTCCAACCTGATAACTGGTGGCTATCGGGGGGTGGTCTATCCAGTTAATCCGGCAGTGGAAGCAGTCATGGGTATACCCTGCTTCACCGATGTTAAAAGTCTTCCCCGGACCCCGGATCTGGCAGTCATCTGCACTCCAGCTCCGCAGGTTCCTCAAATTGTGGCTGAGTGTGGTCAAGCTGGTATCCAGGGAATCATCATCATTTCAGCCGGCTTTAGAGAAACCGGCCCTGAGGGCTGGGCTCTCGAAGAGCAAATACTTCGCGAGAAGCACCGGCATCCTGGGATGCGTATTTTGGGGCCAAACTGCTTAGGAGTCATTTTACCAGGCTCCAATCTAAATGCCAGCTTCGCCGGAGCCATGCCCCTCAAGGGCCATATTGCCTTTATCTCTCAATCGGGAGCTCTGTGCACCTCGATTCTGGACTGGTCACTGGAAGAAAAAATAGGCTTCTCTAATTTTGTTTCCATCGGTAATGCCTTAGATATTGATTTTGGAGATTTGATAGATTATTTCGGCGAGGATGAAAACACTAAATCTATCTTGATGTACATCGAATCCATCTCCAATCCGAAACGGTTTATGTCAGCAGCTCGAGCTTATGCCCGGACCAAACCAATAATTGCCTACAAGGCTGGCCGCTTTCCCGAATCGGCTGAGGCCGCCTCCTCTCACACTGGAGCTATGGCCTCTGAAGACGCTATCTATGAGGCTGCTTTTCAGCGGACCGGTCTGGCCAGGGTTTTTGAAATCGGAGAGATGTTTGATGTAGCTGAGCTCATCGGCCGGCATAAAATTCCCCAGGGCTCCAGACTGGCTATTGTTACCAATGCTGGGGGACCCGGGGTCATAGCCTCCGATTCGTTAATCGAAGCTGGCGGCCAGCTAGCCGAGCTTGGGCCTCAAACTATAGACAGCCTTAATCAATCTTTGCCTCCAGCCTGGTCTCACCGAAACCCAGTAGACGTTCTGGGAGATGCTAAGTCCAAGACTGTGGCCAAAGCAGTTCGAGCTGTCCTTCAGGATGAAGGTGTGGACGCCGTTTTGCTCATAGTCACTCCACAGGCTATGACCAATCCCCCAGGGATAGCTAAGGAATTAATTCCTGTAGCTGCAGAATTTAAAGAACCTGTTCTAGCCGCTTTCCTTGGCGGTCCCAGTATGAAGGAGGCTATCTCTCTGCTCAACGAAGCTGGGATTCCTACTTATACTACGCCTGAACAAGCGGTCAGGGCTTTTATGATCCTGGTTAATTACTCCCGAAATTTAGACAACCTTTACGAGACCCCGAGGGAAATTTCGGTGGAATTTCCCGTTGAAAGGGAGAAAATTCGCCAGCAGGTTTTACCCTGGCTGAA
The DNA here is from genome assembly GCA_028749205.1 of Acidobacteriota bacterium. Lineage (GTDB taxonomy): Bacteria > Acidobacteriota > Aminicenantia > Aminicenantales > Saccharicenantaceae > Saccharicenans. Next base: position 7,457 of record JAQULR010000027.1, on the reverse strand, counting down.
TCAGGGGGCGGGAACAGAGATCCTTAGCGAAGAGACCTCCAAGAAAATTCTTGACACCTATGGTATTCCCACAACTCTTCCCAGGCTGGCTAGAACCAAAGAAGAAGCTGCCAAGATAAGCCGGGAAATCGGCTATCCGGTGGTCCTTAAAATCAGTTCTCCTGATATCACTCATAAAACAGATGTCGGCGGGGTTATTTTAGACCTCGAAGATGCTTACATGGTTGAAGCTGCTTTTGACAGAATGATGCAGACCGTTAAAGAAAAAGCGCCAGAAGCCAGGATAGAAGGGATCAATGTCCAAAAGATGGTTAAGGTTTCCGAAGCTCTCGAGATGATTCTGGGGAGCAAAAAGGACTCGACTTTCGGAGCAGTCATCATGGCCGGATTGGGAGGAATCGCCGCTGAAATCTTCCAGGACCGGTCAATCTGCTTTCCACCTTTGAACGAACGCTTAGCCCGCCGGGCTTTAGAACAGCTTAAAAGCTGGCCCTTACTGAAAGGTTATAGAGGGAAACCGCCTGTTAACCTGGACCGGTTGATTGAGATTATTATCAGGTTTTCTTACTTAGTGGCCGACTATCCAGAAATCAAAGAAATTGATATCAATCCTCTTCTGGTCAGTTCCGAGGAGGTCATTGCTGTGGATGCCAGAATAATAGTTGATCAGACAGTTAAGCCGGAAGAAGTCAAGCCCTATGATCATCTGGTTTTAAGACCATATCCAGAAGAATTCATCAGAAGGGCTCAAATGCGAGATGGAACCGAAATAATTTTGAGACCTATCAGACCTGAAGATGAACCTCTCTGGTTTGAGCTTCTTGGAAGTTGTTCAAAAGAAACCATCTATTCTCGCTTTCGTTATTTCTTTTTCTGGCAGTCCCACGAAGTGGCTTCTCGTTATTGTTACATAGATTATGATCGAGAAATGGCCATTGTAGCTGAACTCCAGGAAGGAAACAAACGTCGGATACTGGGCGTCGGCCGGCTAACTGCCGACCCAAGCCGAACTGTGGCTGAATATGCTGTTCTGGTCCAGGACAATTGGCAAAACAAGGGACTGGGAGGACTGCTCACAGATTACTGCACCGAAATCGCCAGGGCCTGGGGTGTAAAAAAGATCATAGCCTACACCACAACTGACAACCCCAGGATGATAGCCGTCTTCAAAAAAAGAGGTTTTGAAATCCGTCAGGACCCTGAGTCTACTCTGGTTGAAATTAAAAAGGATCTATAACTTCAAGCCAGAAGGAACTTCAAGTCAGCTTAGTCCAGGCCTTATTTTTAACTCCGGGAAGGTTCAGTTAGCTCAGGAAGTAGAACTGATTTCCGCCGCCTACGGTCCGGTTGACAGCCGTGGCCCGATTAGCAGCTAAAGGACGGTCACTAATTTGAGACTGCTCTGGGCTGTCTACTATCTTTTCTGACAAAAAAGTCCCTTACGCAGTAAACTTAAAAAACGACTGTCTAAGAGCCAATTATGCAATATTTAACGCGGTGTTTGTTTAATAACCTTAAAAACTCGAGATAATCTTTTTCTACTTGCATTACCTTTAGCCCTGTTAAATTTCCAATATTCCTCTCTCAAGAATTGTACAATGGATAATCTTTCTTCCGGCGTCATGCTCATATAATAAGAAATTTCTGCTGCCTGGGCCTCCTTAAATGAGCGGACTTTTTTTAACCAAATTTTCTTTTCCATCGGTTTTATTATATAGAACTTCCCACAACTATTCCAAGTTACCCAGGGGATATTAATAAATAGCGCAGGCTGCCCTTTGAGAATAGGAACCTACATTTTAAGACCCGCCCTCTTTCCGCTCCTGATTTATCATTCATAAATAAGCCTAAAATTTAAGGGGTTGGATGAGTAAAAACCTTATTCCGTGTGAGAATAAGATGCTTGAGTCCTAGAACATGTTTCCCAAGCCATCGGTTACCACCCGGGTAGAGTTAATCTGGTCGGTGGTGTAGTAATAATATTTGTTATCAACAGGCTGATACTCAGCTACCATCTTCGCCCCTATGTATATATACTCCCTAAGACATGCCCCATAACCATCATACTCAGCCAGTAGCCGCTTTTGAACTAAGATTTTCCTTCATGTCAGGACATGGCATAAAGGGGATAAGAACAGGCCACAAAGGAGAAGATAATCTTGTCAGATTTTTCTACATCCCGTATTTGCCGATGATTTCCTGCTTGGTTTTGTGCAAAATATCAAATTTCTTTCCGACCTTGGTAAAGGCTTCCAGGGCCCGGTCTAAGTGATGAATTTCATGAGCAGCTGAAATCTGGGTTCTGATTCTGGCCTGTCCCTGGGGAACAACAGGGAAGAAAAACCCGATGGCATAAAACCCCTCATCATACAAAGCTTTGGAAAAATCTTGAGCCAGTTTGGCATTATAGAGCATAATCGGCACAATAGGAGTATCGCCTTCCTTTAGAATGAAGCCGGCCTCAGTCAGCCCTTTTCTCCAGTATTCGGTGTTCTTTTCCAACTTGTCACGCCGCTCGGTAGTAGCTGATAAAATTTCCAGAACTTTGAGTACTCCCGCGATGATTACTGGAGCAATGGTGTTTGAGAATAGATAGGGTCTGGCTCGCTGCCGGCACATCTCGACGATTTCCTTTCTTCCAGATACACAGCCGCCAGTAGCTCCACCTAAAGCCTTACCGAAGGTGGTAGTAATAATGTCAATTTTGCCCATAACGCCGTATTTCTCATGAGTGCCCCGGCCAGTTTTTCCGATGAAACCTGTGGCGTGAGAATCATCCACTAAGAGCATGGCGTTGTATTTCTCGCAGAGCTCGACCATCTTATCCAGCTTGGCAGCATCGCCGTCCATAGAGAAAACTCCATCGGTAACCACCAGTCGCAACCCTTTATCCTGGAACATTTGAAGCTTCTGTTCTAAGTGGTCCATGTCGGAGTGTTTGTAAGTATCATGCATGGCGCTGCAGAGCCTGATTCCATCCACCAGAGAAGCATGTACCAGTCGGTCTGAGATAATGACATCATCTTTAGTCAGAATAGCTTCAAAGACCCCAGCATTAGCATCCATGCAGGACGGGAAAAGGATCGTATCCTCTGTGCCCAGGAACTCAGTCATCTTGTCTT
>JAQULR010000027.1:0-4235 GCA_028749205.1 Acidobacteriota bacterium | reverse complement strand
ACCAGTCGGTCTGAGATAATGACATCATCTTTAGTCAGAATAGCTTCAAAGACCCCAGCATTAGCATCCATGCAGGACGGGAAAAGGATCGTATCCTCTGTGCCCAGGAACTCAGTCATCTTGTCTTCCAGATCCTTGTGGATATCTTGGGTACCGCAGATAAAACGCACTGATGACATACCAAAACCTCGTTTTTCCAAACCTTCATGAGCCGCTTTGATTACCTCCGGATGACTGGATAGCCCAAGATAATTATTGGCACACATGTTGATGACTTTGCTCAGCGAAGAGCCAGGCGGAAATTCAACCTCTATTTCAGCAAACTGAGGCGAATGGATGAACCTCTCTTCCTTGAAGATTCCACTTTGTTTCAGCTCTTCTAATTGCTGTTGATATAATTTCCTGACATCATCAGAAAAAGCCATAATCTCCTCCTTTAATTATTTTAACTGCTTGAGGGCTTATAAATCAGAGTCTTCAAGCAGTCTTAAGACTTGACAAATTCCTTGACCAAGTCAGCTATTTTTTTAACCGAGTCAAAAGCTTCCGGCGTAGCTTTCTCATCTGGAATCTGAATGTTGTATTTATTCTCCAGAAATCTTTTTAGCGAAACCATGGAGAAGGAATCTACGATCCCGCCTGAAATCAACGGGGTTTCATAATCTATGGGGTCGCTGTCAGGCTCCAGATATTCGTTGATGACATAATTTTTAATGATTTCTTTTAACTCATCCATTTCTTTCTCCTTTTTTTCTATTATTTTATTCTATCCTGATTAGCATTGTTTTTTAACAATTTTTTCTCAGTCATCATTCATTTTCCAGGGTAGAAGTATCTCCTATCTCTTCGCCCCATTCCTTAGCATGCAGAATCCTTCTCATAATTTTACCGCTTCGGGTTTTCGGCAGAGAATCCACAAATTCGATCTCCTGAGGCATGGCTAACGGGGAGAGTTTTTTGCGGATGAAATTCATGATATCAAGCTCCAAATCCTTAGAGGCAGTGAAACCTGGCTTTAAGGTGACATAGGCTTTGACCACTTCCATATTAATAGGATCAGGCTTGCTGACCACCGCTGATTCGGCCACCGCCTGATGCTCCAGGAGAGCTGACTCCACCTCGAAGGGACTCACTAAATGCCCCCCAGTGTTGATGACATCGTCATCACGGCCGACAAACCAGAAATATCCATCCTTATCTATCCTGGCCCGATCTCCAGTTAAATACCAGCCATTGCGGAATTTATTCTTATAGGCTTCCTCGTTGTTCCAGTAGGTCCGCATCATGGATGGCCAGCCGGGTTTAAGACCGATGAGGCCGATGCGTCCTGGTTCAGGATAGGGTTCATGATTGCTGTGATTAAGCACCGTAGCCGTTATCCCAGGAAATGGCCTCCCCATGGACCCTGGCTTTACAGACATGCCGGGAAAGTTAGTGATGACAATGCAACCGGTTTCAGTCTGCCAGTAAGTATCGTGGAAAGGCTTGCCAAAAACCCGGATAGACCAGTTAACTGCCTCCGGGTTAAGCGGTTCCCCTACACTGGCCAAGTGCCTCAGAGAAGATAGGTCAAATTTTTTGATGATTTCATCTCCGGCTTTCATCAGAGATCTGATGGCAGTGGGAGCTGAATACCAAACTGTTATCCTGTTTCTCTCGATGAACCGGTACCAGGCTTCAGCTGAAAAACCACTATCCAAAACGAACTGGGTCACTCCAAGGCTAAAAGGCCCGATAATTCCATAAGAAGTTCCGGTAACCCAGCCAGGATCAGCTGTGCACCAGTAGAGGTCATCATCTCTGAGGTCCAGCACCCATTTGGCTGTTATGTATTGAGAAATCAAGGAATAGTGGACATGCTGAACACCTTTAGGCTGCCCGGTAGTTCCCGAGGTATAGTGAAGTACAGAAGGAGTTTCAGCATAGGTCGGATAAACTTCATAATTCTCTATCTTTTCGGTGTTTTCCATAGAAAAGGGGACTTCCCTTTCCTGAAGAGGACTTTTCCCATCATAATCTACAATAATGATATGCTTTAAATCTGGCAACTTGTCTCTTATTTTTCTCACCTTAGAGAGATGCTTTTTCTGGGTGAAAATGGCCGAGGTGCGAGCATTCTCCAGCCTGACAAACAGGGATTCCTCACCAAAGGCAGAAAATAGCGGCTGGACGATGGCACCAGTCTTGAGAATTCCCAGGAACCCTAAGTAAAGCTCCGGAATCCTATCCAGAAAAAGGCAGACTCTTTCTCCGGCATTTATTCCCAGGCCTGTGATAAATCTGGCTATGGTATTGGAACAAAGCCGGACATCATTGTAGGTATAAATTTTCTTGGCGCCAGAAAAACCCTCCCAGATAAGGGCTGTTTTATCAGCCTTGCCTTGCTGGCAGATACGGTCTGAGCAATACCAGCCGATATTTATTACCTGGCCTGGCTTATAGTCCAGTTCCTGTTCCGAAATCGACCAGGAAAAATCCTTAATTATTTGCTCATAATTTCCGAAATTAGGCATTTTACCTCCTCTCTTTCTTCAGTCATCTTTTTCTAAAACTACCACGGCTACAGCCTTTGTCTGCAAGTGGGACAGAGAAACATAGAATCTGGTAATTCCCTGGGCCTGACAGATTTTCTGGGCTTGGCCAGAAACTTCAATCACCGGCTGACCTGTTTCCAGGTTGTGAATCTCTATCTCGGAGAATTTCACTCCCTGGCTCCAGCCTGTTCCTAAGGCCTTCATAAAAGCTTCTTTGGCTGCGAACCTGGCCGCATAATGCTGGTAGAGAAATTTCTTGCTCTCGCAATAGGATATTTCAACCCGGGTATAGAGTTTCTCTTTTAAACTGGGTGTCCGGGTCAGTTTATCCTGGACTCTATCGACTTCAATTATGTCTACGCCGACTCCAAAAACCAATCGGCCTCCTTATATACCGGGGACTCATCAATGTCCTGTTCGGTTTTTTTATTTCCTTCTGAGCCTTAGATTACCTGCGATATTCGCCAATAATCTATCTCAACTTGCTCTATTCTCATCCAACGGTAATAAAAGTTAATTAAAGAACAAATCATTTTAGCTATTATACGCGGAATACTGCTAAAAAATCCAGACCAATTTTCATTATCCCAGGTGGTCAAAAAGTATCTTCAAACCGATCATAACCAGGATAAGACCGCCAGCCAGTTCAGCCCGGCGACCGAAAACTCGGCCCATCGCTGGACCGATCCTGCTGGCCAGGACTGTCAAGGCAAAAGCGGTCAGCCCAATGACCGGGCTAGCCACCCAAAGGTTCAGCCCAAGGACTGGCAGGCTTAAGCCTGTGGCCAGGGCATCCAGACTGGTAGCCAGGGCCAGAATCAGTAGAGGCCAGCCCTTGGTTGGATCGTTATCTTTATATTTCTCCTCCTCCGACCTGAATGATTCGACTACCATTTTCACCCCAACAAGCAATAGAAGTCCAAAAGCTACCCAGTGATCGTAACGGGAAATCAATTTCTGCAACTGGTCACCAATCAGCCAGCCAAGGATAGGCATCAAAAACTGAAAGAAGCCAAAACTGAAGGCTAACCGGAAGACCTGGCGGCGGTTAAGACCGTTCAAAGAACAGGCTAAACCTACAGTTACGGCAAAGGCATCAACAGCCAGAGCTAAAGAAATTCCAGCCAGCACCATGATTTTCATAAGTTGAGCAATTATACCAGAGCCGGCGAAAAAATTCTCTGTCTTGACTTAACCTAATAAGCATCTTCCTTCAGCCTCCTTACCATCCAGCGGTTTAAGGAGTATAATTTTTTATCTATGGAAGAGAAGATTGTTCTTCAAGGTGTCAGGGTTCACAATTTAAAAAACATTGACCTGGAACTGCCGGTTGGCCAGCTCATTGTTGTTACCGGAGTCAGCGGCTCAGGAAAATCTTCACTGGCTTTTGACACCTTATATGCAGAAGGACAGAGACGATATCTTGAATCTCTGTCTTCCTATGCTCGTCAGTTCTTAGAAAGAATGGATAAACCCGAGGCCGATTTAATAGAAGGCATTCCTCCAGCCATCGCCATCCAGCAGAAAGCTACCGCCAAAAATCCGCGGTCTACCATAGCCACCGTTACTGAGATTTATGATTTTCTCCGGGTCCTCTATGCCAGAATAGGTATCATCCACTGTCTGAAGTGCGGGCAGCCTGTAAGAAGGGAGACCATCGATCAGATGGTTGAGACTCTTTACCAGCTCCCGGCTGGAACA
>JAQULR010000060.1 GCA_028749205.1 Acidobacteriota bacterium | reverse complement strand
CAATCCGGCTCAGAATTCTCTTCAAAAGCGGAAAGGCCTCCACATCTCGGTTATAATTTATCGCTCTCTGGTTATAGGCTTCCAGATGATAAGGATCAACCAGGTTAAAATCTCCCAGGTCAGCAGTAGCTGCTTCATAAGCCACATTAACCGGGTGTTTTAAGGGTAAATCCCAGATTGGAAAAGTTTCAAATTTGGAGAAGCCAGCCTTCACTCCCCTTTTATGCTCATGATAAAGCTGAGACAAGCAGGTAGCCAGCTTACCACTTCCCGGACCCGGACCAATCACAATAACTAAAGGTTTAGAAGTTTCTATGAACTGATTAGCCCCATAACCCTCTTCACTTACAATAGTGTCAATATCGGTGGGATAGCCCCGAGTATAACGATGAGTGAAAACTCTGATTCCCTGTCGCTCTAATTTATTCTTAAAGATTCTCGCGGAAACCTGCTCTTCATATCTGGTGATGACTAAGGCTGTAACCTTCAGATTCCGCTCATTCAGGTCATCTATTAATTTCAGAGTATCGGCATCATAGGTGATTCCAAAATCAGCTCTCTGTTTTCTTCTTTCAATATCGCCAGCATATATGCAGAGTATAATATCCAGATGGCTGCTGAGCTCCTGCAGCAATTTGACTTTAATGTTCGGCTCATAGCCCGGCAGAACCCGGGCCGCATGAAAATCGTTTAAGATTTTCCCACCAAATTCCAAATAGAGTTTCTCGGGGAAAAGAGAGAGCCGTTGTTTGATAGCTTTAGCTTGCTCCCTCAGATAAACCTGACTATCGAAGCCTAACTTGTTCATTTTCTGATAGTTCAGCCGAGACCCAACAATAATGAAACAGGACTACTCATAATGCCAAACATTATACACCACTTCAGATTGATGTCCACCCCTCGAAAACATTCTAAAACGATCCGCTTAGATCATTGATTTAAGCATTCAGGCTAACCGGACAGGCTGATAACATTTACTGCTGGTTTTCCTTGACTTAGCAGCAAGGTATCAGGTTATAATTTTATATATTTTTATTTATCGTATTAAGGAGATGACCATGTTTGAAAAAACAGTTACTAATCGGATTTTCGGAAAAATATTCATTCCAATCCTGTTATTTCTTATGATTTTTTCTTTAGCTGGTTTTCTAATCGGCCAGGAGTCTGACAATCCCTTTTTCTCTGAATTTAAGACACCTTTTGAAACTCCGCCCTTTGACCGAATAAAAAATGAACATTTTTTGCCAGCCATACAAAAGGGCATAGAATTAGAACAGGCTGAAATTGAAGCCATTGTTAATAATCCCCAACCTCCCACCTTTGAAAATACTATCCTGGCCTTTGACCGAACTGGAAAATTTTTAAGTAGAGTAACAGCAGTCTTTGGTACTTTGCGGAGCGCTAACACTTCCCCAGAACTCCAGAAAATAGCTCAGCAGGTCACTCCGCTGACCAGCCAGCACCGCTCTAATATCTATCTTAATGAAAAATTATTTCAGCGGATTAAAGCGGTTTATGACCAAAAAGACCGATTAAAACTCGGCCCAGAAGAAAAATTTCTTTTAGAAAAAATATACCAGAATTTCGTCAGGGCTGGAGCTTTGCTGGACTCCGCAGGAAAAGAAAAACTTCGCCAGATTGATAGCCAGCTTTCTATGCTATCACTTAAATTTGGGAACAATCTACTGCAGGAAACCAATAGCTCCAGAATAGTAATTGAAAACCCTAAGCATCTGGCTGGCCTGCCCCAGAATGTCATAGACTCGGCGGCTGAAGCAGCCAGCAATTTAGGACTAGATGGGAAATGGGTCTTCACCACGCAGGTGCCCAGCATGATACCTTTCCTTCAATATGCTAAGAACCGGGAGTTGCGGCAGCGGCTTTTCCAGGCTTACCTCAGCCGGGGTGATAGATACAATGAGTACGATAATAAGGAAATCATCAAGAAGATAATCGCCCTGCGGACAGAAAAAGCTAACCTGCTGGGCTACCCAACCTATGCTCACTATGCCATCGAACCCAACATGGCTAAAACTCCAGAAAATGTTGAAGAATTTCTAATGGAACTCTGGGGGTACGCCTTGAAACAGGCCAAAGTTGACTTATCAGAAATGCAACAAATAGCTGATGAAGAAGGAGCTGGATTTAAGATTGCTCCATGGGATTGGTGGTATTATGCTGAGAAGCTTCGCAAGCAAAAATACAACTTAGAAGATAATGAAATCCGGCCGTATTTCTCCCTGGATCATGTTCTAAATGGCATTTTCACCCTGGCTGGCAAGCTCTATGGCCTGAAATTTGAAAGAAGAAACGATATCTCTATTTATCACCCGGAAGTTCTGGTCTATGAAGTTAAAGAAAAGACTGGACAGCATCTAGGAGTCCTTTATTTTGATTTCTTCCCTCGGCCTTCCAAGAGAAGTGGTGCCTGGACAGGAGGCTTGCGGCGGCAGAGTTATGAAAATGGGAAAAGGGTGGCTCCACTTTCGACCATTACCTGCAATTTCACCAGACCGGCAGGTGACGTTCCTGCTCTTCTCTCGCTGGATGAAGTCGAGACTTGCTTCCACGAGTTCGGACACGCCCTGGCCTCCCTGCTCTCTATGGGTAAATACAACCACCGCTTTGTCCCAAGAGATGGAGTGGAACTACCTTCACAGATAATGGAAAACTGGGTTTTTGAGCCAGAGTTCTTGAAACTGTATGCTAAACATTACTCCACCGGACAGGTAATTCCTGATGAGCTGATCAAGAAAATTAACAACAGCTCTCTTTTTAACCAGGGATTTGCCTCAACTGAATACTTAGCCGCCTCTCTGCTGGACCTCTACTGGCACAAGACCATCTTTACCGAGGACTATGAAGTTAACGATTTTGAGCGACAGGTCTTAGACCAGATCGGATTGATTGAGGCGATAGCCCCAAGATATCGCAGCACCTATTTCCAGCACATTTTTTCAGGTGGGTATTCTGCCGGCTATTACGTCTACATCTGGGCTGAGGTCCTGGATAGCGATGCTTATGAGGCTTTCAAAGAAAAGGGATTATTTGACCAAAAAACCGCCACGAAGTTCAGAAAGGAAATCTTGGAAAAATATGGGACGCTTGATTTTCTAAATCAATACATTAAATTTCGCGGCCGCGAACCTATAAAAGAGCCTTTACTCAGGAAGAGAGGCTTTATCGAATAAACAGCAATAACGCAAAGAAGGATGGCGGAGAGGGCGGGATTCGAACCCGCGGTACCAGCTTTAACTGGTACAATCGCTTAGCAGGCGACCCTGATCGGCCACTCCAGCACCTCTCCGTTGAGAAAGTGGCTTTATTTTAACATTTTTTTTAGCCGAAAAAAACCCTGGCCCTGTCTCCAATTAATAGCCGTGCCCAGCGACCGACAAAGAATTTTTTCCGGCCTGTTACGACCGATTCCCGGTGACCTCAGGATTGCTTACTTATCAGCCGAAATCCCTGTGATGATTCTTTCTTTATGGGTGCCCTTAGTAGTGTGAATTAAATAGCCATCCTTAGCTGAAAGCCAGATTTCTGAAAGCACGTAGACAGTATAATACTCAGTATAAGAAGGTGCGAAATCGCCAACTTCATCAAAAACCAGCCTTGGTTCTGCTGGTAGCGGCTCAGGCGGGCTGAGCCTTTCAAGGATTGGGATTTCTAACTCTTTCCCGGAACTTATTTGCCTGAGGATAAGCTTCCCTTCTTTATTAAATCCAAACCAGTACTCTCCAGCTCGAATCTTGGTGTCGGCAGCTCGAAATTCAAAAGGCACTTTGAAAATTGCCTGAGACTGGCTTCCCACCTGGCCGGCCATCCCTTCTATAGTCAGGAACAGGCCGCCAGTTAAAATCATGACTGCCAGTAGGCCGGCTGGGAAATAGCTTTTCTTCATCACTTCCTCCTGCTCCTTCTATCTATTTAGACCAGGACTTCCCCCGCTAATATATTATTGGCAACCGGCATAAAAACATCTTCCTCTATTCCGTTATTAATAGCATCTTCCATTGCCTCGATGAAGGTGTCTATTTCTTCCAGAGTAGTATAAACGTTAGGTGATACTCTTAGCGCCTGGTAATCAAAAACCTGATTGGGGGGCGCCCCTCCAGTCAAGGGAACGACAATTATTCGGTATTTCTTTTTAAGAAAGTTGGCTAAAGCCCGGACATCAAGGCCCTCGACATAGCAAGCTGCCACTCCCCAGGCCTGAGCTGGTTCGGAGAGGTCTGTAAGCATCTTAAAGCGGGGATATTTCTTAAGGGCATTAGCATAGCGTAAGGTCAAATAGCGCATCCGGGCCGCTTTGCGTTCAGCTCCAATCGCCTGATGGTAAGCCAGAGCTTCACCGAGAGCTGCCCGGATACCCCAGGGATGGGTACCAATAGCCTCGAACTTTCTAATGTCGTCGTCCTGGGCCTCAGGTGCAGCTTGAAGCGGCCAGAATTTCGGGATCATCTCGCGCCGGACATATAGACAACCATTTCCAATGGGAGCTAGTAGCCATTTATGAAGGCTGACCCCGTAGGCATCACATTCTAAGTCTCTAAGTTTGAAGGGAAAATGGCCCAGAGCATGGGCTCCGTCAACTATAGTTACTATACCTTTCGACCTGGCTAATCGGCTGATTCTCTGGACTGGGAATAGCTGACCGGTCAGATTGGTAATGTGACAGAAATGAAAAACCTTGGTTCTGGGAGTTATAGCCTTCTCAAACATTTTATAAAGATAATCCTGAGTGGCTGGAACCGGGAACTGAAGGCGGGTTACTTTGATACCTTCCCGCCGCATCCTCTGGTCCCAGGTGGTCAACATTCTGGGATAATCCTGTTCCGTAGTGATGACCTCATCACCTGGTTTAAGGTCAATCCCGTTCTGGACAATTTGCAGTGATTCGCTGGCTCCTCTGGTTAAAGCTATTTCTTCCAGGTTACAACCAAATTCCTTAGCCATCCGGCGCCGGATAGTCTCAATATTCCCTGCCACCATCGCCTGATAATGTACGGGCAGCATGTTTATCAGCTCAGTATAGCGAAAGGCTGATTCCAGAACCACCCGCGGGCAGGGACAGGTAAAACCGTTATTGAGATTAATTAGAGAACGATCAAGCTTAAAACCAAGCTGAACTTCTCTCCAGTAGAATTCATCCTTAGCCACCTCCTCAGGTGGCAAGCTGGCCACTGATTGCGAGGCAGCCTCAATTCTCGAAAGACTGGCCGGATTCCAGGTAAAGGCTATGGCTCCAGCCGCCCCGGCGGTCCGCAAGAAAGACCTTCTTGTTATATTTCGGGATTTCATCTAGCCTCCTTCTCTCTGCACTGGCATCTTAGCATCAGATGTCACAGCTATTTTAATTCCCAATTTTTTAGAAAGTCAAGAAAAGGGTTTTTGTCCTGGAGATAGAACATGAATAAAAAGCGCTCTCTCTAATATCCTAAAAACTGTAGGCTGATAAAGGTGGCGGAGGGAGAGGGATTCGAACCCCCGTTCCGGGATACCGGAAAGCGGTTTTCAAGACCGCCGCCTTCAGCCACTCGGCCATCCCTCCAGGAGTCAACAAATATTGTATCCTGAGCCAGCACTCATGACAAGAGACCGTGACACTCCCAGGTTAATAAAGGCCAAAAGATATATTAAAATTTATTCATATAATAGCCATTACTCATTTAATAATATCGATTATAGGGAATCAGACCTCTTCAGGGACAACTCAAGCCTTGATTACCTTCAAGCCATCGATATAAGGACGAAGAGCTTCAGGAATGACCACCGAACCGTCTTTTTGCTGATAATTCTCCAGAATAGCACTGACGGTCCGGCCAACAGCCAGTCCAGAGCCATTGAGAGTAT